>CAIXNB010000132.1 GCA_903920695.1 uncultured beta proteobacterium
GAGTATTCGCAGCACTTTCGCCGCGAGGCCTGGATCGAGAAATCTGTCGTCGTCTATGGCGCCATGGAGTCCGCCTTGACGCCCTTGATGGAGGAAATCGAGCGCGCTCACCCCGGCGTCAAGGTGTTCAGCCTGCCCAGCGTCGACCATCCGACTTATGGTCGCCACATCGAGTTGGGCGTCAAAGGCGAGCCGGGCTCGGTGGCGCAGGCCTATCCGGCTTTGCTCGCCGGCTTGCGGACCTTTGATATCCAGCTCGGCCCTGAATTGGTGCAATAGTAGTTCGGCCAATATGGTGCGCCATTGATTTGCACCAAGTCAATGCATCTAATCTTCCTTGGACGTCGGTTCAATCCGGCCCAAACTCAAGGCAGAATATGGGCTTCGGGATATCGGTGACTGTGCCGGCATTGGCACAGAAACTGCATTGGTATCCCTGTTACTTTCTCAACAACGTTCCAACCAGGAGTATTTGATGGCCAAGACCGTCGCAGACGTCATGAAGATGGTGAAAGACAACGAAGTCAAGTTTGTTGACTTCCGTTTCACCGATACCCGGGGCAAAGAGCAGCACGTAACCGTGCCGGTTTCCCATTTTGATGAAGACAAGTTCAGCTCCGGTCATGCGTTTGACGGCTCGTCCGTCGCTGGCTGGAAGGGCATTGAAGCTTCCGACATGCAGTTGATGCCTGACCCAAATACGGCCAACATCGACCCGTTCTTCGAAGAAACTACGCTGTTTTTGAGCTGCGACGTGGTCGAGCCGAGCGATGGCAAGGCCTATGACCGCGATCCGCGTTCGGTCGCCAAGCGCGCCGAAGCCTACCTCAAGGCCTCCGGCATGGGCGATACCGCCTATTTCGGCCCAGAGCCTGAATTTTTCATCTTTGATGACGTGCGCTGGAACACCGATATGTCGGGCACCTTCTTCAAGATCGACGAGGGCGAAGCACCCTGGAATTCGGGCAAGAAGATCGATGGCGGCAACAAGGGCCACCGTCCGACCGTCAAGGGCGGCTACTTCCCCGTGCCGCCGGTCGACAGCACGCAGGACATGCGCGCTGAAATGTCGCTGATTCTCGAATCGCTGGGCATCCCGGTCGAAGTGTTCCACCACGAAGTGGCCGGCGCCGGCCAGAATGAACTCGGCACCAAATTCAGCACGCTGGTGCAGCGCGCCGACTGGACACAGGTTCTCAAGTACGTGGTGCAAAACGTGGCCCATGCCTATGGCAAGACCGCCACCTTCATGCCAAAACCCATCGTCGGTGACAACGGCTCCGGCATGCATGTGCACCAGTCGATCTGGAAAGACGGCAAGAACCTGTTTGCCGGTGACGGCTATGCCGGTCTGTCCGACTTCGCCCTGTACTACGTTGGCGGCATCATCAAGCATGCGCGCGCCTTGAACGCCATCACCAACCCCGGCACCAACAGCTACAAGCGCCTGGTGCCTGGCTACGAAGCCCCGGTGAAGCTGGCTTACTCGGCCAAGAACCGCTCGGCCTCGATCCGCATTCCGTATGTGGCCAACCCCAAGGGTCGTCGCATTGAAGCGCGCTTCCCAGATCCGCTGATGAACCCCTACCTCGGCTTTGCGGCCCTGATGATGGCGGGTCTGGACGGTATCGAGAACAAGATTCACCCGGGCGAAGCTGCGACCAAGGACTTGTACCATCTGCCGCCGGAAGAAAACGCAAAGATCCCTACCGTCTGCCACAGCCTGGACCAAGCGCTCGATTGTCTGGACGCCGACCGCAGTTTCCTGACCAAGGGCGGTGTCTTTACCGACAGCATGCTCGACGCCTACATCGAACTCAAGATGACCGAAGTCACGCGCTTGCGCATGGCCACGCATCCGATTGAATTCGACATGTACTATTCCCTGTAAGCATGAAGGATGCAGAGCATCCTTCATGCTTTGTGGTAAAAAAGGACGGTTCAGACCGTCCTTTTTTTGTGCCGTATGGGCTCGGCGCATACTGGCCGGGCTGTCCATGCCGACATTACCGCGTGGAAAACGTATGAAGATTTTATTGTTGATGCCATTGGTGGCCATCTCTTTGGCCCAGAGCAGTTTCGCCCAGGACCGGATTTACCGCTGTGGCAACGAGTACACCAATACCGTGCCAAGTTCCAAGGTCAGCGGCTGCAAACTGCTCGAAGGTGGCAATGTGACCGTGGTGCAGGGGACGCGGCCAGCGGCGCCGGCCTCGGCACGCGTGGCTGCATCCGGGGCGCAGCGGGTGGACGCGACGGAGCAGAAATCACGGGACGCTGACGCGCGTCAGATCCTTGAGGCTGAACTCAAGAAGGCGCAAGAACGCCAGTTCGATTTGCAGAAGGAATACAACAACGGCGAGCCGCAATTGCGCGCCGATGAGACGCGCACTTCCAGGAACTATCTGACCCGCGTCTCTGAACTCAAGGCCAGCCTGTTGCGCAACGAGAGCGATATCGCCGGCATTCGGCGCGAACTCGGGCGTGCTTCCGCAACGTCTGCGTTGAAATGACCCGCCTCAAACAGGCTGCTGCCGCAGACGCACTTTTGCCGGTGCCCTTGCGTTTTCAGTCGTTTGACTTGCTGGCCACACTGGTGGCGGTGCTCCATGGCGATGGCTCGGCGCTGTTTGCCAATGCCGCGCTGGAAGATGCGCTAGGCATTTCAAGGCGCTCGATTGTGGGTTCTCATTTCCCCGATAGTTTTACCGAACCGGCCAGCCTGGCCAATGCATTGCTGGGTGTTGGCGGCAACCAGTTTGCAGCCTTGCGTTACGACGCCTGGCTGACGCGCTTGAACCGCGATCCATTGCCCGTGCATGTGATCGTGACGCAGACCGAAGTCGTCGATGAAATTGTGGTTGAACTGTTGCCCTTGGAGTTGCAGGCGCGCCAGGATCGTGAAGAGCGTCTGGCCGAACAGGCACTTGCCAACAAGGAACTGATTCGCAATCTGGCGCACGAAATCAAGAACCCGCTCGGCGGCATTCGGGGTGCGGCGCAACTGCTGGAGATGGAGATCGAATCGCGCGAGCTCACCGAGTACACGCAGGTCATCATTCACGAGGCAGATCGCCTGCAATCGCTGGTCGATCGCCTGCTGGCGCCGCACCGGCGTCCGCACCTGGTGGGCGACGTCAATATCCATGAGGTCTGTGAGCACGTGCGCGTGCTTCTTTCAGCCGAATTTCCCAAGGGCTTGACCGTGGTGCGCGACTATGACACCTCGATCCCCGAGTTTCGCGGCGACCGCGAACAATTGATCCAGACCGTACTCAACATTGCGCACAATGCCTGCCAGGCCTTGACGGACAGAATTGCGCAAGGCGATGCCTGTCTGATCTTTCGCACCCGCGTCGCGCGCCAGACCACTTTTGGCAAACAGCGTTACCGGTTGGCACTGGAATTGCATGTCATTGACAACGGGCCTGGTGTACCAGCCTCGATCAAGGACCGGATTTTCTATCCGCTGGTATCGGGACGCGAAGGGGGATCAGGCTTGGGCCTGACCCTGGCGCAGACCTTTGTACAGCAGCATCACGGTTTGATCGAGTGCGACAGTGTGCCTGGCCATACGGATTTCAAAATATTGATTCCGTTACCTTAATCGTTAGAGCAAGATCAGGGAATAGATATGAAGCCGATTTGGATAGTAGATGACGACCAGTCCATCCGCTTCGTCCTGGAAAAAGCGCTGTTGCGCGAGGGCCTGCCGACACGCAGCTTCACGAATCCGCGCGACGTGCTGCTGGCGCTGAGCAGCGCGACCGAAGAGAACGGACCCCAGGTGCTGGTCAGTGACATCCGCATGCCGGGCGGCTCCGGTCTGGATCTGCTGGAAAAGGTCAAGGCGCAATACCCGGCGCTGCCGGTGATCATCATGACCGCCTATTCAGATCTGGACAGTGCGGTATCGGCTTTCCAGGGTGGCGCCTTCGAGTACCTGCCCAAACCCTTCGACCTGCCCAAGGCGGTTGAACTGATCCGGCGCGCGGTTGAGGAAAGCCAGCGCGAGGAGGTCAGTGAAGAGCAGATGGCGCAGACGCCAGAGATGCTGGGGCAGGCGCCAGCCATGCAGGATGTGTTTCGCGCCATCGGGCGCTTGAGCCAGAGCAATGTCACGGTCATGATCACCGGTGAGTCGGGTTCAGGCAAGGAGTTGGTGGCGCGTGCCCTGCACAAGCATTCATCGCGCGCCAGCGGTCCGTTTGTGGCCATCAACACAGCTGCCATCCCGAAGGATTTGCTGGAGTCGGAGTTGTTCGGGCATGAGCGCGGCGCCTTCACGGGTGCGCAGACCATGCGCCGCGGTCGCTTCGAACAGGCCGACGGCGGCACCCTGTTCCTCGACGAAATTGGCGACATGCCGTTTGATCTGCAGACGCGGCTTTTGCGCGTGCTCAGCGATGGTCATTTCTACCGCGTCGGCGGTCACAGTGCGGTCAAGACCAATGTGCGCGTGATCGCGGCCACGCATCAGAATCTGGAGCAGCGCGTCAAGGATGGTGCCTTTCGCGAGGACTTGTTTCACCGGCTTAATGTGATTCGTCTGCGGCTGCCGGCCCTGCGTGAACGGCGCGAGGATGTGCCGATGCTGACGCGTCATTTTCTGCAGCAAAGTGCGGTGCAACTTGGCGTCGAGGCGAAGCGGATTTCGGATGCGGCGCTGGTATGGCTGGGGCAGTTCAGTTTTCCCGGCAACGTGCGCCAACTTGAGAACATGTGCCACTGGCTGACCGTGATGACGCCGGCCCAGTTGATTGAGTCCAAGGATTTACCGCCCGAAGTGGGCGTGGTTGCCGGCGGTGCGGTCGAGTCGCCTGTGTCACTGCCATCGGCGCCAGGTTTGTCGCCACTGGTGGTGGTGCCGTCGAGCGTGTCTGCCACGCTGGCTGAAACGCCAGCGCTGCCGCTGGCCGCACCGGCCGTTGCCGTGGCCAACTGGGAGACGGGTCTGGAGGCCGATGCCATGGCCCTGCTGGCGAGTGGGCGCAATGATGTCTGGGATGAGCTGACGCGCCGCTTTGAATCCCGGCTGATTTTGGCTGCGCTGGCAGCTACCCGCGGCCGGCGCATTGAGGCGGCACAGCGCCTGGGCATTGGCCGCAACACCATCACGCGCAAGATTCATGATTTGGGTCTAGAGTAGTGTCAGAACGACCGGGGCGTGATCGCTGGGGCGCTCGTTCTTGCGTGGTGTCTTGTCGATCACGCAGGTGGTCACGCTGGGTTTGAGCGCATCGCTGACCAGAATGTGGTCGATGCGCAAGCCCCGGTTGCGGCGGAAGCCGAAATCGCGGTAGTCCCACCAGGAATAGTTTTTTGCAGGCTGCACAAACAACCGCAATGCATCGTGCAGGCCTAGCGCAATCAGCGCGCGCAGGTGATAGCGCTCTTCTTCGGTGCAGTGAATCGTGTCTTTCAGGCCGATCGGGTCCCAGACGTCGGCGTCGTCGAAGGTGATGTTGTAGTCGCCCATTAGCACCAGTTTCGGGTGTTGCACCAGTTCGGCGCGGACCCAGTCGCGCAGGCCCTTGAGCCAACTCATTTTGTATTCGAACTTCTCTGAACCCGGCTCCTGGCCATTGGGGAAATAGGCGCCGATGACGCGGACGTCGTCAATGGTGGCGCTGATGACGCGCGCCATGTCGTCGGCAAAGCCAGGGATGTTGCGCACCACGTCGGTGGCCGATGCGCGTGACAGCAGGGCCACGCCGTTGTAGGTCTTCTGACCGAAGCACTGCGCCAGGTAGCCGGCCTGCGCCAGTGCGTCGAACGGAAACTTGTCGTCGGTTAGCTTGAGTTCCTGCAAGGCCAACACATCAACCGGATTGGCCGCCAGCCAGTCCAGCACCTGCGGCAGGCGCACAGTCAGCGAGTTGACATTCCAGGTGGCAAGTTTCATAAATATTCGGTGCTGTTTGAAGGCGGACACTGACGCGTCAGGTTGAGCGCGTATTCGGGCTTGCTAGCGAAATTCGATATCGAGCCGGGACAGTGGTGTGCCGAAAGCACCACTCCAGCGCTCGCCCGGCTGCACCGGCCAGGCATCGGTCCAGGTGCCGGTAGTGACGACGTCGCCCGGCATCAGGTCCGGTGCGCCCGGGCACGCGCGCAAGGCGATC
>CAIXNB010000133.1 GCA_903920695.1 uncultured beta proteobacterium
CACCGAAGCGGTTGACCAGAAACGCCGGAATCGGCTCGAATGAAACACGCGGGTCAGTCAAGCGTTGCGCCAGCAAGGCCGGTTGCCATGAATACACTACGGCTTGCCCGGCTCCATGAATCGCGGTTTGCAGTGCCTTCAGCACGGCGTCGGACACCTTCGGCAAATAGATCACCACGGAGCGTTTGCCTTGTGCTGTCTGCATGGGCAATGCTGCCTGATAGGGTGACAGCGCCACGTCGTGAATCAATTGCAGCGCGGTCCAAACTTGAGCGTGCTGGATGCCGCGAAACACCGTGGCCGCCGGTATGCGCCGACAGCGCAGATAGGCAAAGCCACCACCTAGAGCGACAGTCACCTCGCCCTTCTTCGTGGTGTAGCCGGCTACGACGCGCCGCACCCGCTCGGCGCATACGTCTCGACATAGATTCTTGTCGGGTGTTACCACCGTCGCTTCGGTGCTCGACACAAGAATGAAGCGGCGATTGCCGCCGTCTTCCTTGTTCAGGTTCAGCACAGCCTGCGCGGTGGTGCCTGACCCGGCAAAGAAATCCAGCACGATGTCACCGGGCTTGGTAGCTATTCGCATGATCCGCTCCATTAGGGCCACCGGCTTGGGAGTGGAAAAAACGTCTGTGGTATTTTCGAATCGAAGAATTTCATGAATTTCTTGCTTGGCATCTTGCGTATGTCCGACTTCGTTGTACTGCCACAGTGTTTGTGGCACCACGCCCTTCTGAACGTCCGAAAGGAATCGCTTGAAGCGCGGAATGTTGTCGCCATCCTTGCCCCACCAGATGCGCTTCTCGCGGTCCAATTCGAGAAAACGTTCCTCGGAGAAACGCCAGTAGTTGCCAGGCGGTGGGCCTGCGACAATACGCCCGGAGGGGCAGGTGATTGGGTAGGTGCCCTTACTGTAGAAATTGCGAGCCGATAGATCGCCTGAAGTCCATGGACCACGCGGGTCCTTGTCGGGGTTCTTGTAGGCCTTGTCCTGCGCCACAGAGCGCGGCACCGGGTTTGGTCGCCAGACGGTCTTGTTGAGGGCAAAGCAAACGATGTACTCATGGTCATCTGAAAAATGCTGAGCCGTGCTTTTTGGTGAAAAGACTTTCTGCCAGATCACGTTCGCAATGAAGTTCGTCGCACCAAACACCTGCTCCATCAACAGACCCAAATGGAACACCTCGTTGTCGTCGATGGACACAAAAATCACACCATCCTCAGTCAGCAGTTCCTTCGCCAGTTCTAGCCTCCGGTACATGAACTCCAGCCATTTGGAATGGCGGTAGTTATCGTCCTTATCAATGAAACTGTCGTTGTAAATGAAGTCGCGGTTGCCGGTGTTGTAGGGCGGGTCGATGTAGATGCACTTCACCCGACCGGCGTGCGTCATGCGCAAGGTGCGCAGGGCGTCGAAATTATCGCCTTCAATGATCAGGTTGTCTTGTGGGCCGTCGCCACAACTCAGGCTAGCATCCCAGTCCAACGCCACAAAATCGTTGTTGATCGATAGGTCGTGGTCAATCTCGTCGCGCTCCCACACAAGACCGAAATTTGGCCTACGATCCCGCTCGCGAAGCAGGCGCAGGAGCTGATCTTTGGAGTAGTCGTCGTAGTTATCAGCCATTGAAGGATGCGATCAGCTTTCTTGATTGCGGAGCG
>CAIXNB010000134.1 GCA_903920695.1 uncultured beta proteobacterium
ACCATGGAGACGGCGGCGGTCGTCACACGGGTGGCGCCGAGCTTCATCCGCTTCGGCCACTTCGAGCACTTCTGTTACCGCGACCAGCACGCGCAGCTCAAAGCCCTGGCAGACCATGTGATCGCGCGCCATTACCCGCAGTGTGGCAACAGCGACACGCTGGCCGGCAATCCCTATGCCGCACTGTTGCAAGCGGTCTGTCTGCGCACCGCCGAGACCGTCGCGCAATGGCAGGCGATAGGCTTTTGCCATGGCGTCATGAACACCGACAACATGAGCATTCTGGGCCTGACCATCGACTACGGTCCGTTCCAGTTCCTGGACGCTTTCGTCCCGGGCCACGTCTGCAACCACTCCGACACCCAGGCTCGCTACGCCTTCAACCGCCAGCCGGCGGTCGCTTACTGGAACCTGTCCTGCCTGGCACAGGCGCTGCTGCCGCTGATCGGCGAATCGGCGCCGGCCATCGCGGCGCTGGAGACCTTCAAGACCGCCTTTCCCGTCGCGCTGCAGAACTTGATGCGGGCCAAGCTCGGCATCCCGCTGCATTGCGACATTGATGCGGCGCAGCAGCGCAGCCTGATTGAAGACATTCTGGGCCTGCTGGCGCAGGAGCGCACCGACTACACCATCTTCTGGCGCCGCCTGAGCCACTCGGACGGTGGTCGCAACACCGAGGCGGTACGCGCTCTGTTTCTGGTGCACGCCGGCATTGACGCCTGGCTGCAACGCTATGCCCAATGCCTAGCCGCTGTGCCAGCGCAGCAAGTGACGGACTTGATGCTGCGATCAAATCCAAAATTCATGCTGCGCAATCACCTCGGTGAGCAAGCCATCCGCGCCGCAAAGGACAAAGACTTCTCGTTGGTCGCCACTTTGCTGACGCTGCTCGAATCACCCTATGACGAACACCCCGGTTTTGAAGCCTATGCCGATTTTCCGCCCGACTGGGCCAGCGGCATCGAAATCAGTTGCAGTTCCTGACCCTACAACGCACATCACCTGAGCTGACCATGACCTACAGAATCACCAAAACCGACGCGCAGTGGCAAGCCCTGCTCGAGGAAAAAGGCGCCGAGCCGCTGGCCTTCGAGGTCACGCGCCATGAGGCCACGGAACGCGCTTTCAGCGGCAAGCTCGAAGGCCAGCAGGCGCCAGGCGTCTACCGCTGCATCTGCTGCGACAAGCCCCTGTTCGATTCAGAAACCAAGTTCGAGTCGCACTGTGGCTGGCCGAGCTATTTCGCACCGATTGACGAGTCGGCCGTCGGCACCAAGGTCGATGGCAAACTACGCTCCTTGCGCACCGAAGTGCACTGCGCCGACTGCGGCGCGCACCTTGGTCATGTGTTTGAGGACGGCCCGGCGCCAACGGGCCTGCGCTATTGCATGAACTCGGCCTCGTTAAACTTCACCCCCAAATGAAAATACTGATCGACTTTTTTCCCATCCTGCTGTTTTTCGGCAGCTACAAGCTGTACGACATCTACGTCGGCACTGCCGTGCTGATGGGTGCCACGCTGGCGCAGATGGCGCTGATCTACGGCATCGACCGCAAGTTGCAGGCCATGCACAAAGTCACGCTGGTACTGGTACTGATCTTTGGCAGCCTGACGCTGGTGCTGCACGATGATCGCTTCATCAAATGGAAACCGACCGTGTTGTACGGCGCCATGGCCATCGCGCTGGCGATCGCGGTCTGGGTCTACCAGAAAAATTTCCTCAAAATGCTGCTGGGCAGCCAACTCGAATTGCCCGATCGCGTCTGGATGCGCCTGAACCTGGTTTGGGTTGCCTACAGCGTCTTCATGGCGCTGATCAACGCCTATGTGGCGGCCTACTACAGCACCGAGGACTGGGTCAACTTCAAGCTTTGGGGCTATGCGTTCCCATTGGTTTTCATCATCGGCCAGGGCTTCTACATCGCGCGCTACATCAAGCCCGACGAGCCCAAGACCCCGAGCCCACCATGAACCACAGCCCTGCCACCCCGCCCACGGCCGAGCGCATCGCGCAGCGTCTGCGCGAGACCCTGGACCCGATCACACTGGAAGTGCTCGACGAGAGCCATCAGCACCACGGTCATGCCGGCGCCAACGGCAGCGGCTTCGGCACCCATTTTCGGGTTCGCATCACATCGCCCCTGTTTAGCGGCAAATCGGCTGTGATGCAGCACCGTCTTGTGTATGATGCGCTGCGAGAATTTATCGACGATGGCCTGCACGCGCTGGCCATCGAAACCCGACCCCCTCCGGTTTGAGTTTTTCTTGAAACCGACCCCTTACAGCTTGTTACTTAGGAAACCCGAATGAAAATGAAATACCTGACCGCCCTGACCGCGGCCGCCCTGCTGGGCAGCATGGCACCCCTGGCACTGGCGCAAAACGTCGCCATCGTCAACGGCAAAGCCGTGCCGAGCTCGCGCGTAGCGGAACTGACCGAGCAGATCACACGTTCCGGCCGCGCGGTGACACCGGAAATGCAGGCGCAGATCAAGGACGAAGTCATTGCCCGCGAAATTTTCATGCAGGAAGCCGTGAAACAGGGCTTGGACACGACGGCCGACTTCAAAGTTCAGATGGAACTGGCACGCCAGACCCTGCTGATCCGCGAACTGTTCGCCAATTACCAGAAGGCCAATCCGGTCAGCGATGCCGAAGTCAAGGCCGAGTACGACAAGTTCGCGACCGCCAACAGTGGCAAGGAATACCACGCGCGCCACATTCTGGTGGAAAAGGAAGACCAGGCCAAGGCCATCATCGCCCAACTGAAGAAGGGCGGCAAGTTTGACGAGATCGCCAAGAAGTCATCGAAAGACCCGGGCTCTGGCGCCAATGGCGGCGATCTGGGCTGGGCCAGCGCCGGCAACTACGTGGCTGAATTCTCCGACGCCCTGACCAAGCTGGCCAAGGGCAAGACCAGCGAAACACCGGTCAAGACGCAATTCGGTTACCACATCATTCGCCTCGACGATGTGCGCGACGCGCAACTGCCGAAGTTCGACGACGTCAAGCCGCAGGTTGCCCAGCAGTTGCAACAGCAAAAGATGAACAAGTACCAGGAAGATTTGCGCACCAAGGCGAAGGTCGAGTAAGCCTATTTGGCAAACCCGCGTTGCCTGCGTAGCCCGTATGGAGCGCAGCGCAATACGGGGTCGGCACCGCCATGGCATCCCCGTATTACGCCTTCGGCTGCATACGGGATACACCTCATCTTCCCAACACCCAACCCAGCGCCATCAGTGCGCCGATCATCACGGGCTGATGCAGCAGGTAGTAGGACAGACTCCAGCGCCCTAGCAAAGCCAAGGGCCTGAGCAGCGCGGGCAAGGGGCGCTGCAGAAACGCGGCACCCGGTCCTGCCAGCCAGCCACCGATGGCGCCACCCCACCACATCACGCCGAGCCAGGGCAGCAACGGCACAAAGTCCTCGGTGATGGGCTTTTGCGTGACCAGGCCGAGCCAGCTCAGCGGGCGGCTGTTCAATAGGTCTACCAGCAGCGGCGGTGCCGCTGTCTCCAGCGCGTAGACCGCCAGCAGCTTGACCGCCACAACGACGACGCCGAGCAGCCAGAGCCAGCGGCCCCAGCGCACCGTCAGCCGCAGCACGATCAGCATCAGCGCGATGCCATGCAGCACGCCAAAGTAGATGTAGCTTTGCGGGAACATCCACAACGACCCCGCACTAACCAGCAAGGCCGCGCCGACGACCTGGACCCAGCGGCGCCAGAAACGCGGCCAGCTCTGCCCCTGCGCCAGCGCCAGCGCCTGCCCCATGCCGGCACACAGCAGAAACAGGCCCACGATCAAGGCGCGCTGAGTGGTCCAGAACGGGTCGCGGTAGAAGTTCTGCTGCAGGTAACCAAACTGGTTGAGGTCGAAACAGAAGTGAAAGACCGTCATCCAGACCATGGCCAGGCCGCGCAGCGCGTCCACCGTTTCAAAACGGTGGCTCGCGGGACTTGGCGTTTTGCGACTCATGTTGCAACGATAACCGATCAGAGCGCCGATAATCCGCCTCATGTCACTGCCCGACCATCAGCTCGAACTCCTGGCCCCGGCACGCGATGCCGACATCGGCATCGAAGCCGTTAACCACGGCGCCGATGCCATCTACATCGGTGGACCCTCGTTCGGCGCACGCTCCAGCGCCGATAACAGCGTGCAGCAGATCGCGCGCCTGGTGCGCCACGCCCACCGTTTCAACAGCCGGGTCTTCGTCACCCTTAACACCATCCTGCGCGATGACGAGTTGGCGCCAGCGCGGCAACTGGCCTGGCAGTTGTACGAGGCCGGCGTCGATGCGCTGATCATCCAAGACATGGGCCTGCTGACGCTCGACCTGCCGCCGATCCAGTTGCACGCGAGCACCCAGACCGACATTCGCACGCCCGAGAAAGCGCGCTTTCTGCAAGACGCCGGTCTGTCGCAACTGGTACTGGCACGCGAACTGACACTATCCCAGATCGCCGCCATCCGCGCCGCCACCGACCCGGCACGCAGCACGCTGGAGTTTTTCGTCCATGGCGCACTGTGCGTGGCCTATAGCGGCCAGTGCTACATCAGCCAGGCGCACAGTGGGCGCAGCGCGAACCGTGGCGAATGCAGCCAGGCTTGCCGCCTGCCCTATCAGGTGATCGACAGCTCCGGGCGCTTTGTCGCGCACGACAAGCACGTGCTGTCGATGAAGGACAACAACCAGAGCGAGAACCTGGCGGCGCTGGTCGATGCCGGCGTGCGCAGCTTCAAGATCGAGGGCCGCTACAAGGACATGGCCTACGTCAAGAACATCACGGCGCACTACCGCACGCTGCTCGACGCGCTGATCGACGAGCGCCCGCACTCGGCCCAACCGCTGGCCCGATCATCAAGCGGCAGCACCACCTTCACGTTCACGCCGGACCCGAAGCAGAACTTCAACCGCGAGTTCACCGACTATTTCGTGCCGGGGCGCCAGATCGACATCGGCGCTTTCGACTCGCCCAAGAATCCGGGCCGACCGATTGGCCACGTGACGCAACTCGGACCGAACTGGGTCGAGATCGAAACCGCGGCGAGCAACACCGTGCTGCATAACGGCGACGGCCTGTGCTACTACGACCTGCAAAAAGAACTTGTCGGTCTGGCCATCAACCGCGCGCAGGCCATGGGCAAGCGCTGGCGCGTGTTCCCGAAGGACGCATTGGCGAGCCTGAAGGACCTGCGCAAGGGCACTGAGGTCAACCGCAATCGCGATGTCGAGTGGGTGCGCATGCTGGAGAAGAAGTCAGCCGAACGCCGCATCGGCGTCTGGGCGCAGTTGACCGAGACGCCCGATGGCCTGAAGCTGACCCTGACCGATGAGGACGGCCACAGCGCCCTCGCCTATGCAGCGTTACCGGCGGCCCGGCGCCAACTCGCGCACGATGCGGCTGGCGCCAGCAGAAATCTGCACGAACACATCGGCAAGTTGGGCGAGAGCCTCTTTACCCTGCTCGATCTGCAAGTCGAACTTTCGCAAGCCTGGTTCGTGCCGACCTCGCTGCTCAACCCGCTGCGCCGCGATGCGGTGGCGGCGCTGGAGGCCGCGCGCGAACGGGCTTGGCTGCGCTTGCCGCGCGGTCAGGCCGTGACGCCGCCGGCGCCCTACCCGGAGAGCAGCCTGAGCTACCTGGCCAATGTCTACAACCAGAAAGCGCGCGACTTCTATGCCCGCCATGGTGTCAAAGTCATCGCGCCGGCTTATGAGGCGCTACAGGAGAGCGGCGAAGTCAGCCTGATGATCACCAAGCACTGCGTGCGCTTTTCCATGAGCCTGTGCCCGAAGCAGGCCAAGGGCATCACCGGTGTTCAGGGCACGGTCAAGGCCGAACCCTTGCAACTGGTCAACGGCAAGGAGAGACTCACACTGCGTTTTGACTGCAAAGCCTGTGAGATGCATGTGATCGGCAAGCTCAAGAGTTCCGTGCGGCAACAAGGGCTCAAGGCGATAGCCATCGTTACGAGTTCATCATTGTCGTTGCGGACCTGATCCGCGACCGACATGCCAAGCGGGAAAAATGAACAAAGGAGTACCAACAAATGACTGCCATTCTTTTCGCACTGCTGGCCATCGTGGCCGTGATCTGGGCCGTGACCGTCTATTCCCTACAGGGACCCGACCTGAGCGCCTTCGACCAGGCGGCGCCCCTGCGCAGCGACAAGGTTCCGGCACCCAGCCCCGAACATCTGTCGGTAGTGGCCTCGCTCAGCGGCATTGCCGAGATCATCAGCAGCACGCCGCGCCGCCAGCATATAGCCGTGCTGCGCCGCCACATGGACACCATGTTCGACAGCAACACCTTGAGCGCGCAATTCACCCCGGTCGATGCCGCTGGCGTGAAGGCCGAATGGGTGCTGGCCCCGGGCGTCGACAGCCGTCGGCGCCTGCTCTACATCCATGGCGGCGCCTACACCATGGGCAGCCCGCGCAGCCATCGACGCCTGACCGCGAAGTTCTCGGAACTCGCCAATGCCGCCGTACTGGCCATTGACTACCGGCTGATGCCCGAACACCCGCGCCGGGCCGGCATTGAGGACAGCCGCAGCGCCTACCGCTGGCTATTGGACAACGGGCCGGATGGCGCAACTGAGGCTAGCGCCATCTTCGTCGCCGGGGACTCCGCCGGCGGCAACCTGACGCTGTCGCTGATCGCCTGGATTCGCGACCAAGGGCTGCGCGCACCCAACGCCGCCGTCGCCCTGTCACCGGCCACCGACGGCACGCTGGGCAGCCCGAGCCTGAAAAACAATCTCGCCACCGACCCGATGCTGGGTCCGCTGTTCAAATCGCTGACCCGCTTGCCACGCATGGTCCTGCTGTGGGGTGGCTGGCTGGCAATGCGGATTCGCCCGTGCGAGCCGATCATTTCACCTGTGTTTGGCGACCTCGCCGGTCTGCCGCCGCTGCTGGTTCAGGCCAGCGAGATGGAGATGCTGCTCGACGATAGCCGGCGCTACGTCGCCAAGGCACAGGCCGCTGGTTCGCCGGTCAGTTTGCAGACGTGGCCGCACATGGTCCATGTCTGGCAGATCTACCACCCCGAATTACCCGAAGGCCAGGAAGCGCTAGCGGAGATCGGCAAATTCCTGCAAGCCTGCTCCTGATCCCGCTGTTGTTGCCATGGTGCCGAGCAGCGTCAGCGTGGGACTGGAGACCCTGACGTGGTGACGGATAATTGGTTGCCGTTCACACCAAGCCAGCACCGATGACGCCGTCCATGCCCAGCACCCGCTCCCGCCTATGATGCGGAGCAAATTCGCCCTCGCGGCAAATCCGCTGAAATGGTTGTGGATCGGGCTGCTGGTGGCCCTCATGACGCTCATTGTGGTCGGCTTCCTGCGCAACAACGAACGAGAGCGGGCGGAAAGCGGCTTTCGCGAACAGGCCGATGAAAGACTGGACCGCCTCGATGCCAACATCCAGTCCGCGTTCAATTAGCTGGCCCAACTCGGCACCTTCTTTGATGCCAACAGCGACGTGGACCGCAGCACATTTCAAAAGCTGACGCCACCCGTGCCTGTCAACGGGTCGATGACGCAGATGCGAGTCTGGGTGGCGCGCGTTGCCGAATCGCAGCGCGGGCACTCGGTTGCAAGCGCGCGGCAGGACAGCCTGACCGACTTTGACTTCACCGAACGCCGGTCCGACGCAAGCCTGACAACAGCCGCGCGCCGTGCCGAGTATTACCCGATCTTTTTTGCTGTGCCAACGAGTGGCAACGAAGACCTGCTCGGTTTCGATCTGGCTGCCAATCCGACAAGCCGCGCGTTCCTGGAACAGACCGCAGCGTCGGGCACCTTGACTGCGAGCGCGGCAATGACCGGGAATCAAGCGCAGCGGGCGCAGGATGTTTTTTTCATTGCCAGGCCGGTCTACCAGCACGGCCTGGTGCCGCAGAACGGGGCGCAACGTTCGACTCAGCTCAAAGGTTTTGTACTGGCGCTATTGAGAATCGACCATTTGGTCGAGAACGGCGAAAAGCAGGCCGCCTCGCGGCTTGAACTGCGCCTGTTTGACGATACGCCAGCCGCCGGCGGGCGCCTGCTCTATCCCAAACAAGCGGGCAGCGAAGCACCCACTGCACTTGGCCCGAACCTGACGCTGAGCCGCACGCTGAATGTGGCCGGGCGTTCCTGGCGCGTTATTGCCAGACCGAAAGCCGCAAGCTTTGGCACCGACCGCGAAAAGAGCAGCCAGATGCTCGCGCTGGGTCTGCTGATTGCTCTGCTGGCGGCGCGGCATCTTCGGCGCCGACAGCGACAATACGAAATCGTCTCAGACCTGGTGGACAAACGCACCCATGAACTCGACCGCGAGCGAGCGCGCCTGCGAACCATCCTGGAAACCGCGAGTGACGGCATCCACATCGTCGATGCTAACGGCCTGTTGATCGACGCCAACCCGGCATTCCTGAATCTACTCGGGTACGACCAGAGCGCGGTTGGCAAGCGCCGGATAACGGACTGGGACACCCAGGATCCGCAGGACGTGGTCCAGCGGCGCAACCAGGCGCTCCTGGACGGCAACGGCAGCGCCAGCTATGAAACCCGGCACCGGCGTCTGGACGGCCTGCTGATCGAGGTCGAGGTTGATGCGCGCGCCATGCGCATCGACGGGCAGCGCGTGCTCTATTGCGCCGCGCGCGACATCACGCTGCGCAAGCGCAACGAAGCCCTGTTGCGCGAGCGCGACCGTGACCTGCGAACCATCATTGACAACCTGCCCGCGATGGTGAGCTACTGGGACAAAAACCTGCGCAACCGTTTTGGCAACCACGCCTATAGCGACTGGGTCGGCATCGAGCCGGCACAGATGAGGGGCATGCACATCCGTGAGGTGATTGGCCAGCAGTCTTATCAGGCCAGCCAGCCCTATCTGGAGGCCGCGCTGCGCGGTGAGGCACAGCAATTCGAACAGCCGGTTGTGATGCCCGATGGCAAACAGGTGCGGCATTCTCTGTCGCACTTCATTCCCGACCTCGTGGACGGCCAGGTCGCTGGCTTCTATGCCCTGATTTCCGACATCTCCAGCATCCGCCAGGCCGACGCCGCCTTGCATGAGAACGAAGAAAAACTACGCCGGCTCTATGATCTGTCGTCGCTTGGCATCGCCATGACCGACATGCAAGGGCACTTCGTCGACTTTAACCAGGCGTTCCAGCGCATTAGCGGCTTCAGCGCACCGGAATTGACGTTGCTGAATTACCAGTCTCTGACCCCCGATCAGTACCTGGCAAGCGATGCGGCCCAACTCGAAACCCTGATGCACAGCGGTCAGTTCGGTCCCTATGAAAAGGAATACCTGCGCCAGGACGGCAGCCTGGTTCCGGTTTCCATCAATGGCGTTCTCATTACTGGCAGCGACGCCGAGAAATACATCTGGTTCATTCTGGAAGACATCAGCGGGCGCAAGCAGAAGGAACAACAGCTGATCGAGGCCGAGGCGCTATTGCGGACCGCGATTGAAACCATCGGCGAGGCCTTTGTCATCTACGACGCACAGGACCAACTGGTCTATTGCAACCAGCAGTACCGCGATGTTTACAGCACCTCGGCGCCGGTCCTGGAGCCCGGTCGCAGTTTTGAAGAAATCATCCGCTATGGTGTTGCGCACGGGCAGTACCCGGCGGCCATCGGCTGCGAGGAAGAATGGATCGCCGGACGCTTGACCAACCATCGCCTTAGTAACCAGGAGTGGACACAGCAGCTTGACAATGGTCGCTGGCTCAAAGTCCGGGAGCGCCGCACTAAAAGCGGGCTGACCATTGAATTTCGCATCGACATCACCGAATTCCAGGCCGCCAAGCAGGCCGCCGAAGCCGCCAGCAATGCCAAGAGCCGTTTTCTGGCCACCATGGGCCATGAAATCCGCACCCCGATGAACGGCATCCTCGGAATGGCGCAGGTGCTTCTGATGCCAGGCGTCCAAGAAGCCGACCGACTGGACTACGCCCGCACCATCTACAACACGGGCCAGACCCTGCTGACGCTGCTCAACGATATTCTGGACCTGTCCAAGATCGAGGCCGGCAAGGTCGAACTGGAGTCCATCACCTTTTCGCCGATCCAACTCATCGGGGAAACGCGCAAGCTGTATGCACCCATCGTCGCGGCCAAGGGCCTGCAGATCGAAACCGACCATCGTGCGCACGCTGGCCCTGGCCATGGGCGGCGAGGTGGGCGTCGAAAGCAGTGCCGGTCAAGGCGCACGCTTTTGGTTTCGCATCAAGGTGCTGCGGCTCGCAGCCGGCACCTTGCATCAGCAGGCAATGGCGCCGGATGACAGCGAAACGAGCGCAGCGGCAAACCTGGCCCCAGGCGCCCGTCGCGTACTGCTGTTGGAGGACAACGCAGAGCATCAGCGCCTGCTTGAGGTTCTGCTCAAGAAATTGAACGTCACCGTGGTGCTCGCAGAAAACGGGCAGCAGGGCCTGGCTGCGATTGAACACGGCGAGCCCGCGCAACTGATCCTGCTGGAAATGCAGATGCCGCGACTCGACGGTTGCGACGCCACGGCGCAGATCCGGAGCTGGGAAGCAAAGAACGGTGAAGCTCGGCGCGCGATCATTGGCATGACCGCCAACGCCTACGAGGAAGATCGGCAATATTGCCTGGAGGTGGGTATGGACGATTTACTGACCAAGCCACTGTCCATTGAGCAGTTGGACGCCCTGCTCGCCCGCTGGCTGCCAGCCGCAACGCCTGCGGCGAACCAGTTGCTCGATGTTGCACGGGTGCGCGCCCTGGTGCGCGAGCTTGAACCCCTGCTGGCCCACAACGAGTTCGATGCCATCGCCCGATTTCGGATTTTGCAGGAAGCGCTGGCGCAAACCGACATGGCGGCGGCACTGGTCGAAGTGGCACAGGCGCTCGACAGCTACCAATTCGATCTGGCGCTGATGCATCTGCGCCAGATCGCAAAAGCCAAGGGCTGGGAAGGGGACACCGATGACTGAGCAACGACCGCGCGCCAGAATCCTGGCCATCGACGACACACCGGCCAACCTGCAGGTGCTGGCGGCCGCACTGGCGCCTGACTTCTCGCTTCAGATCGCAACCTCGGGGGCGATGGGGCTGGCCTTAGCGGCCAAAGCCATTCCTGACCTGATCCTGCTCGACGTCATGATGCCGGAGATGGATGGCTACGAGGTCTGCCGCCGGCTCAAGGCCGATCCGCAATTGCGCCAGATCCCGGTCATCTTCATCAGCACCATGACAGGGCATGATGCCGAAGCAGCCGGCTTCGCGCTCGGTGCCCACGACTACATCACAAAACCGATTCGGGTCGAGCGTGCGCGCCTGCGAATCGCCAATCTGCTGGAACGCGAGGCCTTGCGCAAAGCGCTCGGTGACAAGCAGATCGAACTCGAGCAGATCGCCCACTACGACCACCTCACCGGACTACCCAACCGTGTGCTGCTAGCCGATCGCATGGAGCAGGCACTGACACAGGCGCAGCGCCGCCATGAACGACTGGCCGTGGTCTTTCTCGACCTCGATGGCTTCAAGGCCATCAACGACCGGCACGGCCATGCTGCGGGCGATCAGCTGCTGATCACGCTGGCCGCGCGCATGAAGCGGGCGCTGCGCGACAGCGACACCGTGGCCCGTCTAGGCGGCGACGAGTTTGTCGCCGTGCTGCAGGTTTCGGCCAGTCTGGGGGTCACGTTCTTTCCGCAGGCTGAAGACGTGGCCAGCGATCAGTTGCTGCGCCAGGCCGATCAGGCCATGTACCAGGCCAAACTGGCCGGCAAGAACCGGTTCCATGTCTTTGATGCCGAACAGGACCGCAGCATTCGCAGCCACCAGGAGCGGCTGGAGCGGTTGCGCCAAGCGCTGATCGGGCATGAATTCGTGATGCACTACCAGCCCACGGTCAATTTGCGCAGCGGCGAGCTGGTCGGCATCGAAGCCCTGATCCGCTGGCAGCATCCACAACGTGGCCTGCTGCCCTGCAGCGAATTCTTGCCGCTGATCAAAGACCATCCACTGGCCATTGATCTCCTCCATTGGGTGCTCAACAGCGTGCTGACCCAGATCGAGCGCTGGCAGGAAACCGGCCTGGCGTGGCCGGTCAGCGTCAACATCGACTCCCAGCATCTGCGTCAGAGCGACTTCGCGCTGCGCCTGCGCCAATTGCTGGCCCAGCACGCGACGGTCGCGCCATCACAGCTGGTGCTTGAAGTACTCGAACCGAGCGCCATCAGCGAACTGGACCAGGTATCAAGCGTGATGGAGGACTGCCGCCAGATCGGTGTCCTGTTCACACTGAACGACTTTGGCAGTGGGCACTCATCGCTGACTTGCCTGAAACGGCTGCCCGTGGCACAGGTCAAAATCTACCAGGGCTTTGTCGCCAATATGCTCCACGACCGCGACGACCGGGCCATCCTGCACAGCGTCATCGGCTTGATCAAGGCGCTGGGTCGCCAGGTGATTGCCGACGGAGTTGAAAGCACCGAGCACGGCCGGGTGCTGCTGCAAATGGGGTGCGAACTGGCCCAGGGCTATGCCATTGCGCCGGCGCTGGCGGCGTCCGAGCTGGAGGCTTGGGCCAAGACCTGGCGCCCGCATCCGGACTGGGTCAAACCGACGCCGCCCGAACCCAATTCGATGCACTGAGCACAGCGCTGCGGCGCCGACTCAGCCGACCCACTTGCGCGCATTGCGCCACAACTGCATCCAGGCACTGAAGGCCGACTGATCGGCGCAGCTCCAACTCATTTGGATGTTGCGAAACACGCGTTCCGGGTGCGGCATCATGGCGGTAAAGCGCCCATCGGCCGTGGTCACACCGGTCAAGCCAGCCGGACTGCCATTTGGGTTGAACGGATAGGTTTCGGTCGCCATACCGAAGTTGTCGGTAAAGCGCATGGCGGCAATCGCCTTGGCGGCATCACCGCGGTCGTGGAAGTTGGCGTAACCTTCGCCATGCGCCACGGCAATCGGCAGGCGCGCGCCGCTCATGCCGGCAAAGAACAGCGAAGGCGAATCGAGCACCTCAACCATCGAAAGTCGCGCCTCGAAGCGTTCGCTTTGATTGGTAGTGAAAACGCGGCCAATCCTGCGCGCCGGGAATGATGTCGGCGAGTTCCGCAAACATCTGGCAGCCATTGCAGACACCCAGACCAAAGGTATCGCTGCGCGCAAAGAAGGCCTTGAACTGTCCTGCCAGCGCCGGGTTGAAGGTGATCGAGCGCGCCCAGCCGATACCGGCGCCCAGTGTGTCGCCATAGCTGAAACCACCGCAGGCAACAACGCCCTTGAAGTCGGCCAGATTGGCGCGACCACTTTGCAGGTCGGTCATGTGCACGTCGAATGCGTCGAAGCCAGCTGCGCTGAAGGCATAGGCCATCTCGACATGCGAGTTAACACCCTGCTCGCGCAACACCGCCACTTTGGGGCGCGCGAGCAACACGGCTGGCGCTGCCAGCGGCGTGGAGAGCAAGGCAATGTGCAGCCCCGGGTCCAACGGATCGCCCACCGCTGCATGTTCCGCATCGGCGCAGGCCGGGTTATCGCGCTGCCGGCAGATGTTCCAGCTGGTCGCGTCCCAGGCCTGGTGCAGGTCCTGCAGCGTCGCAGAGAAGACCGCTTTCGCGTCACGCCAGATCTGCAGTTCACCGACACCGGACAGGATGGCGGAGCCAGCCGGGCGCGTCTTGCCAATCACATGGCTGTGGCGTGACAGGCCGTGCTCGCGCAAGGTCTGCATGACGGCATCGCGCTGTGCCGTGCGCACCTGCAATACAACCCCGAGTTCCTCGTTAAACAAGGCCTTGAGCGTGAGTTCCTCGCGTCGCGCGCCGACCTGGGCTGCCCAGTTCTTGCTGTCGCCGACATCGGCGCGGCTGTCGCTGATGCCGTCACCTTCGATAACCAGCAGATCGACATTGAGCGCAACGCCGACATGACCGGCAAAGGCCATCTCGCAGACCGTGGCGAACAGGCCACCGTCGCTGCGGTCGTGGTAGGCCAGTA
Organism: uncultured beta proteobacterium; assembly: GCA_903920695.1. Taxonomy (GTDB): domain Bacteria; phylum Pseudomonadota; class Gammaproteobacteria; order Burkholderiales; family Burkholderiaceae_C; genus Rhodoferax. The sequence continues at coordinate 14,000 of CAIXNB010000134.1, forward strand.
TCTGGTCGCGCGCGCGCAAGGCGTTGACAGCCTGCACCAGCGCCACCAGGTCTTGCGGCGCATCGAGATCGGGCACTTCATCACCGAGCTGCCCGATCGTCTGCGCCAGTATGCTGGCGCCCATGCGAGTCTTGCCGCGCCCAAGGTCGATCAGGAGCAGCGTGCTGTCCTCGTTCGCATCAAGCTGCGGCGTCAGCGTGCCGCGCACGTCGGCCAGTGTGGCAAAACCCGTCACGATCAGCGACACCGGCGAGGTGACTTTCTTGGCGCCTGACTCATCGCGCCATTGCGTGCGCATCGAGAGCGAATCCTTGCCGACCGGGATCGAAATGCCCAGCGCCGGACAGAGTTCCAGGCCGACCGCTTTCACCGTGGCGTAAAGCGCGGCGTCCTCGCCCGGCTCGCCGCAGGCCGCCATCCAGTTGGCCGAGAGCTTGACGCGTGAGAGTTCAATCGGCGCCGCCAGCAGATTGGTGATGGCCTCGGCCACCGCCATCCGCCCCGAAGCCGGTGCATTGACCGTTGCCAGCGGCGTGCGCTCGCCCATGCTCATGGCCTCACCGGCAAAGCCCTTGAAATCGGCCAGCGTGACGGCGCAATCTGCTACCGGCACCTGCCAGGGACCGACCATCTGGTCGCGGTGCGTGAGACCGCCCACCGTGCGGTCACCGATGGTGATGAGGAAGCGCTTGGACGCCACCGTCGGGTGCGAAAGCACGGCTATGCAAGCCTGTTGCAGAGCGACGCCAGACAGGTCGACGGGTGCGAAGACACGCTCAATCGTCTTGACGTCGCGTTGCATCTTCGGCGGCTTGCCGAGTAGCACATTCATTGGCATCTGAACTGGATATGTGGCCCCCACGCTTGCCGCTTCGCGTGCTGCGCTGCCCCCCACGGGGGCTGTTTCGCCTTGGGGCGGCCCGGCGGCGAAACGCTCATCTTGCGTCGATCCATCCGCAACGATCAGATCGCGTTCCTCGGTCGCCACGCCGACGACGGCAAACGGGCAGCGTTCGCGCTCGCACAGTGACGTGAACAGGGGCAACGATTCGGGTGCGATCGCCAGCACATAGCGCTCCTGGCTCTCGTTGCACCAGATCTCTTTGGGCGCCATGCCGGATTCTTCGAGCGGCACGGCGCGCAGGTCGAAACGCGCGCCGCGCGCCGCGTCATTCGTGAGTTCTGGAAAGGCGTTGGACAGGCCGCCCGCACCCACATCGTGGATCGCCAGGATCGGGTTATCGACCTGGCCGGCGCCACCCTGCCCCAGCAGCCAACACTGATTGATGACTTCCTGCGCGCGGCGCTCAATCTCAGGGTTGCCGCGCTGCACCGAATCGAAATCGAGTTCGGCCGCATTGGCGCCGGTGGCCAAGGAACTGGCGGCGCTACCGCCCATGCCAATGCGCATGCCAGGCCCGCCGAGCTGGATCAGGAGGCTGCCAGCCGGAAACGCGATCTTGTGCGTCTGCGTGGCGTCAATCACGCCCAGGCCACCGGCAATCATGATCGGCTTGTGGTAGCCGCGCTGCTCCTGCTGCGCCACCGGCTGCTCCGCCGTGCGGTAGACAACGGCCTGCTCGTATTCACGGAAATAACCGAGCAGATTGGGCCGGCCAAATTCGTTATTGAAGGCAGCACCACCGAGTGGCCCCTCGATCATGATTTGCAGCGGGCTGGCAATATGGCCGGGCTTGCCGTATGAATCAATGGGGGTCAGATTCCAATTAATTTTCGACACCGTAAAGCCGGTCAGGCCAGCCTTCGGTTTGGAGCCGCGCCCGGTCGCACCCTCGTCGCGGATCTCGCCACCGGCACCAGTAGCGGCGCCGGGAAACGGAGAAATCGCCGTCGGATGGTTGTGCGTCTCGACCTTCATCAGGATGTGATTCGTCCGCGCCTGACCCTCGTAGCGGCCGGCGCTGCTGGCACCCGCCGCCGTGGCAGATTGCGCGACAAAGCGCTCCACCACCGCGCCCTCCATGACCGAGGCATTGTCGGAATAGGCCACCAGCATATGCTGCGGATGCGTCTGGTGCGTGTGGCGGATCATGCCGAACATGCTCATGCCCTGTGCTGCGCCGTCGATGGTGAACTGGGCGTTGAAGATTTTGTGCCGGCAATGCTCGCTGTTGGCCTGCGCAAACATCATCAGTTCGACATCAGTCGGGTTGCGCTGCAGTTGCGTGAAGGCCTGCACCAGATAATCAATCTCGTCAGCCGCCAGCGCCAAGCCAAACTCGGTATTGGCGGTCTCTAAGGCCGCCCTGCCGCCGTGCAACACATCGACGTGGGCCAGCGGCGCGGCCGGCAATGCGCTGAACAGACCGAGGGCGCTGGCGCGGTCAAACATCACGCTCTCCGTCATGCGGTCATGCAACAAGTCGCCGATCTGCGCCTGTTGCGCAGGTGTCAACGTTGGCTTGCCCAACAGGCCAGACTTGAGCGCGACGCGGTATTCAAGCACACGCTCGACCCGGCGCACGGCCAGGCCGCAGTTGTGGGCAATATCGGTCGCCTTGGAGGCCCAGGGCGAAACCGTGCCGAAGCGCGGCGTCACCACAAACAACGCGCCATCCACCGGGCCGATGTAGCCCGGACCGTAGGTCAGCAATGCCTTCAATTGCGCTTTGAGCTTCGGGTCGGGCCCGGCATCGGTGGTCACCAAGTGCACATAGCGTGCGGCGACACCACTGATCCGGTCGTTGATCGCCTGCAAACCGGGCAAAAGCTGCTGAACACGAAAAGGACTGAGTGCGCTACCGCCCTCGAATTGGCTGATGGACAGGGTCACGTTGGAGGCCTGGATTAGATGCTGACGGGTTGACGGGAGCCCACGGCACAGACGCGAGGCGGCCCGCTTCGGGGATGGCGCTGATTTTAACCGGACCCCCACGCCAGCAGGCCATTGCGCCCGATGGGATAATTCAAGCCATGACCATCACCTACAAAGACGCCGCCGGTATCGCCGGCATGCGCGTGGCCGGCCGACTCGCCGCCGAACTGCTGGACTACCTGACACCTTTCGTCAAGCCCGGCATCACGACCAATGAACTCGACAAGCTGGCCAACGACTACACAACCCAGGTGCAGCACGCCATCTCGGCGCCGCTGAACTACGCGCCTTCGGGCCACAACCCGTATCCGAAGGCGATCTGCACCTCGATCAACCACCAAGTCTGCCACGGCATCCCCAACGACAAGCCACTCAAGAAGGGCGACATCGTCAACATCGACGTCACCGTGATCAAGGATGGCTGGCATGGCGACTCCAGCCGCATGTTCGTCGTCGGTGAAGCCTCGCTGGCGGCACGGCGCCTGTGCGCGCTGACCTATGAGGCGATGTGGCACGGTATCGTCAAGGTCAAGGCCGGCGCCTTTCTGGGCGACGTCGGCCATGCGATCCAGCAATTTGCCGAAGGCCACGGTCTGAGCGTGGTGCGTGAATTCTGCGGTCACGGCATCGGGCAGAGCTTTCACGAAGAGCCTCAAATCCTGCACTACGGCCGACCCAGCACGCTCGAACAACTCAAAGCCGGTATGACGATCACGATCGAGCCGATGCTCAACGCCGGTCGCCGCGAAATCAAGGAGATGGGCGACGGCTGGACCATCGTCACGAAAGACCGCTCGCTCTCGGCGCAATGGGAGCACACGGTACTGGTGACTGAAACCGGTTACGAGGTGCTGACGCTGTCGGCCGGCAGTCCAGCCGTACCGGCCTTTGTGAAGTAACCGGCCATGCTCGACCCGGTAGCGCTGCGCACGCACTTCCGCGCCCAAAAAGAAACCTTGCTGCAGTCGCTGGCATCGAGCGGAACCTCCTCGACGCGCGGCGTGCGCGCCACCCTGGGCGCTCTGTCAAAATTGGCTGATGACACGCTGAAAGCGCTGTGGCTGCAGGCCGGCTTTGCCAGCCCCTTCGCGCTGCTGGCAGTCGGTGGTTACGGCCGCGGTGAACTGTTTCCGTACTCGGACGTCGATGTACTGGTGTTGCTGCCCAACGGCGAATCACCTGATACCGATGCCGCGCTCAAGACCCGCATCGAGGGCTTCATCGGCAGTTGCTGGGACACTGGCCTGGAGATCGGATCAAGCGTGCGCACGCTCGCCGAATGCCTGCACGAGGCCGCCAACGACGTGACGATCCAGACCTGCCTGCTCGAAAGCCGCTTACTCACCGGCAACGTCGGCCTCTATTCGGAGTTCCAGCAGCAGTTTATTGCGGCGATGGTCCCGAACGCTTTTTTTGTCGCAAAGACGCTGGAACTGCGCCAGCGCCATAGCAAGTTCGAGGACACCCCCTACGCGCTGGAGCCCAATTGCAAGGAGTCGCCCGGCGGCCTGCGCGATCTGCAGGTCATCCTGTGGGTGGCGAAGGCGGCCGGCTACGGGTCCAACTGGGACGAGCTCGCGCAAAGCGGCCTGGCAACGGATTTTGAAGTCAAGCAGATCAAGCACAACGAAGCCCTGCTGCGCCTGATCCGCGCGCGCCTGCACCTGATCGCCAAACGCCGCGAGGATCGCCTCGTCTTCGATATGCAAACGGCCGTGGCACAAACCTTCGGCTATGTGGCCCCCACGCTCCGCACTGACGTGTCGTCGCTGCCGCCCGAGGGGGCTGTTTCGCCTTGGGGCGGCCCGGCGGCGAAACCGAATAAACCAGGCACTTTGGACTCGTCGAAACCGTTCCTGATCCGCCCCAGCGAAATGCTGATGCGCCACTATTACTGGGCGGCCAAGGCGGTGACGCAGCTCAACCAGATCCTGCTGCTCAACATCGAGGAGCGACTCAATCCCTCGACGCACGAACCACGCCCGATCAACGAACGCTTCTCGGACAAGGCCGGCATGATTGAAGTCGTCAGCGACGACCTGTACCAGCGCGAGCCGCACGCCATTCTGGAAACCTTTCTGCTCTACCAGAGCACGGCCGGTGCCAAGGGCCTGTCGGCGCGCACCCTGCGCGCCCTGTACAACGCGCGCAACATCATGGATGGCGCGTTCCGCGCCGACCCCGTGAACCGCGAGACCTTCCGCAAAATATTGATGGAGCACGACGGCATCACGCACGCCATGCGTCTCATGAACCAGACCTCTGTGCTGGGGCGCTACCTCTGGGTCTTTCGCAAAATCGTCGGGCAGATGCAGCACGACCTGTTTCACGTCTACACGGTGGACCAGCACATCCTGATGGTGCTGCGCAATGTGCGGCGCTTCTTCATCGTCGAGCACGCACACGAATACCCGTTCTGCTCACAACTGGCCTCGGGCTGGGACAAACCCTGGATCCTGTACACGGCAGCGCTGTTTCACGATATCGCCAAAGGCCGCGGCGGCGACCACTCGGAACTCGCCGCCATTGAGGTGCGGCGCTTCTGTCGCCAGCACGGCTTTGCCAAGGAAGACGCGAAGCTGATCGAATTCATCGTACACGAACACCTGACGATGAGTCACACGGCGCAGAAATCTGACCTGAGCGACCCCGCCATCATCCAGGCATTTGCCCAGCGCGTCGGCAACGAGCGCAACCTCACCGCGCTCTATCTGCTGACGGTAGCCGACATCCGCGGCACCTCGCCCAAGGTCTGGAACGCCTGGAAGGGCAAGCTGCTCGAAGACCTGTACCGCATGACGCTGCGAGCGCTCGGCGGGCGCGCACCGGACCCGGACGCCGAGGTAGAGGCCAGCAAGCGTGAGGCCCTGATCCTGCTCGCGCTGTACGCCATGCCCTTTGAAGCCCATAAGAAGCTATGGGATACGCTCGACGTCGGCTACTTCATGCGCCACGACGCCGCCGACATCGCCTGGCATGCGCGCCAACTCTCGCGCCATGTGGGCTCGGGAAAATCGATCGTGCGAGCACGCCATTCACCCGTCGGCGAAGGCCTTCAAGTGGTGGCCTACACGCCCGACCAGCCCGATCTGTTTGCCCGCATCTGCGGCTACTTCGACAAGGGCGGCTTCAGCATTCTCGATGCGCGCATTCATACCGCCAAAAACGGCTATGCCCTGGACACCTTTCAGATCATTGCACCGAGCTGGTCCGACCATTACCAGGAACTCATCAGCATGGTCGAGAGCGAGCTCAGCCGCGCCGTCACGCAAAGCACGCCGCTGCCGCCGCCGAGCCGGGGCCGCGTGTCGCGCCGCGTCAAGAGCTTCCCGATCGCGCCGCGCGTCACCCTGCGCCCCGATGAGAAAGGCCAGCGCTGGTTGCTCAACATCTCGGCCAGCGACCGCGTCGGCCTGCTTTACTCGGTGGCCCGCGTGCTGGCCCGGCACCAGATCAACCTGCAACTGGCCAAGATCGCCACGCTCGGCGAGCGCGTGGACGACACCTTCCTGATTGAAGGCGCGGAGTTGCAGCACAACCGCGCCCAGATCGCGATTGAGACCGAATTGATGGAAGCGCTGGCGCAGGACTGAAACCCGCGTTGGCGGTTCCTGAGCGGTCAACAGGCACTGCGCACCTTGAACCAATGGGCCCAAGCCGAGATTGAGCGCTTGATCGGCCCGCTCGCAGCGCCACCGATTGCAGGCCGGGTCAAGCCGACGCCTTGAGGTCGCACTTATAGGCCTCGCCATGCTCAAGGCAAGTGCGTACGTAGTGGATGTTGGTTCTGAGCATGTAGTACTCGCTCGACAGTGCATCCGGAACCTCCAGACTGAGCGCCTCGCGCTCGATCGCATCGATGTGTTGCATGTAGTCAGGAAGTCTGCTGGCGTCATAGCAAACACTCAGCTCGCGCTCGAAAATTTTAAGTGCACCCTAAACGTGTCTCTAATCACTTTTGCGCGCTGCTGCATTTGCGCCGGATTTTTGTTCTCGAGCGCAGATTGATTTGTGCACAAGGTGCCCAAACGCGCGCCCCGCAGCAAGGCCGCAAGAAATAAATCCGTCTGGCAAAAGTATTGTGTCGCCCAGCAAAGGTTTGCTGCACCAACGCCATTAGCATTTTGAAAATTATTTCGATGCCGATACAAACCCATACCTTCAATCAATAGCAAGCTGCCATGCCCGGTCTGACAGCATATGGCGTGATCGAACCCTCCCTTCTGGCTGCCAGCGGCTTGGGTTGCCACGGCATTTTCAAGATTTCAGGAAAGGTTCTATGAAGTACTTACGAATGACAGCAATCGCGGGCGTGGTTGGTGCGCTGTGTGCTTGCGGAGACAGTCAGATTTCCAGTTCCGATTGCCCGGAGACAGGGGCCTACGCCTGCATGACGGGCGCGCAATCCAAGGAGCCCCTGTACCCGTATCAGTGGGTCTTGAACAGCGCAAATAGTTTCTTCAAGGACTTCCCCTTTGTTTCTGACGGAGCAACAGATTTAAAGGTGGAGGCCGTTCATCAACAAGGCATCAAAGGAAACGCTGTCAATGTTTTGGTCATTGACGAAGGTCTCGTTCTGGACCATGAGGACCTCAAAGTCAATTCCACCATGACCTGGAACTTCGACACCAATAGCGCCGATCCAAGCCCAACGCGGGATGCCACTCATCTTGAGCTGGCGCATGGAATGAATGTAGCCGGAATTATTGCCGCCCTGCAAAACGGGAAAGGCGTGATGGGAATCGCGCCCAAGGTCACACTTGGGGGCGTAAGGGCCATATCGCTGCCTGCCACCGCGTCAGTCAATTGGATCGATGCCTATGGTGGTGCGAGTTGGTCAAAAACAGCACATATCATTAACGCGTCATACGGTGGCGGCCCAACGGCTCCTCCAGACTTTGATGCGGACACCAGCGATGGAACCGCAGCGATTCGAGCCTTTCCTGCCTTGCGGGGCGGGAAAGGGCTGATCATGGTGAAGGCTGCTGGCAATGCGTTTATGCAAATCAGCGATGACAACCAGCCATTACGACGTGAGTGTCCGAAATACCAATCGCCTGGTACGGCCACCAACATTGACTTGGCGAGTTGCGAGACGCCGGCGAATGACACGGAAGCATTAGAGCCTGGGGTTATCTTGGTGGCCTCAGCGAACGCGCTGGGGAAACGAGCGGTATATTCGAGCGCAGGTTCTGTCATGTGGGTGACCGGACTCGGCGGTGAGTGGGGTACGGGTGGCAAATTTGGAGAGGCAACCGGCGACGCAATGGACGGTCCTCATCTGTACTCCACCGACCTGCCGGGATGCACTTACGGGTATAGCCGGGATGCAGCAAGCATCACCGGTTCAACAACAGACTTTCTTAAGCAAGGTACTGCCACCAACATCGAGAATAATCAAAAATGCGACTACTCGCATATGAATGGAACGTCAGCCGCGGCTCCGACGGTGTCGGGTGTTGTTGCGCTGATGTTGGAGGCCAACCCGAATCTGACGTGGAGGGATGTGCGCGACATCTTGCGTGGCACGGCGCGTCAAATTGATCCCAAATACGATGAAGGCGCTAATCGAAACAAGCGGATCGATCTGGCTGCCAGTCTGGGTACCTATAAGGCAGACCGTAAAAATGATCCGGCGGCTCCGGACGGGTATTTTCTGAGCTTGACAACTGAGTCCACGTCGACCCTCAGCGACGGCGACACATCGGCTCGCCGAGAACTTGGCTGGCAGACGAATGCGGCTGGATTCAAGTATTCGAATTGGTATGGGTTTGGATTGGTCGATGCCGCTGCGGCGGTCGCAAAGGCGAAAGCCTATACCGCCTACAAGCCATCCGTATTGGCGCTTCCCGTGTTCAAGATCCTACCGAAGCCTGGAACGACAGATCCCGGCGTGTTCGCTGTGAAGTACGGACAAGTGACCCGTCTTGCGAGCTTCACCGTGACGGACAATCGCAAGGTAGATGCACTGCAACTGAGGCTTGCAAGCAGCACCAATGACCTGTGCATTGGCAGTGTTGGAATCTATGTCAAGTCGCCCAGTGGCACGCTCTCCATACTCTCAACCCCTTACAACAGTTACTACAGCAATAACGCAAAACTGACGTCTTATTCGATGTATGGACTGGGAAGCTACGCGTTTTACGGTGAGAGCGCCAATGCCAATGGCGGGGTGTGGGAAATATTTGCGGTGAGTGGCAAGCCACAAGTTGCGTGTAGCGGTAGCGCTGCGATTTCTGGAAACCTCTCCATTCAGTATCGTATTCTTCCGATGGAATTGTGAGAATCGAGGCAACAAACATGAATAAGCTCAAACTCAATCGGTCCTCGTTTCTGCTTGGACTGGCACTGTGTGGCATGTCTTTCGCTGCCATATGGGCTCAGGCTGCGCCCGGCATAGGAACTGTGCTGACCGCAGAGGAACAAAAGAGCCTCAGCGCCAATGCGTCGGTTCAAGTCGGCGCACGGCAGTTCAAAATTTTCTCTGAGGAGAAAGTCGTTTCCGCAACGGGCGGCGCAACAGCGGCAAAGAACGCGCAAAGCGCTTCGGGGGCAGTTCTTGATCCCGTCACCACAGTTGTCAATGAGCAGGGCCTGGTTGGGAAGAGTCGAAATGAAGTTCTGATTTCCAATATCTCTACCGCAGACGCCAAGACCAAGATCTCTGCCTATTTGAGCCAGGCCATTTCGGTAAAGTACTACGACCACATGAACATCACAGCGCTGCGCTTTGCCACCTTTGGCGAGGCGGCGCAGGCACAGGCTGAACTGCAGGTTCTGCTGACGGGTGCAAAGGTTACGTTGCCGATCGGGTTCAGTGTTCGAACCCCACGCTAGCGCACTACTCACGGGCACATCATGAAACCAAAAACCCTGCTTTCGCTCCTTTTGCTTATTGCCTTGGCTGTACTCAACATTGTCACGGCGTCCGCCTGCACCCGCGTGGTCTATCAGGGACCCAACGGCACCATCATCACCGCCCGTTCCATGGACTGGAATGAAGATATGGGCACCAACCTCTGGATCTTCCCAGCGGGTATGGCGCGCAAGGGCGAAGTCGGACCCAACTCACTCAAATGGACTTCCAAATTCGGCAGCGTTATCGCCACCGGATACGACAGCGCCAGCACGGACGGAATGAATGAAAAAGGACTCGTTGCCAACCTGCTCTGGCTCGCAGAATCCGAATACCAAGTATGGGATCAGAAGAAACCCGGCCTCTCCATCGCCGCATGGGTGCAATACGTTCTTGATTCGTACTCCAGCGTCGATGCAGCAGTCCAAGGTTTAAGCAAAGAAGAATTCGTCATCGTCACGGGCGGCACGCCGGGCAGAACATCGCTTGCAACACTGCACCTCGCCATCTCGGACGAAACAGGTGACAACGCGATCTTCGAATACATCGGCGGAAAACTCGTCATCCACCATGGTCGGTCCTATCAGGTGATGACAAACTCGCCTATCTTCGAAAAACAACTGGCACTGAATGAATACTGGAAACAGATCGGCGGCACCGTCATGCTGCCGGGCACCAACCGTGCAGCCGACCGATTCGTAAGAGCCTCGTTCTACATCAACGCCATCGCGCAGACCGAAAACCCTCGCGTAGCAGTTGCCAGCGTATTCAGCGTCATCCGCAACGCGTCGGTACCGTTCGGCATCAGCACCCCTGGCCAGCCAAACATTTCCTCCACCAGATGGCGCACCGTTGCGGACCAAAAAAACAAAATCTACTTCTTCGAATCGGCCCTCACGCCAAACACATTCTGGGTCGAGTTCAAGGACATCGACTTTTCCCGGACCGGCAAAGTCAAGAAACTCAGCCTCTCAAATAACGAAATTTACTCAGGCAACACCGCTGACAAGTTTGTGGAAACAACGCCGTTTCAATTCCAGGGCTTGTAAGAACATAAGACCGTTTGCCGATTGCACCGCTTGAGTTGATGCCATCGCGCGTCGGATTCATGCTGGGGTCATGATGCTGTTCGTGATTGGCGAATATCATCAGCACCTGAACAACAGGAGAAGCCACCATGATCGACCTCTACTATTGGCCTACGCCCAACGGCTGGAAAATTTCCATCATGCTGGAGGAATGCGGCCTGCCCTACCGCGTCATTCCGGTCAACATCGGCAAGGGCGAGCAGTTTGCGCCGGCCTTTCTGGCGATCAGCCCGAACAACCGCATGCCGGCCATCGTCGACACCGCACCCGTCGATGGCGGCGCGCCAATCCCGATCTTCGAAAGCGGCGCCATCCTGCTCTATCTGGCGGAAAAGTGCGGCCACTTCATGCCGCGCGATGTCCGCGGCCGCTACCAGGTCATGCAATGGCTGATGTGGCAGATGGGAGGCCTCGGACCGATGGCCGGACAAAACGGTCACTTCCTGCTCTATGCGCCAGAAAAGGTACCGTATGCGATCGAGCGTTATGGCAAGGAGGTGAACCGGCTTTACGGTGTGCTCAACACGCAGCTCGGTGCCACTGGCGCATTTGTTGCCGGTCCGGACTATTCGATTGCCGACATGGCCATCTTCCCCTGGATCCGCACACACACGGCGCAGCAGGTGGCGCTGGCTGACTTCCCCCATGTGGAGCGCTGGTACAACAGCCTGATGGAACGCGCTGCGGTCCGGCGCGGTGTTGATCTGATGAAGGACCTGCGCGCCAACAGCATGAGTGAAGAAGCGCGCAAAGCGCTGTTCGGCCAGACCTCGCAAAGCGTGCGCGCTGGCGATCATAAACTCGATTGAGGTGACACACCATGCTTGAATTTTTCTTTGACTGCTCCAGCCCCTGGACCTACCTGGCGTTCCATAACATCCAGACCATGGCGGCCGAACACAAGGAGCCGATTCACTGGCGTCCGGTGCTGGTGGGCGGCATCTTCAACAGCGTCAACCCGAGCGTCTACGCCATGCGCGAGAACCCGGTGCCGGCCAAGATGGCGTATATGTACAAGGACTTGCAGGACTGGGCGCGCGTGGCCGGTTTGAAGATCATCATGCCGCCCAAGGTGTTCCCGGTCAACAGCGTCAAAGCCATGCGTGGCTGCATCTGGCTCGAACCGCAAGGCAAACTACCGGCCTTCGCCCGCGCTGTATTCGAAGCCTACTGGGCGCGCGAGGAAGACATCTCGCAGGACGCCGTGCTGTTGGCGATCTGCCAACAGTTGGGTATCGACGGTAACGCCTTTCTGAGCGGCATTGCCCAGGCCGACATAAAACAACAACTTAAGGCCAATACCGAAGAAGTGATTGCGCGCGGCGGCTTCGGCTCGCCCACCATCTTTGTCGGCGACGACATGTACTTCGGCAACGACCGCCTGTCACTGGTCAAGCAGGCCCTGCTGCGCCAGCGCTGATGTAAATTTTGCGTGCCCAACTTGGTGTAGCCCGTATGCAGCGCAGCGCAATCCGGGTTTGAAAGGCTCGAAGTTGAGTCAACCCGGGTGAACCCTGGCCCCGTATTGCGCCTTCGGCTTCATACTGGCTACTGCTTGCCCTGCACGGCATCGATGCCGAGCACGCTGGCATCCTGGGCGCCATGGCCGGCCGCAATCAGCTGGTCCATGCGCGCAGCGACTGCGGGCAACGCGGCCATCGGGCGTGCACCCACCGTCTCCAGCATCAGGCGTACATCCTTGCGCGCCATTGTCAACTCGAAGCTGGGAACAAAATTTCCCTTTGCCATGTTCACGCCGCGCCCACTGACGATGCTGTTGAGGTCAAACAAGCCCAGCGCGGCAATGGCGTCTTCACCACTGACGCCACTGGCCTGCGCAATGGTCAGGATATCGGCCAGCAGCGCTGAGACGCCGATGATGGCGGCATTGCCGCACAACTTCTTGACCGCCGCCAGATCGCTGCGTTCGCCGTCATAGACGAGCTTACCCGTCATCTTCGCCAGTTCTGCCTTCACCTCATCGAACACCGCCTGCGGGCCTGACACCATCATGCTGCCCAGCGCCTTGCGCGCCGCCGGCGGACCCATGAAGACAGGGCAGTGCAGGTACTTGATCCCTTGTGCCGCGAACTGCGCAGCCCGCGCTGCGGTGCGCTTGGGCAAGGTGGTCGTGTGGTCGATGATGACCGCATCGGTCGCCAGACCCGAGCGTGCCGCCGCCAGAACTTCCTCGACCACGTCGTCGTCTTTCAACACCAGATGCACACGCACGGCGCCGCGCACCGCGTCGGCCGGCGTGGCGGCCGCGATCACGCCCGAGGACGCCAGCGCCACCACT
>CAIXNB010000135.1 GCA_903920695.1 uncultured beta proteobacterium
CGTCAAGGATGTCGCCCTCTTGATCGCCGCTCCGTTCATCGGTCTGGTTTACGCTGTCACGCTCCCCTTCGTCGGCACCGCGCTGATCGCCCGGGCTGGCTACAAGGCCTATCGCGCCTAAATTTTCAAAGCAACTTCGTCAAGCCCCCGGGTCAGATGACCGGGGGCTTTTTTAATGTGCGCCGGGATTACAGTGCACTGTCAAAGATGAATCGTCTGGTTTCGCCCGCAGCGACTTTGCCTTTGAAATTGACGATGACGAAGTTGTTGGCGATGTGATAGGCCGAAACATTCGTCAGACTTCCATAGGGCTGGGCTTTCCTGATCCGTTCCGGCAGAAAGGCAAAAACCGGTCTCAGGTCCTGGCCGTTGTTTGGAGAAAAATTGCTGCTCTTCTTGAATGTGACAGTCAACTCCCAGCGGATCTTGTTTGCGCTGATCGACCGGTCGAGTCTGGTGCTCCAGTGCTCGGTGCTGCGGGCGGTCGCTTCCGGGACCGTGGCCATCCAGGCCGGATCTCCGTAGACGACTGAAGCGTCCTTGTCATATTCCATATCCGCCACCTCGTCAGGCACCAGGCGTTTTTGCACTGCCAACAGCAGTGACTGATTGGCGACGAAGGCGCTTTCGGCGACATTGAAGCGAGCGCCACGGTAGAAGAAATTATCCGCCGTGCTCCAACCCATCATGCCGTAATACGTTTCTTCGATGAAGCCAAAGTATTGATTGGCGCCGCCGGAATGGATCCATGAAAGCGCGTAGGACTCATCGATGCTCTCAATTCTTGCCGTCAGGCAGTTTCCGATACCCAGGTAGATTTTCGGGTTGCTGGACTTAATCGACGCCCTGCGTTCCCCGTCTATCAGACCGCTGAGCGCGCCGTTCTCGGCAAAGACAGACGCAGGCCCTTCGGGATAGTAAACAGACCATACGTCCTTGTCGGCATGACCGCTGGTCCACACGCCGTCGACTTTGTTGCTGTTGATGAGATTGATCATCGGAATCATGTGGTCATTCGGGGCGTCGTGTCTATTTTCCAGCCCAAGGCCAATTTTCTTGACCTGCCAGTCGCCTTTCTTGTCCATGAATTCAGAATAGGCTACCCCCTGCGGAAGTGAATCGATGAACCCCAGCATGCCGCCCAAACCGAAGTTGATCGTTGGGGGTGTATTGTCCATGGCGATTCGCAGCGCGTCTTCACGGTTGTATCCGGTGACAATGGCCCAAACAGCCGTTCCGTAAGGCTTGTTCTCGAGTTTCCTGTTGAAGCGCCCGGCCTGCCTGATGAATTCGGCAGATGCTTCCAGCGGCTTGCTGACAAATGCAATGTAATCGGGAGAAAACGCCTTCAGCGGCTCTACCAGTTCATCCAGGTGGCTGTAGGTGAAGATTTTTGCCGTCGTATATTTCTTTTCCAACACCGTCGCGACTTCACTCCATTTGGGGTCGCTTGCAGTTTGTTTGCTGATCAAGATGGCGTAGTTGAAGGCTGGCCTGGTTGTCGCCTCCGCAGTGGCCGCGGTGAGCAAGCAAGCGGCTAGCGAAAGCGCAGCCGAAAGTAGGAAGAAACGTTTCATCTGAACCCCTTTACACAAACGATTCACTCGAGTGACCAGTTCGGTCAAAGCGGTTCATACTGAACCGATCTGCAGCCGTAGGGACGGCTTTGCCGCGAAGTCAGGATCGGAGTACATGGACTTGCGCCGGCACCGAAAAGGCGCGCAACCCAGAAATACTAGTAGCGCTGACGCAGCCAAGCTTTGCCGGACCGCGTAATACTTTTGCCGGGCGGATATATTTTTGGAGTGCAGCAGTCCGCACATGGCAATACCAACGGTGTGGCGGGTCTACCAGGAAGCAGGCATTCATCCAGACCCGCTCGCGCTGCTTATGGAAATCTTTCCATAAAGACACAAGCCGGTGGTCCAGGTTGTGCCGTTCGCACTCAACGGCATCGACGGCTTTGTCGACAAGTGCCTGCTCGGTAGCGAAGTCCTCGTGACGGCGCAACAAGCTGGCGTTGTGAAGCAGACGACGGCACCCAACGCGACCAGCGGCGAGTTCTTCCTGACACGTTTGCCGATCGGAACCTACGATGTGGTCATGACGGCAAACGGTCGCAGCACGGCCGTGATTGGCGCAGTACCGGTCAGCAGCAACACCAGCGTGACAGTACTCAGCAGCAGCCTGCTGCCCACCAATTTGCCCGCCTCCCCGGCCAATCGCAGCGTGAGCGGGGCCGCCATCCTGAGCCCGATCAGCGCGTCGGTCGACGCCTACGTTGCAGCGAAACAAAGCTCCGGCAGTACCCCCACTGTCACCGTGAAATCTGTCACTGCCAATGAGCTGAATCAAGGCGCTTACACGATCACCCTGCCGACGGGCGCACCCGTGTTCAGTCCCTATGTGATCGGCTGGGCATCAACGTCGCTGCTGGCTCAAACCTCTATTGCGGCGAAGTACAACATTGAGGCATCGGCCGTCGGTTACCAAACCCAGTCTTACAGCAAAGACATCACAACACTGAATGCAACGCAGAGCTTCACACTGGTGCCGTAAATCAAATCGCCGCCGCCGCGCACATCATCAGGTGGCATGCGTGGCGGCATTGACTTCCTGGCAACAGTCAGGCGCTTGGCTTGCGTTGATCGCAGGCCAGCCTTTACCATGCAGGCTTACTCACGGAGACTTGCATGCCTGTCATCACCAACATCGAAGACCTGCGCGTACTCGCCAAGAAGCGCGTGCCGCGCATGTTCTACGACTACGCCGACTCGGGTTCCTGGACCGAGGGCACCTACCGCGCCAATGAATCCGACTTTCAGAGAATCAAGCTGCGCCAACGCGTTGCCATCAACATGGACAACCGAACCACCGCCAGCACCATGATCGGCCAGCCGGTGACGATGCCGGTGGCGCTGGCGCCAGTCGGCCTGACCGGCATGCAGCACGCCGACGGCGAGATTCTGGCGGCACGTGCGGCCAAGGAATTTGGCGTGCCCTTCACGCTCTCGACCATGAGCATCTGCTCGCTCGAAGACGTGGCCGAGAATACGGGGCGGCATCCATTCTGGTTTCAGGTCTACGTGATTCGCGATCGCGGCTTCATCGAGCGCCTGATCGAGCGTGCGCGCGCCGCCAACTGCTCAGCACTGGTGCTGACGCTGGACCTGCAAATCATTGGCCAGCGCCACAAGGACCTCAAGAACGGTCTGAGCGCGCCACCCAAAATGACGCTGGCCAACATCCTCAACATGATGAGCAAACCGCGTTGGGGCCTGGGCATGCTGGGCACCGAGCGGCGCGGCTTTCGCAACATCATCGGCCACGTCAGCGGCATCGAAGACATGGGTTCACTTTCGCAATGGACCGCCAGCCAGTTTGATCCGACGCTGAACTGGAACGACGTCGAATGGATCAAGAAGCGCTGGGGCGGCAAGCTGATCCTCAAGGGCATACAAGACGTTGAAGACGCGCGCCTGGCGGTGAGCGCCGGTGCCGACGCGCTGATCGTCTCGAACCACGGCGGACGCCAGCTTGACGGCGCCGAATCCAGCATCCGCGCCCTGCCGCCGATCGTGGACGCAGTCGGCAAGCAGATCGAGGTGCACATGGACGGCGGCATCCGCAGCGGCCAGGACGTGCTCAAGGCCAAGGCCCTGGGCGCGCACGGCGTGTATGTCGGCCGCTCCTACATCTACGGCCTGGGCGCCATGGGCCAAGCCGGCGTCACCAAGTCATTGGAAATCATCCACAAGGAACTCGACACCACGATGGCACTGTGCGGCCGCACCGACATCAACACGATTGACAAATCGATCCTGCTGCCGGGCCACTACCCGACTTGAGCTACCGCGCCTGCGGCCTGTAGGAACCACGTCACCTTGCCAACCCCGTATTGCGCTGCGCTCCATACAGGCTACGCGTCCCAATAACGAACCCGGGGACGCCCTCTACAGCGCCTGCGTCACGAGTTTGAAATCAGCGTCTTCCGGGAAAGCCTTGATGTGAAAACCCAGGCTCTTCATCAAGCGCAACATGGTCGGATTGTTGGCCAGTACCAAACCCTCGATCTCGGCGAGGCCTTTTTCCCGCGCGAACTCCATGATGGAGAGCATCAGGCGTGAGCCCAGCCCCTTGCCTTTCAAGTCGTCCGCCACCACCAGCGAGAACTCGCACGTGGTGCGGTCCGGGTTCGTGATGTAGCGCGACACGCCCAGCATGCGCGAGGTCTCAGTGATCTCGCCATCAGCGCCGACGCTGCGCTCGCGCTGCACGGCAATCAACGCCATCTCGCGGTCGTAGTCGATCAGCGTGAAACGCGCCAGCATCGTTGCGGGCAACTCCTGCATGCTGGAAACAAAGCGGAAGTAGCGGCTCTCGGGCGAAAGCTTGCGCACGAACTCCTGCAACATGCTGGCGTCATCCGGATGAACCGGCCGCACCGTGTATTCGCCGCCGCCGCGCAGCGGCCAAACCTGCGCGTACTGCGCCGGGTACGGCAGGATTGCCAGGTGGCTGTAGTTGCGCGCGGAGGGCGCAGCATTGTCAACCACGATGCGCGCGTCCACAGCCACGGCACCGCTCTCGTCAATGATGATCGGGTTGATGTCCATCTCGCGCAGTTGCGGCAGCTCGCACACCATCTCCGACACCCGCAGCAACACCTGTTCCAGTGCTTCCATGTTGACCGGCGCGGCACCGCGCCATTCGCCCAGCGTCTCGGCCACACGCGAGCGCTCGATCAGGCGGCGCGCCAGAAACTGGTTCAGCGGCGGCAACTCCATGGCGCGGTCATTCATCAACTCGATCATGGTGCCGCCAGCGCCAAACGCAATCACCGGACCGAAGGGATCATCCGTCACCAGGCCGATGTAGATTTCACGGCCGCGTTTCTGGCTCGACATGTTCTGCACTGTGACGCCGTTGATGCGTGCCTCGGGCATCAGGCGCGCCACGCGCTGTGTCATCTCGATGAAGGTGTCACGCACCCCGACTGCGTTGACGATATTGAGCGCCACGCCCAGCACGTCGGACTTGTGGGCAATGTCGGGCGAATCGATCTTGAGCGCCACCGGAAAGCCCAGTTGCGTGGCGATCATGATCGCTTCATTGACGTTGCGCGCCAGGATGGTCTTGGTCACCGGAATGTGAAACGCCGCCAACAGCGCCTTTGATTCCATTTCGGTCAGCACCTTGCGCCGTTCGGCCAGCACGCTTTCGACCAGCATGCGCGCGCCCTCGACGTCGGGCTTGGCCAGATCGGACATTGGCGGCGGCGTTTGCTGCAGCAACTGCTGGTTACGGTAATAGGATGCGATGTTGCCAAAGGCGCCGACGGCAGCCTCGGGGGTGCGAAAGGTCGGGATCGCCGCGTCGTTGAGGATGCGCCTGGCCTCGCCGACCGTCGCATCGCCCATCAGGCAAGTGAACAGCGGTTTGCCAATCTGCTTGTTCGACTCCACCAGCGCATGGGCAATGCTGGTGCTGTCCGTGCCGATTTTGGGCGAACAAATCGCCAGCACACCGTCGATCTGACGCGACTTGCTGGCGGCATTGATCGCGGCCTTGAAGTGCTCAGGCCCGGCCTCCTCCGACACATCAATCAGATCACACAAAGAAGCCAGCGGCGGCAGTTGTGTCTTGAGCGCCTGGGCCTCGACTTCGGTCAGGCAACCCAGTTGCAAATTGACTTCATTGATCCAGTCGGCCGCCAGCACACCGGGGCCGCCACCATTGGTGACAATGGCCAGGCGGCGACCGACGGCACGGTAGCGCGAGGAAAGGCATTTGGCAGCCGAGAACAGCGCCACAAAGGAGCGCACCCGCACCGCGCCAGCGCGGCGCAAAGCGGCGTCGAAGACGTCGTCGCTGCCCACAATCGCACCCGAATGGGTCAGGGCGGCACGGTTGCCGTCGAGCTTGCGTCCGCCCTTGAGCACCACCACCGGCTTGGCGTTGGCGGCAGCGCGCAGCGCACTCATGAAGCGTCGGGCGTTGCTAATGCCTTCAAGGTAGACCACGATGCTATGGGTGTGCGGATCGGCCGCCAGAAAATCAAGCACTTGCGCCATGTCCACCGGGGTATTAGGGCCGAGCGAGACCACGGTAGAGAAACCGACTGCATTCTTCTGCCCCCAGTCCAGAATCGAGGCCGTCAGCGCGCCCGATTGCGACACCAACGCCAGTGGGCCCGGTGCCGCCAGGGGTCCAGCGACACTGGCATTGAGGTTGAGCATCGGACGCTGGAAACCCAGGCAATTGGGCCCGAGCAGGTGAATGCCCTCGCGTCGCGCAATCTTGCCCAGCTCTGTGGCCTGCGCGGCGTCGATGCCACTGGCAATCACCAGCGCGGCCCGACACTTGATGCGTCCAGCCAATTCCAGCGCACCGGCGATCTCGTCCGGCGGCAAGGCAATCAGCGCCAGATCAGCCTGGGCGTGGGCCAGATCGGCCAGCGTGCCGCTGGCATGCAGATCGATGAAGGTCAGGGTGCCGGTGTAGCGCTGCGCGCGCAAAGCCTGGTGCAGGGCACGGGCCTGGGGTGTCTGCGACTCCGGCTTGTCGGCCTCGCCGGCAAAGACCACGATCGAGCTGGGAGAAAAAAGAGGCGTCAGAAAGTGCTTGTCCATGCGGATTCCCGTCGAAGTAGTAACTGCTGCAACGCAGCATAACGGTTTTGACCTGAGCTTACTTTGACCTGACGCAGGACCTGTTCGCGCTATCCTCGGACCATGGCCGAAAAGATACTCCGCATTGCGCATCTCGACATGGACGCGTTCTACGCTTCCGTCGAGTTGCTGCGCTATCCGCAACTCAAGGGGCTGCCGGTGGTGATCGGCGGTGGCCGGCGCACCCTTGACGCCGCCACCGACCCGAACCAGCTCGAACGCCCCCTGCACCGCATCCCGCTGGAGGACTTTGCGCGCCTCAAAGACTACGTCGGGCGCGGCGTCATCACCACCGCCACCTACGCGGCGCGCCAGTTCGGCATCGGTTCCGCCATGGGCCTGATGAAAGCGGCGCGCCTGTGCCCACTGGCGATCCTGCTGCCAGTGGACTTTCTCGAAATCCGCCGTTACTCGCGCGCCTTCAAGGCCATCATCACCGACATCGCGCCGCTGATGGAAGACCGTGGTGTGGACGAGGTCTACATCGATTTCACCGACGTGCCGGGTGGCCAGCGCGAGGGCGGGCGCGTCCTGGCGCGCCTGATCCAGAAAACCATCTTCGATCAGACCGGCCTCACCTGCTCGGTCGGGGTGGCACCGAACAAGCTGCTGGCCAAGATGGCCAGCGAGTTCAACAAGCCCAAAGGCATTTCCATCGTTTTTGAGGAAGATTTGCAGGACAAGATCTGGCCACTGGCGTGCCGCAAGATCAACGGTATCGGCCCAAAGGCGGACGAGAAGTTGCGCGCTCTGGGCATCAGCACCATTGGCGAACTGGCGCAAAAGGAGGAGGCCTGGTTGATCGACCACTTTGGCCAGAAGACCGGCGTCTGGATGCATGACGCCGCCCACGGCCGCGACACCCGTCCCATCGTGACGACAAGCGAGCCGGTCTCCATCAGCCGCGAAACGACTTTCGAGCGCGACCTGCACGCGCAGCGCGACAAGGCCGAGCTCGGCGCCATCTTCACGCGCTTGTGCCAGCAGGTGGCTGACGACCTGGCACGCAAAGGTTATGTCGGTAAGACCATCGGCATCAAGCTGCGCTATGACGACTTCAAATGCGTCACGCGCGACCTGACGCTTGACGCCTGCACCGGTGACGCGCAGGCCATTCGCCACGCAGCCGGTTTGTGCCTGAAACGGGTGCCGTTGACGCAGCGCCTGCGCCTGCTCGGCGTGCGCGTGGGCTCGCTGGCCCGAGCCGGTGCCGACGAACAGGCGCATGCGCCAGCGGCCGTACCCGACTCGCCAGCGCAGCTGTTCTGATGCCAGCGCCGCCCGTACACTAAGCGACAGCGCAAAAACGCACGCACCGGCACAATCGGCAAAACCTTGCGATGACCAGAGGACACACATGACTACATCCGTTGATTTGGTTCGCCCCGACGTGGCGCTTGACGACAAATACCGCGTCAAAGAAGGCTGGGTATTTCTGGCCGGCACCCAGGCCCTGGTGCGCCTGCCAATCCAGCAACGTTTGCGCGACGAAGCGGCGGGCAAGAACACCGGTGGCTATGTCTCGGGCTACCGCGGCTCGCCGTTGGGGCGCTACGACATGGACCTATGGCAGGCCGAGAAGGTCCTCAAGGAAAACCGCGTATTTTTCCGACCGGCAGTCAACGAAGATCTGGCCGCCACCGCGATCTGGGGCGCGCAGCATGTGGGCAGCTTTCCGGGCGCTCGTGTTGATGGCGTGTTCGGCATCTGGTATGGCAAGGGCCCGGGCGTCGACCGCAGCGGCGATGTGCTGCGCCACGCCAACAGCGCGGGCACCAGTGCCTTGGGCGGTGTGCTGGCACTGGCCGGCGACGATCATGGGGCTAAATCTTCCACCATCACCAACTTTTCGGACCAGATCTTCATCGCCGCCGGCATGCCCGTGCTCTACCCATCCAACACCCAGGAGTTGCTCGACTTCGGCCTGCACGGCATCGCCATGTCGCGCTTTTCGGGTTGCTGGGTCGGTATGAAAGTGGTGACCGATGTGGTCGAAGGCGGCGGCACGATCTACGTCGCGCCTGATTCACCGCAGATTGTGTTGCCCGAGGTGCCGTCCCTGCCCGCTGCCAACCCGCTGGGCGCGCCCAGCCTGAGCATCCGTCCGATTGACATGCCGCTGCTGGCCGAAGACCGGCTCTACAACCACAAAATCTACGCCGCCGCGGCCTATGCCCGCGCCAATCAGCTCAACCTCATCACAAACGACGCGCCAGCGCCGCGCCTGGCCATTGTGTCGGCCGGCAAGGCCTACCAGGACGTGCGTCAGGCGGCGCTGGAACTGGGTTGGACCGATGAAAAACTGCAGGAGATGGGCATCCGCATTGCCAAGGTTGGCATGATCTGGCCGCTCGATCCCGAGTTTGTGCGCGCGCTGGCGCAGGACGTCGATGCCATTCTGGTGGTCGAAGAAAAGCGCCCGCTGCTTGAAGAGCAGATCAAATCCATCCTGTACGACCTGAAACTGGCCAAACACCCGAAGGTGATTGGCAAGGCGGTTGGCGCACCAACCTACGGCCTGGAGCGCGGCACGCGGGTGTTCCCGAACAACGCCGAGATCTCGCCCCTGATCGTGGCCAAGGTCATGCTCGACGTCCTGCTGATGCTCATGCCCGGCTGCGGGCTGCAGCCCATCACCCTGCCGGCGCCGAAGCCGGGCGCACCGACACGCAATGCCAGTTTCTGCTCGGGCTGCCCGCACAACCGATCCACCAAGGTGATCGAAGGTTCACGTGCGCTCGCCGGCATCGGCTGCCACACCATTGCCATGTTGCAAAACCCGAAGACCACGGGCACCGTTTCGCACATGGGCGGTGAAGGTGCGATGTGGCTCGGTCAGCAGCCGTTCACCGATGAAGCCCACGTCTTCGCCAACATGGGCGACGGCACTTATTTCCACTCCGGTTTTTTAGCGATCCGCCAGGCCGTTGCAGCCAAGGTGCCGATGACCTACAAACTGCTGGTCAATGGCTTTGTCTCCATGACCGGCGGCCAGCCCGTTGATGGCGAACTGACGGTACCGCAGACGATTCGCGAACTGCTGGCCGAGGGCGTGAGCGAGGTCGCGCTGGTCAGCGATGAGCCCGAAAAGTACGCCAACGCCGGCCTGCCGCCCGAGGTCAAGGTACACCATCGCGACGACATGGAGTCGGTGCAAAAGTACCTGCGCGGGGTCAAGGCGGTGACGGTCCTGCTTTACGAACAGCCCTGCGCCACCGAGCGCCGGCGCCTGCGCAAGCGCGGCAAATGGGTGGATCCGGCCAAGCGCAGCTTCATCAACGCTGCCGTCTGCGAAGGCTGCGGTGACTGCGGCACCACATCGAACTGCTTATCGATAGAGCCGCTGGAAACGCCGCTCGGACGCAAACGCAAGATCAACCAGAACAGTTGCAACAAGGACTTCACCTGCATCGAGGGCTTTTGCCCAAGTTTCGTTACGGTGCATGGCGGCGCGCTGCGCAAGCCCACCAAGCTCACGTCGACGGCAACGCAGGAGCTGCCGACGCCGGCGCTGCCGCTGATCGAGCGCCCGCTGCGCAGCGTGAGCGTGCTGGTGGGCGGCATCGGCGGCACCGGCGTGGTCACGATCGGCCAACTGCTGGGCATGGCGGCGCACA
Source organism: uncultured beta proteobacterium (assembly GCA_903920695.1). GTDB lineage: Bacteria > Pseudomonadota > Gammaproteobacteria > Burkholderiales > Burkholderiaceae_C > Rhodoferax. The sequence goes on from CAIXNB010000135.1 coordinate 10,289, forward strand.
TCGACGGTCTGGCCTGCTCCATCCTCGACGTTACCGGCCTGTCGCAGAAATACGGCGCCGTGCTCTCGCATGTGCACATCGCACCGAACGCAACGCAATTGCACGCGACCCGCATTGCACCGGGCGAGGCCGATACCGTGATCGGCTGCGACCTGATCGTCACGGCCGGCGACGAGGCGCTGTCGCGCATGCGCGCCGGGCGCACACGCACCGTCGTCTGCACCGACATCATTCCCACCGCCGACTTCGCGCGCAACGCCGACTGGAGCGTTGATGCCAGCGCCATGCTGAGCAGCATCCAGGCTGTCTGCGGTGAGCAGCTCTTTGCCGCCAACGGCATCGAGATGGCGCGCGCGCTGATGGGCGACAGCGTCGCTGCGAACATGTTCATGCTCGGTGCCGCCTGGCAAAAAGGCTGGATTCCGGTCTCGCTGGACGCGCTGAACAAGGCCATCGAACTCAACGGCGTGCAGATCGAGTTCAACCGCAATGCCTTCCTCTGGGGCCGGCGCGCCGCCACCGACCTGGCAGCGGTTCAAAAGGTGGCCACACCTGCCAGCGTGATTCAATTCGTGCCGCGCGCCAACGAGTCGCTGGCCAAGCTGATGCAGCGCCACGAAAGTTTCCTGACCGACTACGAAAACGCCGCCTATGCCGCGCGCTACCACAAGCTGCTGGAACGGGTTGTCAAGCTTGACTACGAACTGGGCGCCGGTGAACGCCTGAGCAAGGCGGTGGCCCTGAGCTATTTCAAGCTGCTGGCCGCCAAAAATGAATGGGAAGTGGCTCGCCTTTACAGCTCGGACGCTTTCCGCCAGCAACTCGATGCTACCTTCGAAGGCGATTACACGCTGCACTTTCACCTTGGCGCCTGGCCTTTCGGCAAGGCCGACCCGATCAGCGGCAAAGTGAAAAAACGCGAGCTCGGTCCCTGGGTGATGCGCGCTTTCAAAATGATGAACGCGCTGCGCAGCCTGCGTGGCACGTGGCTGGATCCGTTTCGCAACAACACGGAGCGCCGACTCGACGCGCGCTTGCTGACCCAGTTTGAGCAGGATATCGCAGCCCTGCTGGCGGCGCCGCAGGCCCGCACCCTGGAGACCAGCATTGCACTGGCGGCCCTGCCGCAGAAAATTCGCGGCTACGGCCATGTACGCGAAGCCTCGGCTGCAGTAGCCGACAGCGAACGCGGAAAACTGCTCGGCGCCGAGGCACCGGCACTGGCACGGGCGGCCTGAGGACAAAAGCATGAGTACCAGCAAAACAAGCCGACCTGCTGCCAAGGCTAATGCAGCGCCGAGCATCGCCACCGGTGTGGAACCGGCCAGCGCAACGAGTGGTTTTCCAATCGTCGGTATCGGTGCCTCGGCCGGCGGACTGGCCGCGTTTGAGGCTTTCTTCTCGGGCATGCCGCCCAACGTCGATCCCGGCATGGCGTTCGTGCTGGTGCAACACTTGGCACCGGACCATAAGAGCATTCTGGTCGAGCTGGTGCGGCGCTTTACCCGGATGCAGGTGTTCGAGGTCGAAGACGGCATGCTGGTCAAGCCCAATTGCACCTACATCATTCCGCCGAATCGCGACATAGCGTTCCTGAATGGCCGCCTGCAGTTGCTTGAACCTTCGGCGCCGCGCGGCCAGCGCCTGCCGATTGATTTCTTCTTCCGCTCGCTGGCGCAGGACCAGCATGAACGCGCCATCGGCATCGTGCTCTCGGGCACTGGCAGTGACGGCACGCTGGGCGTGCGCGCCATCAAGGACGAAGCCGGCATGGTGATTGTGCAGCGCCCCGATACCACCGAGTTCGACGGCATGCCGCGCAGCGCGCTGGCCACGGGTCTGGTCGATTTCCAGTTGCCAGCGACCGAGATGGCAACCCAGTTGATCAGCTACGTGGAACGCGCCTTTGGCAAGCTGCCGCGCCTGAGCGGCATCCCGGCACCGCAGACCGAAAACGCGCTCAAACGCATCTTCGTCCTGCTGCGCTCCCAGACCAGCCACGATTTTTCCCAGTACAAGCCCAGCACCATCCACCGCCGCATCGAGCGCCGTATGGCCGTGCACCAGGTCGAAACGCTCGACAGCTACGTCAAGTTCCTGCAGCAGACGCCGACCGAAGTCGACGCCCTGTTTCGCGACCTGCTGATCGGCGTGACCAACTTCTTCCGCGACCCCGAAGCCTTTGCCGCACTTGAACAGCAGATCCTGCCCAAACTGTTTGCCGACAAGCCGGCCGGTGGTGTGCTGCGGGTCTGGGTGCCCGGTTGCTCCACCGGCGAAGAGGCCTATTCCATCGCCATCCTGTTGCAGGAGCGCATCGAGGCGCTCAAGCAGAGCTGCACGGTGCAGGTCTTCGCAACCGACCTCGACAGCCGTGCCATTGCAACGGCCCGCGCCGGCCTGTACCCGGTCAGCATTGCCGCCGACATCAGCCCCGAGCGCCTGGCGCGCTTTTTCACCGCCGAGCCCGACCTCAGCGCCTACCGCGTGCACAAGCTCATACGCGACATGCTGGTGTTCTCCGAGCAGGACGTGATCAAGGACCCGCCGTTCTCGCGGCTTGACCTGCTGAGTTGCCGCAATCTGCTGATCTATCTGGGCACTGGACTACAGAAGAAACTCATTCCGCTGTTTCACTACGCGCTCAAGCCCGGCGGCGTGCTGTTTCTGGGTACCTCGGAAGGTATCGGTGACTTTGGCGATCTGTTTGCCGCGCTCGACCGCAAAAACAAGCTCTACCAGCGCAAACAGGATTTTCAAGGCATGCAGCGCGACACGCTGGAGCGTGTTTCCTTCCTGCCACCAATGGTCGGCGTCGTCGGTAGCACACGCGCCGCCGACAAGTCGACCACCGCCACCAAGCTGCCCTTGCGCGAACTCACGGAACAGGCGCTGCTGCAACAGATCGCGCCCAACGGCGCGCTGATCAACGAGCACGGCGACATCCTCTACCTGCACGGGCGCTTCGGCATGTACCTGGAACTGGTGCCGGGCGAGGCCAGCGTCAACAACGTACTGAAGATGGCGCGCGAAGGTCTGCGACCGGCGCTTGGCAGCGCCCTGCACAAGGCAGTTCTCACCCGCAGCATTGTGCGCGTGACGGCCCTGCGCGTAAAAGCCAACGACGAGTTGCATCTGGTCAATCTGAGCGTCCGGCCGGTACTGAGCGAATCATCAGTGGAGTCAGCCGATACCAACCGGCCACAGCTTTTTCTGGTGATCATCGAAGAAGCGTCGCCGCCGGAAAGCGCACTGGTAGCAGCCGGACCGGCGACACCAGCGAGCGGCATTGAAGCCGGCGCCACGGCCCAGATCGCTGCCCTGCGCGACGAACTGCGCGCCAAGGACGAGTACATCCAGAGCACCCATGAGCAACTCGAAAGCTCCAACGAGGAACTCAAATCGTCGAACGAGGAAATGCAGTCGGTCAACGAGGAACTGCAGTCCACCAACGAAGAACTGGAAACCTCGAAGGAAGAACTGCAGTCAGTCAACGAGGAACTGGCCACCGTCAACAATGAATTGCAGACCAAGGTACTCGATTTGTCCCGGCTCAACAACGATATGAACAACCTGCTGGCGGGCACCGGCATCGCCACCGTCTTTGTCGACCACCAGTTGCACATCCTGCGCTTCACGCCGACGGCCTCCGAAATCCTGAACCTAATCCTGAGCGACGTAGGCCGACCGGTCGGCCACATCGTCTCGAACCTGCGAGGCTATGACAGCCTGGTCGCAGACCTGAAGACCGTACTGGGTACGCTGGCGCCGAAGGAGGTCCAGGTGCAGACGACGCAGGGTAAGTGGTTCAATCTACGCATCCGGCCCTACCGCACACTCGACAACGTGATCGAGGGTGCAGTGATCTCCTTCATCGACGCCACCGAAGCTGTGCTGCACCGCGATGCGCTGCAAAAAGCTGAAGAAATGACCAAACTCGCTCGCGTGGCGCACGACGCGCAGGATGCCATCACGGTACACGACCTGCAGGGCCAGACCCTGACCTGGAGTCCGGGTGCGCAGCGCCTCTATGGTTGGAGCGAAGCCGAAGCGCTGCAACTCAATGTGCTCAATCGCATCCCGGTGCCGCTGCGCGAAGGCGCGCTGACCACGCTGGCGCAAATTTGTCAGAGCCAGGATCTTGAGCCTTGTCGTACGCAACGCCTGACACGCGAAGGTGCTGTCGTAAACGTGTCTCTGACCGCAAGCGCCCTGCTCGATGCCAACGGCAAGGTCTACGCCATTGCAACGACTGAGCGCGCCATCAAGGCGAGCGTCTGATTTCTCATTACCAACACCCCCACCATGCACTGCTTTTCACTCACCATGGACCAGAACATCGCCCACCTCGTGCTGAACCAGCCCGGTGCCCTCAATACCATGCACCCGACCTTCTGGCGCGAGCTCGATGAGGTCCTGACCCGACTGCACAAGGAGGCACCGGCACGGGCCCTGGTTATCAGCAGCACCGGCAAGCACTTCAGCGCCGGTATGGCGCTGGAGACCTTCGGCGGCGCCATCCAGGCAGACGACCAGACCCCGGAAGGTCGCGCCGCCCTGTTTGACCTGCTCAGCGACATGCAGGCCACTTTCACCAAGCTCGAGACCCTGCGCATGCCGGTGATCGCAGCCATCCAGGGCGGCTGTATTGGCGGTGCCGTTGACATGGTCAGCGCCTGCTGCATCCGCTACGCCACGGCCGACACCTTCTTCTGCATTCAGGAAATCAACATCGGCATGGTGGCCGACGTCGGCACGCTGCAACGACTGCCCAAACTGATCCCGCTGGCCCTGGTCAAGGAGTTGGCCTATACCGGTCGGCGCATGGGTGCTGCGAAGGCGCTGGCCTGCGGTCTCGTCAACGAGGTCTTCGACACGCCCGAGGCCATGGTAGAAGGCGCGCTGCAATGCGCGCGCGAGATCGCCGCCAAACCGCCCGTGGCGATCTGGGGCACCAAGCAGGCACTGCACTATGCGCGCGATCACTCTGTCGACGATGCACTCAAGCAGATGGGCTGGCTACAGGGCGCGGTCTGGAGCAACAAACAGGTGCTCGAAGCCGTGACGGCGCTGAAAAGCAAACGCGCCGGCGTCTTCGCACCGCTGCAGGCCTTACAGAATTTTCGCGAGCTGCCCTGAAAATTTATTGACCTGCGTCAACAAAAAACGCAGGCTCTTTCGAGAAACCTAGGGTTTTCCCGTAGATACTTGAGCCTCTGCCTGCCGCAGGCTTTGAGTCCGTAAAACCCATGAATTTCGCAGCGAACACCGAAGGCTGCTCGTGCGGCGCGCCGCATCGCTTCTCATCCAATTTAACCGGAACCCAGTATGGCCATTCTTGCCGTCAATGCCGGCTCTTCGAGCCTGAAATTTTCTCTTCACCCGCTGCACGCCGGCCAGGCCCAGCGCAGTGTGCTTAACGGCAACGTCGAAGGGCTGGAACCCGGCGGTCACGCCGTGCTCGGCTGGAGCTACGAGGGTCAACGCCAGCAGCGCCAGTTGCCGGCCACGGACGGCGATCCTTTTGAGCAAGCGTTGCAGGCCCTGGGTGAGTTGCTGGAGGCCATCCCCGCCCTTGTCAAGCTCGACGCCATTGCGCACCGCGTCGTACATGGCGGACCGGAGTTCAGCGCCAGCGTGCGTGTCACCGACACGGTCATGGAACATCTGACCCGATTCAATTCACTCGCGCCGCTGCACCAGCCGCAAAACCTCAAGGGCATTAGCGCCTTTCAAAAGGCTTTTCCATCAACACCGCAGGTGGCCTGTTTCGACACCGCTTTTCACGCCACTCTGGCCGAAGCCGACTACATCTTTGCCTTGCCCCAGGCGCTGGCAGACCAGGGGGTGCGACGCTATGGCTTTCACGGCCTGTCTTACCAGTACGTGATCGGGGCGCTGCAACAGCGCAGCGAACGCGCCAGTGGCCGCGTGCTGATGGCACACCTTGGCAACGGAGCGAGCTTGTGCGCCGCGCGTAACGGACGCAGCTGCGCCACCACCATGGGCTTCTCCACACTCGACGGCCTGGTGATGGGCACGCGCAGCGGCACGCTCGACGTCGGCGTCATGCTCTACCTGATGGAACAGGGCTGGGACCACGCGCGGCTGCAAACCCTGCTCTACAAACAAAGCGGCCTGCTCGGCGTCTCCGGCATCTCGGCTGACATGCGCACGCTGCGCGCCGACGGCAGTGCCTCTGCGAAACGCGCTATTGAACTCTTCACGCACCGCGTGGTGCGCGAATCGGGCGCCATGGTGGCTTGCATGGGCGGCCTCGACGTCCTGAGCTTCAGCGGCGGCATTGGTGAACACGATGCCGAGATGCGCGCCGAGATCTGCCAGCGTCTGGCCTGGCTCGGCGTTGCACTTGACCCCGAGCGCAACGCGCAGGCAACCAGCGATCAGGAGATGGCCATCCACAGCGCCGACTCAAGCGTGCAGGTCTGGGTGATGCCGACCGATGAAGGCCTGGTGGTCGCGCGCGAAGCGGCGCGGCTGCTGCCGTAGTCGTCACGTGTGCCGGGATGGTCGTTGCGTTTCGATGTTGTCATTGCGGGCCGGTGTTGTCATTGCGGGCTCCGACCCGCAATCCATCTCACACGTGGCACTGGATCCCGGATCAGGTCCGGGATGACAAATGAGAGGCCGGGATGACAAATGAGAGGCCAGGATGACAACTGGGAGGCTGGGATGAAAAGCTTGACTGTCATTGCGGGCAGAGCCTGTCCTGAACTTGATTCAGGAACCCGCAATCCATGCACTATTTCTACTGCCGCGCCATACGAATATTGGGCGGCAGCACCTGTGCGTAGCTGCTGCGAAACGGGTTGATGTCCAGACCGCCGCGGCGCGTGTAGCGTGCATAGACGGCGAGGCGCACCGGCTGGCAGCACGTCCAGATGTCCATGAAAATGCGCTCGACGCATTGCTCGTGAAATTCGTTGTGATTGCGAAAGCTCACCAGGTACTGCAGCAGGCTTTCCTGGTCAATCGGCGTGCCGCTGTAGCTGATCTGCACGCTGCCCCAATCCGGCTGCCCGGTCACGAGACAATTGCTCTTGAGCAGCTTGCTCACCAGCACCTCGCTGACCGGCGCTTTATCCGCCAGCACTTTGAGCAGGTCCGGTGCCGGCGTATAGCGCTCACACGCCACATCGAGTCGGTCCAGACTCAAGCCATCGAGTTCCTGCACCGGCTCGCGGTCGAACAATTCGGGCAGCAGGATGCGCACGCCGATGGCGCGCACATTCGCAGCCGGGTCTGGCGTGCCAACGCGCCAGACCGCTTCGCTCAGATCGCGGCGCAGGCGCTCGCGCACCGCATCGACATCAGCAAAACGCGTGTTGTTGAAGCTGTTGAGGTAGAGCTTGAAGGACTTGCTCTCAATGATATTGGGCGTCTCGCACGGCACTGTGAAATGCGCCAGCGCCACCTGCGGCTTGCCGCGCAGATTGAGCCAGCTCAGTTCAAACGCGGTCCACATGTCAGCCCCGACGAAAGGCAGCGATCCGGCAATGCCGATCTCGGCGCGCTTGGGGGCGCGCAGGATCGGGAATAGCAGCGATGCATCGTACTGGTCGATATAGCTGGCAGCTTTGCCAAGCTGTGAGTCTTCAGGTCGGTTCATATCTGTTTGCGCCGGAAAACGAGACGATCCAGTCCCGAAGCGGCGGCATCAAAGGCGTAGCCCTCGGCGTCGAAACCCATGAGCTGCTCGGGCATCGTGACGCGCTGTTTGGTGGCATAGCGCGCCATCAGACCACGGGCGCGCTTGGCGTAGAAACTGTTGATCGTGTACTTGCCCGCGCGGTATTCCTGAAATACGCAATCAATGACGCGCGCCTTGAGCGTCTTCAAGTCAACCGCCTTGAAATATTCCTGCGAAGCCAGGTTCACCACCAGTGGCGCCACTTCGGCGCGCAAGCGCTGGTTCAGGTAGCCGGAAATCCGGCTGCCCCAGAACTGATACAGGTTGCGGCCCTGCGCGTTCTCCAGCGCCGTGCCCATTTCGAGCCGATAGGGCTGCATCCAGTCGAGCGGCCGCAGCACACCGTACAGACCGCTCAGAATGCAGACGTGATCCTGCAACCAGGCCAGCTCAGGCGCAGCGAGGCTATTTGCTTGCAGCCCCTGGTAGACGTCGCCATTGAAGGCCAGCACCGTCTGCTTGGCGTTGTGTGCGCTAAAGCGCGGACGCCAGGCCTGATAACGTGCCACATTCAACTGCGCCAGGGCGTCACTCAGACCCATCAACGTTGCAAGCTGTTGCGGGGATTTCTGGCGCAGCAAGCCGATCAATTCGGCTGACTGTTCGACAAACAGCGGTTTGGTGTGCGCGATATCGGGCGCTGGCGGCTCGAAATCAAGCGATTTGGCAGGTGAGAGAAGAAACAGCATGATGAAAGAATGGACGGTATCAAGTCGGCATGAAAAACGGATTGTCAGGCCTGCACGCCACGCCTATGATGGCTGCGCCGATCCAGCATGGCGCCGCCACGGATCAAACGGGCGCACACAGGCCGCAAGTATGCAGGACTTTTGTTCAAAACTGATGGCGCTTGCCATATAGGAATTGGCTATTAATAGCTTTAATTTAATAAATCACTAAGTCGATAGCTTTCAACTAAACTTCATCCATCGGCTCACCACCGAGACCATTTTTAACTTTCCACAGGAGTCTTCCATGTCTTTGATCAATACCGAAATCAAGCCTTTCAGCGCCACAGCCTTCCACGCCGGCAAGTTCGTTCCCGTCAACCAGGACAGCCTCAAGGGCAAGTGGTCGGTGGTGATGTTCTACCCGGCCGACTTCACCTTTGTCTGCCCGACCGAACTCGAAGACATGGCCGACAACTACGCCGAATTCCAGAAGCTGGGCGTTGAGATCTACAGCGTGTCCACCGACACCCACTTTGCCCACAAGGCCTGGCACGATACATCGGAAGCCATCAAGAAGGTTAACTACGTGATGATCGGCGACCCGACCGGCACGTTGACGCGCAACTTCGATGTGATGATCGAAGAAGCCGGTCTGGCCCTGCGTGGCACTTTCGTGATCAATCCCGAAGGCCTGATCAAACTGTGCGAAATCCATGACAACGGCATCGGCCGCGACGCCACGGAACTGCTGCGCAAGGTCAAGGCCGCGCAGTACGTCGCCAGCCACCCGGGTGAAGTCTGCCCCGCCAAATGGACTGCCGGCGCCGCCACCCTGAAGCCCTCGCTCGACCTCGTCGGCAAGATCTAAATCTCAACTCGAAAAAGGATGCACACCATGTTGGACGACGACCTCAAGACCCAGCTCCAGGCTTATCTGGAACGGGTGACGCAGCCGTTTGAACTGGTGGCATCCCTGGATGATTCGGACAGCTCCCGCGAAATGGGGAGTCTGCTGCAAAGTATTGCCAGCCTCTCCGACAAGATCACGCTGCGCACCGATGGCACGGACGCGCGCAAGCCCTCCTTCAGCCTGCGCCGCAGTGGCACCAAGATGAGTCTGCGCTTTGCCGCGATTCCGCTCGGCCACGAATTCACGTCCCTGGTGCTGGCCCTGTTGTGGACCGGCGGCCACCCACCGAAAGTGGAGGCGGACCTCATCGAACAAATCAAGGCCCTGGACGGCGACTTCAACTTTGAAGTCTATATGTCCCTGACCTGCCACAACTGCCCGGACGTGGTGCAAGCCCTGAGCCTGATGGCTGTGCTCAATCCGCGCATCAAGACCGTGGTCATCGACGGCGGATTGTTCCAGGCCGAAGTCGAGCAACGCCAGATCATGGCCGTGCCCAGCGTCTACCTGAACGGCGCGCACTTCGGCTCGGGACGCATGGACGTGGCTGAGATTCTCGCCAAACTCGATACCGGCACGGCTGCGCGTGACGCCGCCAAGCTCTCGACCAAGGCGCCCTACGACGTGCTGATCGTCGGCGGCGGTCCAGCCGGCGCAGCAGCAGCGGTGTACGCGGCGCGCAAGGGCATCCGCACCGGCATCGCCGCTGAGCGTTTCGGCGGCCAGGTCAACGACACGCTGGCAATCGAGAACTACATCTCGATCCCCGAAACCGACGGACCCAAATTCGTTGCCGGTCTCGAAGCGCACGTCAAAGCCTATGATGTGGACGTCATGAACCTGCAGCGCGCCGACAAGCTGATCCCGGCCGCCACACCGGGCGGCCTGATCGAACTGCAACTGGCCAATGGCGCCACGCTCAAGTCGCGCAGCGTCATCCTGACCACCGGCGCACGTTGGCGCAACGTCAATGTGCCGGGCGAGCAGGAATACAAGAACCATGGCGTCGCCTATTGCCCGCATTGCGACGGCCCGCTGTTCAAGGGCAAGCAGGTGGCGGTGATCGGTGGCGGCAATTCCGGCGTCGAGGCGGCCATCGACTTGGCCGGCGTTGTTGCCCACGTCACCCTGCTGGAATTTCTGCCCGAACTGCGCGCCGACGCCGTGTTGGTGAAGAAGCTCAAGAGCCTGCCCAACGTCACGATTCTCAGCAACGCCCAGACCACCGAGATCACCGGTGCCAACGGCAAGGTCAACGGTATGCGCTACACCGAGCGTGCCACGGGTCAGAGCCAGCACATCGCACTCGAAGGCGTATTCGTGCAGATCGGCCTGGTGCCCAATACCGAATGGCTCAAGGGCACTGTGGAGCTGAGCAAGCACGGCGAGATCGTGATCGACGCCAAAGGCCAGACCTCGCTGCCCGGCGTTTTCGCCGCCGGCGACGTAACAACCGTGCCCTACAAGCAGATCATCATCGCCACTGGCGAAGGTGCCAAAGCGGCGCTGAGCGCGTTTGATTACCTGATCCGCACGCCCGCGCCTTGATCGCGCCGTTGGCGGCAGCGGCGGCCCGGTAAAATCGGATCAGCTTCCACCTTTTGTATGGAACGGCACCTGCGGGTGCCGTTCGTCATTTACCCCCTGCGCCATGACCGACACTGTCCAACAACCAGGCCTTAACAGCCTGTCCAAATCCTTTGAACCTGCCGCCATCGAGGCACAGTGGGGCCCCGAGTGGGAGCGCCGCGGCTACGCGCAGGCGGGCTACCGCGGAACGAAGGCGCCCAAAGCCGGCGCACCGTCCTTCGCCATTCAGTTGCCGCCCCCGAATGTGACCGGCACGCTGCACATGGGACATGCCTTCAACCAGACCATCATGGACTCGCTGACGCGCTACCACCGCATGAGTGGCGCGAACACGGCCTGGATTCCAGGCACCGATCACGCCGGCATCGCCACGCAGATCGTGGTCGAGCGCCAGTTGCAGGCGCAGAACATCAGCCGCCACGAACTCGGGCGCAAGAACTTTGTTTCCAAGGTCTGGGAGTGGAAAGAGAAATCCGGCAACACCATCACGACACAGATGCGGCGCATGGGCGACAGCGTGGACTGGAGCCGCGAGTACTTCACGATGGACGACAAACTGTCCAAGACCGTGACCGAAACCTTTGTCCAGCTCTTTGAACAAGGCCTGATCTACCGCGGCAAACGCCTGGTCAACTGGGACCCGGTGCTGATGAGCGCGGTCAGCGACCTCGAAGTGGAAAGCGAGGAGGAAGACGGCTTTCTCTGGCACATCCTCTACCCCTTCGTCGGTGGTCCGCGCGACGGCCTGGCCGGCCTGACGGTGGCAACGACGCGCCCGGAAACCATGCTCGGCGACGTCGCGCTGATGGTGCACCCGGACGACGAGCGCTACACGCACCTGATCGGGCAGGAGGTCAGTCTGCCGCTGTGCCAGCGCAATATCCCGATCATTGCTGACGACTACGTGGACCGCGCCTTCGGCACCGGCGTCGTCAAGGTGACACCGGCGCACGACCAGAACGACTATGCGGTAGGCCAGCGCCACAAACTGCCCTTGATCGGCGTGCTAACGCTCGACGCGAAGATCAACGAGCAGGCACCAGCGGCCTACCAGGGCATGGACCGTTTTGCTGCACGCAAGCAGATCGTCAAGGACCTCGAAGCGCTGCAAGTGCTGATTGAGGTGAAGAAGCACAAGCTGATGGTGCCGCGCTGCGCCCGCACCAATCAGATCATCGAGCCCATGCTGACCGACCAGTGGTTTGTCGCCATGCGCGAAGTCAGTCCGTCCGACCCGAGCGGTAAATCGATTGCGCAAAAAGCGATCGACGCCGTGCAATCGGGCGAGGTCCGCTTCGTACCCGAGAACTGGGTCAACACCTACAACCAGTGGATGAACAACATCCAGGACTGGTGCATCAGCCGTCAACTCTGGTGGGGCCATCAGATCCCGGCCTGGTACGACGAAGACGGCAAGGTCTACGTGGCGCGCAACGAAGCCGACGCGCAAGCGCAAGCCCCCGGCAAAACGCTGCGCCGCGACGAGGATGTGCTCGACACCTGGTACTCCTCCGCGTTGGTCCCCTTCAGCACCATGGGTTGGCCTGACAGCGCAGCGCAGGGACGCTCCGGTGCCGGGCGCAGCGCCTTGGCAAGCGCAGCGCCTCTGAGCGAGCCAGGTTCCGGAGTGGCCCTGCGCGGGCCTGACGCCAACAACGGCCTGAGTGACTACGACCTCTACCTGCCCTCGTCCGTACTGGTCACCGGCTACGACATCATCTTCTTCTGGGTCGCGCGGATGATCATGATGACCACGCACTTCACCGGCCGCGTGCCGTTCAAGCACGTCTACATCCACGGTCTGGTGCGCGACGCGCAGGGCAAGAAGATGAGCAAGTCAGAAGGCAATGTGCTCGACCCGGTGGACCTGATCGACGGCATCGCCCTGCCCGAACTGCTCGTCAAGCGCTCGGAAGGCCTGCGCAAGCCCGAGACCGCGCCGCAGGTGCGCAAGAACACCGAGAAGGAATTTCCCGCCGGCATCCCGGCCTTCGGCGCGGACGCGCTGCGCTTCACGTTTGCCTCGCTGGCCTCGCTCGGGCGCAGCATCAATTTCGACGCCAAGCGCTGCGAGGGTTACCGCAATTTCTGCAACAAGCTGTGGAACGCGAGCCGCTTCGTGCTGATGAACTGCGAAGGCCAGGATTGCGGCCTGCGCGAGCACACAGCGCAGGAATGCGCGGGCGGCTACCTGAACTTCAGCACGGCTGACCGCTGGATCGTCTCGCTGCTGCAGCAGGTCGAAGCCGAGGTTGCCAAGGGCTTTGAAGAATACCGCCTGGACAACGTGGCCGGGGCGATCTATGACTTTGTCTGGAACCAGTTCTGCGACTGGTACCTGGAAATCGCCAAGGTCCAGATCCAGGGCGGCGGCGACGCGCAAAAACGCGCGACGCGGCGCACCCTGATCCGCACGCTGGAAACCATACTGCGCCTGGCGCACCCGGTAATCCCGTTCGTGACCGAGGAACTCTGGCAAAAGGTAGCGCCGGTGGCCGGACGCGCTGGCGAGTCGGTGTCGATCGCCGCCTATCCGATCAGCCAGCCCGAGCGCATTGACGCGGACGCCGTGGCGCAGGTCGGCAAGCTCAAGCTGCTGGTCGATGCCTGCCGCAATCTGCGCGGCGAAATGAACGTCTCACCGGCCACCCGGCTGCCACTGTTCGTGATCGCCACCCAGGCCGACGAAGCGGCTTTCCTCAAGCGCTCAGCCCCGGTGCTGCAAGCCCTGGCCAAGCTGAGTGAAGTGCGTGTTTTTGACGACGAAGCAAGCTGGGCAGCGGCAGCGCAGGCAGCACCCGTGGCCGTGGTGGGCGAGGCCCGCATCTGCCTGCACATGGAAATCGACGTCGCCGCCGAGAAGCTGCGGCTTGGCAAGGAGACAGCGCGTCTCGAAGGCGAAATCGTCAAGGCCGAAGGCAAGCTCGGCAACCAGGCTTTCGTCGCCAAAGCGCCGCCCGCCGTGATCGAGCAGGAGCGCAAACGCGTCGCCGATTTCGTCGCAACACTGGCCAAGCTGAAAGACCAGTTAATTCGCCTCGGATAAAGACCGGCTCACCTACTGTCAAGCCGGACTCGATCCGGCATCCAGTGCCACGCGAACCGTGGATTGCGGATCAGGTCCGCAATGACAAATACCGTAAGTTCCTAGCGCCGCCGCAATACGTGCGTGAACTCGGTGCCAACAGTCAACTGTTCCAGCAGTTCATTGCCAGTCTGCTTGGCAAAAGCCTGAAAGTCGCGCACGGAACCGGCATCGGTTGCGAGCACGCGCAGGGTCTGGCCGCTTTGCATCTCGGACAGTGCTTTTTTGGCTTTCAGGATGGGCAAGGGGCAGTTCAGGCCGCGGGCGTCAAGCTCTTTGTCGATGTGCATCGGGGTTCCTTGGAATGGGCGCGATAGTAATACTTTGAGGGACAGACCGTAGTTACACAAAGTGAAGAAACTCTGTCCACACCAGATACCGGGATGTTCGCCGACGTGTCAACGCCGTTTCGGAAACCCAACAAACTGCGGCTCATGACCGCGCGAGCGCAACCAGTCAGCCAGGGCATAACCGGTACCGGCCGGCCAGCATTTGACGTCGGCCAGTTCCATCAGCCGGTAATCCACCAATTCCGCTGACAGCCGCACCTCGCCATCGCAGACCGCGTGGTAGGCGATGATGACCTGGTTCATGCGCTGGAAGTCATAGGCACCAATCAGATTGAGTGCGCTCGTCTCCAGGTTGGTTTCTTCCTTGATCTCACGGCTCATGCCGCCTTGGGGTGTCTCGCCGGCCTCCATGAAGCCGGTGATCAGCGCAAACATCTTGCCCGGCCAGGCTGCGTTCTGCGCCAGCAAGACCTTGCCCTGGTATTCGATCACCGCCGCCAGCACCGGCGTCGGGTTGTTCCAGTGCGTGTAATCGCAGGCGCTGCAGCGCAGGCGCTCCCTGTCGCCGCCGTCCTCGGCTTGCGTGATCAGACTCAGCGGCGTGGCGCACTGTGGGCAGAAACGAAAAGATGACCTCATGGGAAAAGCTTTCTCAAAAGGGCCGTCAGGCCGGGAAGACGCCGGTGGACAGATAGCGGTCGCCACGGTCGCAGACGATGAAAACGATGGTGGCATTGCTTTCGCGCTTGGCAATTTCCTGCGCCACCCAGCAGGCGCCTGCGGCAGAAATGCCGCCAAAGATACCTTCCTCGCGCGCGAGACGCCGGCACATGTCTTCAGCCATCTCCTGGCTGACGTACAGCAGTTCATCGACATGGGCCGGGTTGTAGATCTTGGGCAGGTACTCCTGCGGCCACTTGCGGATGCCGGGGATGCGCGAACCATCGGTCGGCTGCACACCGATGATCTTTACGGCCGGGTTCTTTTCCTTCAGGAATTGGGAGACTCCCGTGATGGTACCGGTGGTCCCCATGGCGCTGACAAAGTGCGTGACCTGCCCCTTGGTGTCGGCCCAGATTTCGGGACCGGTGGTCTCGTAATGAATGCGCGGATTGTCGGCATTGGCAAACTGGTCCAGCACATGGCCCTTACCATCCGCCTGCATGTGCAGGGCCAGGTCACGCGCGTACTCCATGCCACCGCTCTTGGGCGTGAGAATCAGTTCGGCGCCGAACGCCTTCATGGTCTGGGCGCGCTCGATTGACAGGTCTTCCGGCATGATCAGGATCATGCGGTAGCCCTTGATGGCGGCCGCCATCGCCAGTGCGATGCCGGTGTTGCCCGAGGTGGCCTCGATCAAGGTGTCGCCGGGCTTGATTTCACCGCGCTCCTGGGCCCGGCGGATCATCGACACGGCGGGGCGGTCTTTCACCGAGCCGGCCGGGTTGTTGCCTTCGAGCTTGGCCAGAATCACGTTGCCGCGTTTGCTGTTCTCCTCGGCGCCAATGCGCTGCAGTCTGACGAGGGGGGTTTTTCCGATGGAATCTTCAATGCTTGGGTAATTCATACCCCACACTGTGCCATAATTCGCGCCTCACCTCATACCAGCCTCGGTGGTGGAATTGGTAGACGCGCTGGACTCAAAATCCTGTACCGAAAGGTGTGCCGGTTCGATTCCGGCCCGAGGCACCATTTAGAAGTCCGGCAAGGTTCAAAACCTTCCGGACTTTTTCTTTTTCCCTCTGAAAACGTGCTATTTGTCGTGCGATAGCGTCCGGCAGAGTATGCCACGTTCCGGGGGCATTTTCGGGACGGCACCTCAGGGATGACCTGGGCTTCGCTGACACAACAAGGCTCTGCCTATCGCGAGAATTTGCAATGACGGCACGGGTGCGAAGGCGCGCTTTCGTGTTTTGATATTTCAGTGTCGAAGTACTAGCCCGCAATGTCAGGCTCTACGAGCGTCGCGAGCTGCGCCAGTGATTCCTGCCAGCCTAGGTAACACATTTCAAGCGGAATTGCGTCAGGAATGCCGCTCTGGCTAATGCTCAATTCGGTGCCACACACGACCGACTTGAGGGAAACAGTCACCTCAAGCACGCCGGGTAAGTTGGGGTCCTCGAATTTGTCGGTATACCGAATCCGCTCGTTTGGAACCAGTTCGAGGTAGTCACCACCGAAGGCGTGCGCATTGCCGCTCGTGAAGTTGTGGAACGACATTCGGAATGAACCGCCGACGCGAGCGTCCATGTGATGCACGGTGCAGGTAAACCCGTAGGGTGGAATCCATTTCGCCAACGCGCCGGCATCAATGAAGGCGCGATAAACCTTGTCGGGCGTGGTGCGAAGGACGCGATGCAGACGGACTGTGCGGTCGGACATGGGATGGATCCTTGCTGGTTGGAAACTATGCGTTGGAAGGGCCTTCTTGCAGCATCCGGGTCATTCGGGTTCTTGCTGCTGAGGACGATGCCGCTGCTGGGCGACAAGCATAAGTTGCCGATGGATTCACGCGTTGTCCGGCAGGTCTTTCACTCCTGCTACCACCGGGTCACCGGGGTGGCGATTGCCGCGTCAATTGGCCACGCCCTGGCGGGCCGGCCGTTGCTGTCCGCGTGCACGGGCGGCATCGCGCTGAACTTAACGCGGCCCGCTGCCGTGATCTGGGCTGTAACGCAACTCAAGCGCTAAGCCGCGCTCCTGGCACTTTCCGATCCTCTCAGGCACAGGCATCAGCGACCGCGCAGATTGACCCGTTGGCCCCGTTTTGCAGCGTGCTTGCTGCGAAAGGTGATGCTTGCGTCGGCACAGAGCTCTCCTCGAACCGCCGCTGCCAATTGTTTGATAATCAGCATATGAACGCTTCCTTGGCCCACCAACTCCCAAGCATTGCTGCTTTGTGCCAACGCTGTGGCGTGGCGCATCTGGAGTTGTTCGGCTCGGCCACGTGCGCTGAGTTCAATCCCGAATCAAGTGACTTTGACTTTCTGGTTGAGCTCGACCCCAACAGCCAAGGATCGCCCGCCAGGCGCTGGATTGAACTAGCTGAGGAACTTGAGAAATTATTGGGGCGGCACGTTGATCTGGTGAACCCGCGCTATATCCGCAATCCCTACTTTGCACAGGCCGTCAACGCCAGCCGCATCGTGATCTATGACCGGCAAATCACCCAAGCTGTTGGTTGATGCGCTGGGCGCTATTGGGTCCGCGCCGGATTTCGTTGGTGACTGCACGCTGGCAAACTACGCCACGGACAAGATGCGCCGATCAGCGGTAGAGCGCCAGCTTGAAATTCTCGGTGAAGCTTGTTCGCGCCTGGCCAAGTTGGAGCCTGCACTCGTTGGATCAGTAACCAACTTGAAACTGGCCATCGATCTGCGCAACCGTATCATTCACGGGTATGACGCTGTCGATGATGAGATTGTTTACCGCGCCGTCCTGAGGGATTTGGATTGAGTCAAGGTGTTCGCAAGATCCTTTGATGCACACGGCGAAGGTAATTGTCGTCACCCAGTCTCCCGACCGTTCGCAAAATGGAAGTCGGTGACAAGCACCCCAGCGGTACTTCGCTAAAGTTGTTAAGCCTGCTCGATCGCAAGGGATTGGAAGCGCTGGCTACTGGCGCAAAGGAAAGGCGATTTATGGCAAAGAAAATAATCTACACGGATGAGACCCTGGGTGACGTCGCGGTGATCGCGGATTTTCTGCCGGCACCCGCAGACCTTGCGCTTCGGGATGACGTTATCAATATCACCCTGGCGCTGAGCAAGAGCAGCGTTGATCCTAGAAACCGCAGTTGCCCGGGATGAGGACCGCGCGCAGGCCAGTGAAGAGTATGTGGCGGTTAGTTGGAATGCCGAGTGGAAGACCAATTGCAAAACATGACGAACGACACTGCTTGGGTAAGGTCATTCTTTCGTCACCCATCTGTCCGCTATATTCCAGAGTGCTGAGTAAGGGCCTAAAAGCCACTCTCCCGAATGACAACCGCTGCGACTCGCTTTACACCGTCCCACGCCAGGCTATGGCGGGTGCCTTCGATAATGACGTGACCACGGGTTTCATGTAGATCTGGCAAAGGTTGTGACAACGCCAGACGAACACGGTAAAGCGTTTCAACCGGTAGTGCCTGCCGCTCTCCGGTTTGGGTTGCAATGGGTCCGCCGTGGCGGACGTCGAGCATCGGGTACAAAAGTTTGTTGCTGCGCGTGGAATCAACATCAACCACCTTCGCGTCAATGGCAAACCAGTGGTCACGCGACCGAAAGCTCGCTCGGGCGCCCACCTGAACCCGGTCCACCTGGTGCTGCTCAACATAGGCATCCACTACCCACGTGGCAGAGTCCACCAAAATACCAACCTGGGTTTTGGTGCCGACCCAGGTACCGGGTTGCAATGTCGGATCTACGTCGAGCCAAACACCGTCAAACTCTGCCGTCACCCGCAAGCGCTCGCCCTCTTCGCGCGTGGCCCGAGTCTCGGCCAATTGTTCACCAAGACGCTCGCTGGTGGCGCGTCGCTGGTCCATGCCACTGTCTTCAGTGGCCAGTCCGGCCAGACGCTGGCTCAGCGCATCCACCGTGGCCGCAGTGTGCAACTCCCTGGCTTGCAGATCAGGCGCGTCAAACACAGCCAATGCCGTACCGGCCTTGACACTGCCAGGTGTCTGCAGCACCAGCAGTCGGGCCGCAAACGGTCCAAAAATATTTTGCTGACGCCCGGGGTGGGCCACCCCGGGAGCGGATATGTCAAAGGCCCACGGAAAAACCACTAGAAGCAGCACAAACAGCCCAAACATTTGCATCCAGCGCCGCCGGTTTTTTTTTATCTCGCCCGCTCGCTTACGCCAGACCGAAAGCTCGGACCAGATCGGCCACGCAATGAACCAGCCCACTTCCACCGCGAACAGGAAAACACCCAATGCTTTGAAGAACATCAGGTAGACGGCAACCGCTATACCGGCGAACACGACAAGGCGATAAACCCAGGTCACCAGCGCAAAGGCGATCAGTGCATGGCGCATGCGCGCGGTCAACGGCTCTGGATCAGGTTCATCCCAGCCCAGCAGCGTGCGCCGCAGCCAGGCTCGCGCTTGTGCCCCACCACGCTCATGCAGATTCGGAAAGTCCAGTAAGTCAGACAAAATGAAATAGCCGTCAAAGCGCATGAACGGGCTGGCGTTCAGCGCCAGCGACAGTGCCCAGCCAGTCGTCGCCAGATACAGCATGGCCTGGCGCAGCGAACCGTCTTCAAGCAGTGCCCAGGCCAGTGTGGACAAGCCGGCCAAGGCAAATTCCACCAGAATGCCAGCCGCCGACACCGCTAGGCGCTGGCGGTGCGAACGCAGCTTCCAGGCTTCGCTGGTGTCGGTGTAGAGCATGGGCCAAAGCACCACCAGCGCAAAGCCCATGTGGCTGACCCGCAAACCAAAATGGGTGGCCACCAGGGCATGACCCAGCTCATGAAAAGTCTTTGAGATCACGAGCGCCATCACAAAGCCGCTGAGCCCGGCCAATGTCAGGCTTTCCGACACGCCATGTGTAAAAGAATCCCACTGGCGCGCCACCAGAAACATGCCCAGTAAACTGGCGGTCAGGATCACGGACAAACCCACTGTTGACAACAGTGGACGCACAAAGGGCAGGGCCGTCGCCAGCCAGCGGTCCGGGCGAATCAGTGGAATGCGAATGAAGAGGTAGTGGTGCAGCCACCAGCGCCAGTGCTTCCAGCCCGGCTCACGTGCTTGCGCCGCCAGGCGATTCACCCCTTCGGGGGTCGGGCGCAGCAGACGGTGGCGTTCCAGAAAGCGGGCAAAAGCCTCAACCTGCTCCGGGTCTGCCGCCAGTGGGGTGTTATTGACAATGTCTTCGACAATCTGGGCCGGATGGCCTGACCAGCGCAGCAAACATTCAAACTCGAGCCAGCCGATGCGAAAAAAACGATTCGTCACCGGATCCTGAATCGACCAGGCCGGAGCGCCATCTTTATCGGGTTGCGCTTCGTGTAACCGCAGGTCTTCGCGCAGCGGTGGCAGCGTAGCCGTGGCCGAGTTCACCAGCCACTCCATTCCCGCAGCGTGGCCAATGGGCGACGTAGCAGGTAGTAACCCAGGCAGACCCAGCCACCATAGACCTTGGCGGTACCCCGAATGCCGATACGCGCTTGGCTGCCTGCGTCTTCAAAAACCGCCCGCAGTCGGTAGCTGGCAACACCTTCCGGCGACAACACGGCCTGGTAACTGGTCTCGGTCACTTTGGCGTCCAGGGGTGACAGCGGCCGCACCGTCAAAAACAGTTTCACCGGGGCACCGATCTCCAGCGCAATGGCATCGGCCACCGGCAGGTGAATTAGAACCCCTGGCTTGTCCGGATTGGCCAGCAGCATGATGCGCTCACCGGTGCTCACCGGGCGCCCCAGCCAGTCGTCCGGGTCACCAAAAACAGCCACACCATCGTGACTGGCAATTACGTCAATGCGTGCCAACTGCGCCTGCACTGCCGTCAGCTCGGCCCGCTTTTCAAACGCGCGGCCGCCCAATAACGCCAGCTCACCCTTGCTCTGCGTGTTATCAAAGGCTTTTTGCGTGGTCGCCAGCAATTCGGCATCGGCCACCGCAATCGATTTCTGCGCCACCTCCAGTCGGTTGCGCAAAGTGGTGTCATCCAGCGAGAACAGGGGTTGCCCCGCCTTGACCATCTGGTTGGGCCGCACATGAATGGTCTTGATGACACCGTCCAGCGGCGAGGCAACGGTTGCCGCATCCAGCGCCACAACCTCTGCGGGTGCCAGCGCGGCCTGACGGATCGGCAACAGAAAAATCAAGACCAGCACCAGCGCGCCCCAGCGGCGCTGGTGCGAACTGAGCTTTTGCCAGTGCCTTTTCCATGACACATCGGGCTTGCCGCCCAGCATCTCCCAACAGTAGCTCCAAGTCTGGGCTAACTGTGCCAGCACTTGGGCCTGAAATTCTTGCGGTGGCTGTTCCATCAAAAAGCAAACCCAGGCCAGGGTTTCGCCCGAACGCCGCCGCAATGGCACGGCAAACACACCAATAGGCCACCACTCACTCCAGCCGTCCATCACGCCCGCGGGCACGTCGGACATGTCAGCGGGTGCTTCAAACCAACCGGGATTGATGGCCACTTGCTGACGCAGCCAGGGCCAACAGCGGCGCAGCCACACCAGGTACGGGCTGTCCTCGGTCGGCCGTCCTAGACCTGATACGGTCAGCAAACGACTGTCTTCGCCCCCACCCTCGAACACCAGCGCCTGGCGAAATCCGAGCAGACTGTAGGCGTCATTGGCAATCGAAAAACCAAGTTCGGCAACGTTGTTGGCAGCTCGCGCTCGCGCTTCCAGCGCGGCGACCATGCTCGCCAGGGATACTTCAGCAGGCAGATTCATTGATGCAGATTCAAAGTCCGGTGATGCGGGCAACACCCGTCATGCCGGCCAGCAGTCCGGCCGGGCGGCCGTCGATGCGCCCCTCCAACTCCAGCGTCTGGGCCACCGCATCGACCCGCGCATTGATGGCCGTCACCTTGGCTTTGTAGGTCTTGCCGGTTTCATCAATATCCACCTCAAACGTACTGCCGACGTGCAGACTGCGCAACAATTTGGACGGCACGTTGAGGCGCAGCTTCAACATGCCGTCACTAACCAGTTCCACCAATGGGCTTCCAACGTTGACACCCTGGTAGGGTTTGACGTGCAGCTTCACGATGCGCCCCGAAAAGGGTGCCACCACAGAGCACTGCGCGGTCTGCGCTAGCGATACCGCAATGGCAGCCTGCGCCCGCTCGGCACTGGCCTTGGCCAGTGCCACCTCCATGTCGCCAGCCGCCTCCAGTTTGCGCAAACCAATCTTGGTGTCCAGCGTTTCCTTGGCCATCGCGTGTTCGGCTTCGGCCATGTGCAATTTGGCAAGCGCTTCGCCGCAATCAAACGACACAATCACCTTGCCCTTGACCACCGCAGCGCCTAAAGAGCCATTCAGTGCCGAGATGCGGCCCGTCATCTGTGACACCAATGTGGTCTCCAGTTCCGGGCTGAGCTGTACCCGTATCGCATTGGGGTCCACCGTCGCGCCGGGGCGTGGGATTGGGGTGAGTGTTTGCGCCATGGCTGAGAGCGCAGCCAGCATGGCAACGCCGGCAAAAAACTGGATACCGGTAAGAACTTTCATTTCTTGAAAGTGGTGGCCTGCCACCCGACCATTGTTTGTTCCATGCTGCTGCTCAAAGTCTTGATGTCGTGATTGTCAATAGTTTGCGGCAACACATCCAAGCCTATGGAGTTGTACACGCGGCCCCAGGCGGCCTGGGCGTTGGAGTAGGAAGCATAGCGCTGATACTCTGCCAGCAAAGCGCGCGCTTCATTGCGGATGACTTCCAGTTCAGAGTCAAACTGGGTCTTCGCCGCGGCCTTGGCGTAGCTAAAAAGGCTCTGGTCGACACGCAGGCTTTCCTCGGCGAATTCGAGCTCCGACAAGGCCAGACTGTAGCGCTGCACGCCGACGCGAACCTGAGTCAGCACCGCCATGGACAAAGCCATACGACGCATGTCGTCGGTCTTGTTCTGATCCGCTAGGGCTTTCTCCAGCGCAGGCAACTGGGCCATTTTGAAAATATTCCATGACACATGAACCCCCGCATCGATCCAGTTTCTGTTGTAGTTGTACTGGTTGGAGTCATACTGGGGCCCGACGTCGATGCTGACGTTGGGCCACAACAAAATCTTGGCCGCCTTGATGTCGTTTTCTGTCACGCGCCTGCGATACCACTCTTCCATGACTTCGGGGCGTGATTCTAGCGCCATAGTCTCCAGCTCTTCCAGATTGGTCGGCACGGCGGGCAAGGCAGGTTCATTTTCTTCGGCCAGCATGTAGCGGGTGCCGGGCGCCACCGACATCAGTGCAGTGAGCTCTGCGCGGGCAAGCTCAAGATCTTGTCGACGCAGTGTCAAAAGGTTCACTGCATCAAGCAGCGCGCGTTGGTAGGCCAGCACTTGGGGTTGTGGCATCAAGCCTTCCTTTTGGACGCGCTTGGCACGCTCGAGCGCCTTGTTCACCCGCAGCAGCAGCGAATCGACCCTGCCTATGAGCCGTTGCGCACCCACGGCGCGCCAGTAGCTGTTGCGCACGTCCTGCAACACGTTTTGCGCCACTTTGCGACGGCGTTCCTCGGCCATCAGCACCTGATCGGCTTTCTGCTGGGCGCGGTAGTAAGAGACCCCGAAATCCAGCGCGTTCCAGGAGAAAGTCAGGTTAGCCAGCGTTCGGTCCCGATCCTGCGAGGTTGAGGGACGCAGGGTCTCAACGCCGTCAACAATACCGATGGAGCGCCCGCCGGAATCATTGTTGCGAGCCGCATAACCGGCCCCGGCAATGAGCCGTGGGAGCATCTCGTAACTGGCCACCTCATTGAGGCTCTTGGTCAGTGCGTTTTCCATCAGTTTGAGGCGGTAGTCCAGATTGTATTTCAGCGCCCGCGCCGCCGCTTCATGAAAAGTGATGGGCCCGTCAATGGGCTCCTGCTCGGCATACATCGCGTGGCGGTCCTGCTGCGCACGCTCCTGAATTTCGGCCGTGGAGAACACCTGGGGTGTGATGGTTCCGCAGCCGCCGAGCAGAATTGGGATGCTGCAAAGAACCATCTGATGAAAACGAGAAGCGAACAGCTTGTTAGGGGGTGTCATAGTCAGATCTTTATTAAAGGATGGTACGGGTACGAAGGATTTCACGGGTAGCGATGGAAGTACGATTTCCGCTGCCCCGCAACTGCTCGGAGAAAGACTGTGCCGTGCGACGAATCGGGGTTGATTTGTCGATGCCGCTGGCCAATTTTTCTTTGAGGGCGTCAATTGACGGTTGCGCATCCGCAGCCACTTCCCGAACCGGCGCGCTCTCAAAAATGCCCGGTTGGAACAACTCCGGCGTCGGGATCTCCCGGTCGCTGCTAAGGTTGACCCGGCTGTGTCGACCATTAACCAGATTGTTCAGGAACTCCCCTTGGGTTTGCGAGCCACGAACGGCATCGCGCACAAAGATCGATGTATCCTGGCCCAGACCCGCACTGATCGACTGGCTTTGAATGTCGTCATTGCGCACGGCATTTGGGTCACTGAAATTGAGTGCATCCGTCCTCGCATGCGCCTGCTGGAATTCTTCCACCACGCCATTAATGAATGCGCCCGGATGGAACGGAATGGGCAACCGAAGAATACGGTTAAAAATAGCGCCGTCGAAAAATACGCTGGGCTCGCGGGCCTGTTCGCCACCAGAAAGCGGTGCGATCTGGGTCAGAATTCCTGGCGCTGGCGACAATTGGGGCGGCGCCAATAACGCGGTCGGTGGCGACGGCCAGACGACAGCAGCCGGGACGACCGAGATTGACACGTTGGCCACCGCCGTGCCGCCATGGCCGTCGCTGATCTCGTAGGAAAACACGACATTGCCCTGCACGCCCGGGTTGGGGGCGAAGGTCAGTATGCCATCGGTATTGAGGGTGACTTCGCCTTCGGCAATTTTCACGGTGTTGCCGGCCGCCACGGGAGTACCAGCAATCTTGCTGATGGTCAGGGCGTCTCCGTCCACGTCCGTGTCGTTGACCAGCGCTTTGACCGTGACCGGACCCCCTTCCGGTGACTGGCCGCTGTCATTCACTGCCAACGGCGGATCGTTCACCGGGAGCACGGTGATGCGGACAGTGGCAATAGATATGTCGCCGTCGACGTCGGTGATGGTGTAAGCGAAGCTGTCCGGACCGTTGTAGTTGGCGCTCGGGGTATAGGTGAAACTGCCGTCAACATTGACGACGACCGTGCCATGACGGGCGTCACTGATCCTAGTCCAGACATTGCCACCGTCGCCTGAGGGGATATCGTTGCTGGCGAGGGAACCGTTCAGCGCAGTGTCTTCCGTCGCCACCAGCGTGTCGGCGACGGCTACTGGCAAATCATTGGCACCACGAATGCTAACAACCAATGTACTGGCGCTGGTGGCGCCCGCTTTGTCACGCATGGTGTAGTTGAAGGTCTCGGCAACCGTCTGTCCTGCGTTGCGCAGCGCTTGCACCGCAGCGTTGGTCTGGTCCACCACATACGTGAAGCTGCCGTCGGCGTTGAGCGTCAAGGTGCCGTAAGTGCCTGCCGTTACGCC
>CAIXNB010000136.1 GCA_903920695.1 uncultured beta proteobacterium
CAGTTTCGCCAGGCTGTTGACGACGCCAGCCGAGCAGCGGCGACCGCTTTCAATGGTTGCCTGCTGCTAGAGGCGCCGACCGGCTCAGGCAAGACCCTGATGGCCGGGATGATTGCCGAGACTTTTGCCGCACCGGACCGCGATAGCAATGCGCAAATAGTCTGGTTCTGGTTTACGCCCTTCGCAACTCTGGTGGAGCAGGCTAAAGGGGCCATCAAGTCCACTTTTGTCGGTTTGCGCGTGCGTGACCTGCAAGGTGACCGCAAGACGCGCGGCACCAAGAGTGGGGACGTGTATGTGACCACCTGGGCATCGGTGGCGGCATCCAACGCGGCAACGCGCAAGGTGCGCAGCGGTGGCGAGTTCGTGCTGTCGTTGGATGATTTGATTGCCGAACTGCGTGCGGATGGCTTTCGCATTGGCGCTGTGGTGGACGAGGCGCACCACGGCTTTGCCACTGCAAAAGAGGCCGTGCGCTTCTACCGCGGATCGCTCAAGCCCGACTTTACGTTGATGATTACCGCTACACCTGACGATGCCGATGTGGAAAAGTTCAAGAAGGCGGCGGGAATTGAGCATTTGCATCGCATCCGGGTCAGTCGGAAAGAGGCCGTGGACGCGGGGCTGATCAAGGACGGCATCAAGTCGATTGCCTATCTGGCTGCGGACGATCAAAAGGAGTTGGTGGACTTCGCCGCCACAGCGCTGGCCGATGGCTGGGGCATGCACAACGCCATCAAGCAGGGCTTGCAGACGGCAGGCATTGGCTTGGTGCCGTTGATGTTGGTACAGGTGGCCAACAGCAACAAAGCCGTGGACGAAGCGCGCACGCGGCTCGCGGCCATGGGCGTGCAAGAGTCAAAGATTGCCTGGTACACGGCGGATGATCCCAACGACGATTTGCTGGCGGTGGCGATTGACGAACGCAAAGAAGTGCTAATTTTCAAGGTGGCGGTGGCGCTTGGGTTCGATGCGCCGCGCGCCTTCACGCTGGTGTCCATGCGCGGGGCGAAGGACACCGACTTTGGCATTCAGGTGGTGGGGCGCATTCTGCGCGTGCATAGCCGCCTGCAAGGGCCAACACTCGAAAAAGCACTGCCCGAACTGCTGCGCTGCGGCTATGTTTTTTTGGCCGATGCGGCCAACCAAAGCGGTTTGGTGCACGCGGGCGAGAAGATCAACGCGATTCAGAGTGAGTTGTCGCATGTATGCCCGTTCACCATGGTGGTGAAGGTGGCCGGGACCAACGAGATTCAGGTGTCGCACAACGGGCAGTCGCAACTACTTTCTGTGCCCTACACGCCGCCTGTATGGCCCACGCCAACACAAGCACCGGACGCGAACATTGCCGCTGACGGTGTGCCTTTTGCGGACGAGTCGCCCACCTGGCAACAGACTGGAATTCTGACGAATCTGGTGTTGACGTCGTCGCCATCCGCATCACCCCTGGCGGATACGCCCAATGCACCACAAACGGCCCCGCTGCTCTCGAGTAACCGGAGCTTTGCCTTGCGCGACGGTGTGCCGCGAATCTATCGCTGCGAACGATCACCGCTTTCAACCGACGATCTGTTGACCTGCATTGCCGCCAACATTGCCATAGACGACAAGGCTTTCAGCGCCGGGTTTCGCCAGTCGGTGAAGGTGACCCGGCAGACGGTAGATCTGTTTGAAGGCAGCGAGGAAATGCACACGATGAATGCGCGTTTGTCCGACGCAGAAATTGCACGGCGTGCGCAAAGTGTTCTTTTCGATGCCGACAATCTTGATCCGCGTGACCTGCACGATGTACTTCTGGCACGACTCAGAACTGAGTATGGCCACCGTGGTGTTGACACAGATGACGTTGGAATAGAGCTGGCTTTGAACCGCATCATGGCTGCCTACCCGCACTTGATTCGCAACGCTGCGCGCACCTGTTCAGCCAAGTTCAAGGAAACCTTTGACGCTACACCGTTGCCGGAATTTATGGAGTTGCCAGCGGGGGTGAAGAAATCGCGCTTGAATGTGTACGGTGTGATGCCGCAAGACCTGAACGGACCGGAGCAGGCGTTCGCGCAATTGCTGGATGCTGATACCTCGGGCACGGTGGAATACTGGTTTCGCAACGAGCCGCGTAAGCCTTGGTCGATTGGCATTGTGATGCCCAGCGGTGACCGCTACTTTCCCGACTTCGCCATCAAGGTCGCTGGCCGTACGGCGGGTGGTGGCCTGATGTTGCTGGAAACCAAGGGCAATCACATCCTGAACGGCGACAACACCGTGGACAAAGTGCTGGCCGAACACAAGCTGTACGGCGTGCCGCTGATGCTGGTGCAGGACGCTGACGGGCGCTTTATGACTGTGAAGTACTTCCCCAATACCGGGCGCAACGAGGAAGACCAGATATTTCGGATTGAGAATCTGGCGGGGTATTGAACTGGTTTGGATTCATTTGCGACGTGTTTTATCAGCTACCGCGATGGCGGCAGTGAGTGACCAACCTTCTACGCTCGATGTGCGTCTGTGATCTCCACCAGCGCAGTCGTGCCGGGCACCCTGCCCACAGGAAAGCGCTTTGCGCAGACGGCAGGGAGCCCAACACCACTGCTTTCCAGTGCTCCGTGGACTGTGGCATCAGTCTGTTGGCAAGGCGGGTACGCCATGCCAAGCCACCACGCCTCGGCTCGCTTGCGCATCGTGCTGGTCGGCTATCTGCGGCATCGGTGGCATTCGCCCGCTACGGCCACCCGCCTCGCTTTTACATAAGGCCGCATTTTGCAAAGTGGTCGCCAGCCGCTACGCTGAAGCTGCGCTTAGTGTCGGCCACCGCTGACGCGCCCTCACGGGTTTACAAAACGGGTCTTATGCAAAGTGGCCTACGCTGGGGGCGGTCGCCCAGGCGTCGGCGCACCCCGGTCAGTTCCTGCCCTACGCGCCGCCGTCCGGTCGCCCTTGTGGCTGTCGTAGCGCCGTGGCATTGGTCAGTTGCTTCGCAACTCTTCCAGTCAGTGGCCTTCGGCCAGTTATGACCAGTTAGCCCCCGCCCACCCCGCCGGGGCCTCGCCGCTACGCGGCATTGGCCCCCGTGCGCCGGTCTGCCCGTCTGCCCCCCACGGGGGCGCCCTCAGTCCGGCGAGAAGACACGCCGCCTGACGGCGGCGACCATCAACTGCATTTTTCGGTGATTGGCGTCATCGGATCCGGAAAATCCGCTTACATCCGCCGTTACATCGCCACCAAAGAGAAAGGGTTTGCTACTACTTTCGTAGCTGCAAACCCTTGTATCTATTGGGGTGGCTGATGGGGCTCGAACCCACGACAACAGGAATCACAATCCTGGACTCTACCAACTGAGCTACAGCCACCGTGCTTTCAATTATAACCGTTGCCGCCTACTTCGCAGCGGCCAGCGCCGAATCGGTCGCCGTTCGCGTCGGATTTGCAACCATGATCTCGGCCTTGAAGCGCTCCTTGAGCAGACTGTAATAAGCTTGGTTTTCAGCAAGCGTCCACCATTGTGCGTATTGGGCACGATCCTGCTTGGTTGCTTCTGCGGTCGGTATCGGACGCGGCACGATCTTGTTGACCTTGACCACTGCATAACCTTGCGCACCCAAATTGACGCCAACCAGGGTCGGCAGGCTTGTTGCCTCCACGCGCAGCACGGCAGTCAGGATAGCTGGCGGGATATTTTGGGCCTGGTCACGCGCGACAAGCACGGCTGCCGGCATCACCGCTGACGCCGGCGCAGCTTTCCAAGCCGCGAGTTTTTCCATGCCGTCCTTGTTCGCCAATTCGGTGGCGCGGGCCGCAACGACGCGCTCACGCACAAGCGCACGCACATCGGCAAACGCCAAGGTGCGGGCCGCTACGTAGCTACTCACACGCCCGGCGGTCAACTGGTTGGGTGCGGTTTCAATGGCTGCCGTGTTGTGCTTCTTTTCAATCGCATCCGGTCCAAAAATGGCAGCCAGGAATTTGGGGTTGGCGAGCGCGCCGGTGACGCCAGCTGCTGGTTTGCGCACCACGTTGTTAAGTGTCTTGATCTCGAGCTTGAGTTTGTCTGCCACTGGTTTCAGGCTGTCCGACTGCTCATAGACGGCATTGGTGAAAAGCTCGGCCGTCTCAGCGAACTTGCGCTGCGCTTGCTGCGTCTTCAGGTCGGACTCGATGCTGGCACGCAACTCCTCGAAGCTGCGCTGTTTGGGCGCCTTGACATCGGTGAGCTTGATGATGTGGTAGCCGAAATCGGACTCCACCACATCACTGATCTCGCCCTTCTTCATGGCGAAAACAGCCGTTTCAAACGGCTTGACCATGGCACCACGGCCAAAGAAATCGAGGTCACCGCCGTTGGCTGCAGAGCCGGTATCCTGCGAATTCTTCTTCGCGAGTTCGGCAAAGCTGTCGGGCGCCTTGCGCGCCTGCTGCAACAACTCATCAGCCCGTGCCTTGGCTTTCTGGCGCTCAGCGGCCGGCGCATCCTTGGCGGCATTGATCAGGATGTGGCTGGCGCGCCGCTCCTCATTACCACTCAGGCGCGCCGCGTTCTGCTCGTAATAGGACTTCAGATCGGCTTCATTAATCGTTATGCTCTTCTTGACTGCGTCCAGATCCAGCACCACGTATTCAATGCTGGCCTGCTCAGGCGCCTGGAACAGCGCCTGATTGGCTTTATAGAAAGTTTCCAGTTCAGCTTCTGTGGGCGCGACTTTGGCGGCGAAATCAGCGCTCAGGAAGTTGGCGATCTGGACCTCACGTCGCTCAAAAAACGCATTCAGTGCTACATCGGCAGCGCCGGCAGCAGAAAAGCTGGTGGTGTTCAAACCGGCTTCAACCTGGCGCACCGACAGGTCGCGGCGCACGCGCGCCTCAAACCCTTCAGGTGTCATGCCCTGGCTTGCGGCGAGTTGACGGTAACGGACCATATCGAGCTTTCCATCGGGCGAACGCAAGGCGGCGATGGTTGGGTCCTCCTGCAAGTCGCGCGCCAGTCGCGCGTCGCTGGTCGTGAGTTTGAACTTGTCAGCGGCCTGGGCCAGCACCCGTTCGCGAACCAGTCGCTCCAGCGTGGCGTAGCGCGCCTCGGGCGAATCAAGCAACTTGGCATCGATGTTGGGCACTTGGGCGCGCAGGCGATCAGCTTCGGCCTTGTGCGCGGCATCCCATTCACCTTGGCTGATGTCCTGGCCGCCGACCCGTGCTGCAGCCTCACCCTTGTCACGCATGCGATCGTAGCTATTGATGCCAAATAGCACGAAGGATGGGATGATCAGCAAGAACATCAGGCCCATCATGATCTTCGTGTGCTTTCGGACAAAATCAAACATGCGCAACTTCTCCAGTAAAAAACAAAAAAAGGCGAACGTCTTGTTCGCCTTTGCCGTGTAAGTGGTGGTGGGTGCTGACGGGCTCGAACCGCCGACCTACGCCTTGTAAGGGCGCCGCTCTACCAACTGAGCTAAGCACCCCACTTTTGACCGGCTGTCAGTTCAATGCATCCTTCAAGGCTTTGCCTGGACGGAACTTTGGAACTTTGGCAGCCTTGATTTTAATCGCAGTACCGGTGCGCGGATTGCGGCCCAAGCGCGCTACGCGTTTGCCGACTGCAAAAGTACCGAAACCAACCAGTGAAACCGAGTCGCCTTTCTTCAGGGTCGTCTTGATGGCGTCGATGACAGACTCCAGCGCCCGGGTCGCGGCCGCCTTCGAAATATCGGTCTGTACAGCGATGTGCTCGATCAGTTCGGTTTTATTCACAAAGAACCCCTAATTTTTAAAATTGATTTTCGACGGTGCGGAGGCGAATTCTAGTCGGTTTTGGCAGGAAAACGGCGGGGGAAACCCTTGCCAAAAACGACCTGGATCAAAGCGCGCCGACAATGGCACGGCCGACGTCTGCGGTACCGGCCGTGCCGCCCAGATCTGGCGTGCGCGGCGCACCGCTTTGGGGTGCCAACACCTTCTCGATCGCCGCAAGAACGCCGTCGTGCGCTTCCCGGTAGCCCAGAAAATCCAGCATCAGGGCGCCACACCAAATCTGGCCGATCGGGTTTGCGATGCCCTTGCCGGCGATATCCGGCGCCGAACCGTGTACCGGCTCGAACAGCGAAGGAAACTTGCGCGCGGGATTGAGGTTGGCGCTCGGGGCAATGCCGATGGTGCCAGTACAGGCCGGCCCAAGATCGCTCAGGATGTCGCCAAACAGGTTGCTCGCCACCACCACGTCAAAGAAGTCGGGACGCTGCACAAAGTGCGCGGTCAGGATGTCGATGTGGAATTTGTCGACCTTGACTTCCGGGTAGTTCTTCGCCATCTCAACCACGCGCTCGTCCCAATACGGCATGGTGATGGCAATACCGTTCGACTTGGTCGCGCTGGTCAGGTGCTTCTTCGGCCTTGACTGCGCGAGTTCGAAAGCGAATTTCAGAACACGATCGACACCGACGCGCGACATCACCGTCTCCTGCAGCACGATTTCGCGCTCGGTGCCCGGGTACATGCGTCCGCCGACGCTGGAGTATTCCCCTTCGGTGTTCTCGCGCACAATGAACATGTCGATCTCGCCGGGCTCGCGTCGGCTGCCATCACGCCGCACCACCGGCGCAATGATGCCCGGCATCAAGCGCGCCGGGCGCAGGTTCACGTACTGGTCGAACTCGCGGCGGAACAGCAGCAGCGAACCCCAGAGCGAGACGTGGTCCAGGATCTTCTCGGGCCAACCGACCGCGCCGAAGTAGATGGCGTCGTGGCCGCCGATCTGGTCCTTCCAGTTGTCGGGCAACATCTTGCCGTGCTTCTCGAAATAATCCCAGCTGGAAAAATCGAAGTGATCAAACTGCAGGTCGATACCGTACTTGCCGGCGGCCGCTTCCATCACGGCAATGCCCTGCGGCATGACTTCCTTGCCGATGCCGTCACCGGCAATGACGGCGATTCTCTTCTTGCTCATAGGTGTTTCTCCAAAATCATGAATGCCTGATTATTCCCGACGCACAGCCGGCACAGCGCTCTGACGCACGACCAGGGCGACACCAAGAACGGTAATCAGGGTTCCGGCGATGGTGAGCGCGCTGATCGGCTCGGCGAACAGCAGCCAGGCAATGATCGCGGTAACCGGCGGCACCAGGTACATCAGGCTGGCGACCGAGGCCGCAGCACCGCGCTGGATCATCATGTACAGAAGCGAACTGCCGCCCAGCGTCAGCGCCAGCACCGACCAGGCCAGTGCACCTGCCAATTCAATGTTCCAGTGCATCGTCTCGGTCTCCAGCAAGGCCAGTGGCAGTGTCACCACAAAAGCCGCGCCGAGCTGCACCGCATTGGCGCTGCGAACGTCACAAGGTTTGACGAAGCGTTTCTGGTACAGGGTCCCAAGCGTGATGCTGAACAGCGCGCCAATGATGAACGACATGTTGAGCCAGTTGGCCTCGCCGCCTTGCCCGAACTTGCGCGACACCACCAGCAGCAGGCCAACAAACCCCAGAACCAGTCCGGCCCACTGCCGTGCGGCAATGCGACCACCAGTCGCCGACAACCAGAGCGCCGTCAGCACCGGCTGCAGACCCACGATCAAGGCCGACAGGCCAGAACCCATGCCGGACTTGACGGCGATCCAGACGCCACCCAGGTAAGCGGCGTGCATCAGCACACCTGTGAGCGCCAGGTGCGCCCATTGCATCGGCTTGCTCGGCCAGCGAACGCGGGCCAGCACGATCCAGATCAGAAAGCAGGCGATTGAAAGCAGGTAGCGCAGCGCCAGAAATTTCAGCGGCGGCGCATACGGCATGGCGTAACGGGCAACGATGAAACCGGTACTCCAGATCAACACAAACAGGACTGGCATGGCCCTGAGGAAGTCACCTTCCTGTCGCGCCGTCACTTGGCACGCGCCCGAATCTCAGGCAGCGCCTTGCGCAGGTAATAGACCATGGACCAGACCGTCATCACGGCGGCAATCCAGATCAACCAGACGCCCCACAAATGGGTGTCAATGACGCCGAACAACAGGCCGTCGAACAGCAGAAACGGAATCGCCACCATCTGCACCACGGTCTTGAGTTTGCCAATCATGTGCACAGCCACGCTCTTGGAAGCGCCAATCTGGGCCATCCATTCGCGCAGCGCGGAGATCGCGATTTCGCGCCCGATGATGATCAGCGCCACAAAAACGTCGGCCCGGCCCAGATGCACCAGCACCAGCACACTGGCACAGACCAGGATTTTGTCGGCCACTGGATCCAGGAAGGCGCCAAAGGAAGAAACCTGATTAAGCCGACGCGCCAGATAACCGTCAAGCCAGTCGGTAATCGCCGACAGCACAAACAGACACGTCGCAATCAGGTTGCGGCTGGCGGGTTCGAGCGGCAGGTAGTCAACATAGACACCAACAATCAGGGGGATCGCAGCGATGCGCGCCCAGGTCATGATGGTTGGTGTGTTGAAGAACATGACTGGCATTGTGGCATGGCTTGGCGCCTTGCGTGGGCATCTTTTCAGCCGGCGCTCAGTGCAGGGCGCGGTAAATTTCTTCGGCCAGCTCGCGCGAAATGCCCGCCACCGTCGCGATATCGTCAATGCCTGCCAGGGCGACACCGCGCACACCGCCGAAGCGCTGCAGCAGGCTGGCACGGCGCTTCGGACCAATACCTGGAATTTCTTCGAGCTTGCCACCGTCGACGCGCACCCTGGCCCGTTTTGCCCGCATGCCGGTGATGGCAAAGCGGTGCGCCTCGTCACGAATCTGCGCCACCAGCATCAGGGCCGCCGAGTCCTTGCCGAGGTAAACCTTGTCACGGCCATCGGCAAAAACCAGTTCTTCCAATCCGACTTTGCGGCCCTCACCCTTCTCTACACCGACGATCAGGGACAGCGGCAAACCGAGCTGCTCGAACACTTCACGCGCCATCGACACCTGGCCCTTGCCGCCGTCCACCAGCACCAGATCGGGCAGGCGCCCGGTGCCAGCGGGCGCCACGCCGGTTTGTTTGGCCTCGTTCAAGACCTCGGCCAGCTTGCCATAACGGCGCAACAGCACCTGGCGCATGGCCGCGTAATCATCACCGGGTGTGATCCCTTCAATGCCATAACGCCGGTACTCGGCGTTCTGCATCTTGTGGTGCTGAAACACCACACAGGAACCCTGGGTCGCCTCGCCGGCTGTGTGCGAGATGTCGAAGCACTCAAGCCGCAACTCGTCCTGATTGTCCAGCGTCAGATCCAGCGCCTCGGCCAGCGCTCGCGTACGTGCCTGCTGCGAACCCTCTTCTGACAGCAGGCGCGCGAGTTGCAAGCTGGCGTTGGTTTGTGCCATTTCAAGCCAAACCCGGCGCTGTTCACGTGGCTGGTGAACAGCGCTGACCTTGACACCGGACTGAACCGACAGCGCCGTGATCAGCGCCGGACTGACCGGCTCACTAAGCACCAGCGAGGGCGGTACCGGCACCTGCAAATAATGCTGCGCCAGGAAAGCCGCCAGCACCTGGGCCTCGACCGAGGACGCGCTGGCGGATACCGCCTCATCCTCGCCATCGTCCCAGTAAACGGCAGCCGCGTCCTCGACGTGCTGCGGGAAATAGGGCCGGTCGCCCAGATGGCGCCCGCCGCGCACCATGGCCAGGTTGACACAGGCACGCCCGCCCTGCACCTTGACGGCCAGGATGTCGACATCACGGTCCGAGACGTTATCGACCGACTGCTGGTGCAATACATTGGACAGCGCTGATAGCTGGTTGCGCAACTCGGCTGCCTGCTCGAACTCAAGTGCCTGCGCGTGCGCCAGCATGCGCGCCTCCAGCACCTGCATGACCTGTTGCGCGTCACCCCGCAGAAAGCGCTCGGCATTGGCGACATCGTTCGCATAGTCGGCTGCTGAAATATGCCCAACGCAGGGTGCTGAACAGCGTTTGATCTGGTACAGCAGGCAGGGCCGGGTGCGATTGTTGAAAACCGGGTCTTCACAGGTGCGCAGGCGAAATACCTTCTGCATTAGCAATATCGCCTCCTTGACGGCCCAAGCGCTGGGGTAAGGTCCGAAGTAATGGTGCTTTTTTTCCACCGCACCCCGGTAATACGAGACACGCGGGAAGGCGGCGCCCGGGCCGCCATTGGTCGTCGCCGCAGTCAGCTTCAGATAGGGATAGCTCTTGTCATCCCGAAACAGGATGTTGTAGCGCGGGCTGAGCGTCTTGATGAGGTTGTTTTCCAACAGCAGGGCCTCGGCCTCGGAGCGCACCACGGTGGTCTCCATGCGCACGATCTTGCCCACCATATGGCCGATGCGCGTGCCGCCATGGTTCTTCTGGAAGTAACTCGACACCCGCTTCTTCAGGTTGATGGCCTTGCCCACGTAGAGCACCATGCCATCGACATCGAAATAACGGTAGACGCCCGGCAGCGGCGGCAGGCTCGCCACCTCGCGCAGCAGTTGCTCGGAGTGGACCGGTGCAGCGTCGACCGGCAAATCAGGCATTGGAGAATCGGACAAATCAGGCATAGGTGCGTATTGTGGACAATCTGCAGCGTGAAAACAGAAAAGCTCTGGAACATCTTTTGCCGCGTCATCGACAACTACGGCGACACCGGTGTCTGCTGGCGACTGGCAAGCGGCTTGGCTGCGCGCGGCCAGCGCGTGCGCCTGTGGATCGATGACGTCAGCGCCTTGCAATGGATGGCGCCGCAGCCGCCGGCCGGCGTCGAGGTCAGGCCGTGGACAGAACCGCTGGACATCGGCGAGCTTGAGATCGGCGATATCCTGGTTGAGGCCTTCGGCTGCGCGATCGCACCGGAATTTGTCGCGGCCTACGCCGACAGCGTCACCGCTGCCGGCGGGAAAGGCCTCTGGCTCAACCTGGAATACCTGAGTGCCGAGCGCTTTGTCGCGCGCAGCCATGGTTTGCGATCACCCGTGATGAGCGGCCCAGGCCTGGGTTTGCGCAAGTACTTCTACTACCCCGGCTTCACGACGGCAACCGGTGGCCTGTTGCGAGAACCCGATCTGGTCGCGCGCCAGGCTGGCTTTGAGCGCATGGCCTGGCTGCAACAACTCGGTATTGCGTTCCAAGGTGAACGCCTGATTTCCCTCTTTTGTTACGAGCCAACGGCGCTGGGACAACTGCTGGACCAACTGGCAGCCGGGCCGCAAGCGACCCGCTTGCTGGTCACGCCGGGCCGGGCCGCGGCTGCGGTCAGGGCCTGCCTCGCGGGCGCGGGCCAAACCGCGCACGAGGGGGTCGGTCAGCTGCAAATCGCCTACCTGCCGGTACTGGACCAGCGCGACTTTGACCACCTGTTATGGGCCAGCGACCTCAACTTTGTCCGCGGCGAAGACTCGCTGGTACGGGCAATCTGGGCCAACAAACCCCTGGTCTGGCAGATCTATCCGCAAGCTGACGACGCCCACCATGACAAGCTCGACGCCTTTCTTGAACTGATGGACGCACCGCTCTCACTGCGTGCATTTCATGATGCCTGGAACGGCACAGGACAGGCCGCCCTGCCCGCGCTGGAGACTGCGCCCTGGCAGAAAACCATCACGGCGCTGCGCGAGCGGCTCATGCAGCAGGATGATCTTGTGACCCAGGTCATCCGATTCGCAGGAATAAACCGTTAAAATTCACCGCTTTGCGGAATTTGCCCGGATTTGTCTCGGGCCCAAGCCGCCCTCGCCGCAAGACAAGCGGCCAACCTTCAATCTATCTCTATGAAAACCGCTCAAGAAATTCGCGCCGGCAACGTCATCATGCACGGCAAAGACCCGATGGTCGTCCTCAAGACCGAATACAGCCGTGGCGGCCGCAATTCGGCCACCGTGCGCATGAAGCTCAAAAGCCTGATCGCCAACTTCGGCACCGAAGTCGTGTTCAAGGCCGACGACAAGATCGACCAGGTCATCCTGGACAAGAAGGACTGCACCTACTCCTACTTCGCCGACCCGATGTACGTCTGCATGGACAGCGACTTCAATCAATACGAAGTCGAAGCCGAGAACATGGGCGACTCCCTGAGTTACCTCGAAGACGGCATGGAAGTTGAAGTGGTGTTCTACGACGGCAAGGCGATCTCGGTCGAACTGCCGACCAGCGTCGTGCGCGAGATCACCTGGACCGAACCCGCTGTCAAGGGCGACACCTCGGGCAAAGTGCTCAAGCCGGCCAAGATTGCTACCGGTTTTGACATCGGTGTACCAATCTTTGTTGCGCAAGGCGACAAGGTCGAAATCGACACCCGCACCGGCGAGTACAGAAAACGCGTCTGATCGCATCCAACTCCAAAAATGGCTTCCCCGGAAGCCATTTTTTATGCCTTTTCACAAGCTTCCTTGCGCCATCGGCATGGCCACAGGCGGTAAAACCGGTGTAGGCTAGTGCCATGAGCACAGCACCTGAAACCCTGAGCATCTCAGGCACGCCGCAAGGCAGGACGCCGACCCCATCGACCCTGGCGGTGCGCCGGGTGGCCATCGACACCTACCGTGAAAACGTGGTCTACCTGCACCGCGAATGCGATGTCTACCGGGCCGAGGGCTTCCAGGCGCTGGCCAAGGTTGAGGTGCGCGCCAACGGGCGGCGCATTCTGGCCACCTTGAACGTGGTGGACGACCTGTGCATCGTCGGCGGTCACGAACTCGGTGTGTCGGAGGATGCCTTCCTGCAGCTCGGCGTCGTCGATGGCCACACGGTCTCGGTGTCGCAGGCCGAAGCGCCGCAATCGATTGAAGCCCTGCACCGCAAGATCAATGGCGAGCGCCTGAGCCGGGAAGACTTCGGTGGCATCGTGCGCGACATCGCTGCGCACCGCTACTCGAAGATCGAGCTCTCTGCCTTTGTCGTCGCCACCAATCGCAACGAACTGGATCGCGAAGAGGTCTATTTCCTGACCGAAGGCATGGTCGATTGCGGCCGCAAGTTCGACTGGCACGAACACCTGGTGGTCGACAAGCACTGCATCGGCGGCATCCCCGGCAACCGGACCTCAATGCTGATCGTCCCCATCGTGGCGGCACACGGCATGCTGTGCCCGAAAACCTCGTCGCGCGCCATCACCTCGCCAGCCGGCACGGCCGACACCATGGAAGTGCTGGCCAATGTGGAACTGCCATTCGAACAACTGACGCAAATCGTGCGCGATCACCACGCCTGCCTGGCCTGGGGCGGCACGGCCGAATTGTCACCGGCTGACGATGTGCTGATTTCAGTCGAGCGTCCGCTCTCGCTCGACTCGCCTGGACAGATGGTGGCCTCGATCCTGTCGAAAAAAATCTCGGCCGGTTCCACCCATCTGGTGCTCGATATCCCGATCGGCCCCACGGCGAAAGTGCGCACCATGCCGGACGCACAGCGCCTGCGCCGCCTGTTCGAATACGTGGCACAGCGCATGAGTTTGTCGCTTGATGTCGTCATCACCGATGGCCGCCAGCCCGTCGGCAACGGCATCGGGCCGGTGCTGGAAGCCCGCGACGTCATGCGCGTGCTCGAGAACGACCCAAGGGCACCGGCTGATTTACGGCAGAAGTGCCTGCGCCTGGCGGGCCGCCTGATCGAATTCAGTCCCGATGTGCGCGGCGGCGACGGCTTTGCCATCGCCCGCGACATCCTCGACTCCGGTCGGGCCCTGAACAAGATGAACGCCATCATTGCGGCGCAGGGCTCTAAGGGCTTCAACCACAACAATCCGCAACTCGGCAAATTAACGCTCGATGTCCGCGCTGGCGCAGCCGGTGTGGTGATCGGCATCGACAACCTGCAAATCGCACGCGTGGCCCGTCTGGCCGGCGCACCGAAGGTCATCAATGCCGGGGTTGACCTGCTGCACAAGCTTGGTGATACGGTGGCGGCGGGCGACATCCTGTACCGGATCTATGCCGAGTTTGCGAGCGATCTCGATTTCGCGCGCCAGGCCTGCGACAAATCGACTGGGTTCATAGTCGGCAACGCGGAGCAAGTACCGCAAGTATTTG
Organism: uncultured beta proteobacterium; assembly: GCA_903920695.1. Taxonomy (GTDB): domain Bacteria; phylum Pseudomonadota; class Gammaproteobacteria; order Burkholderiales; family Burkholderiaceae_C; genus Rhodoferax. The sequence goes on from CAIXNB010000136.1 coordinate 13,940, forward strand.
TGGAATTCTGATGAAGCCAAACGCACCGACAACAGCCGTGCTGCTCCATTTCGAGGACGAGCAGCAAAGCGCAACACGCATCGCGCAGGCCGCCCATCTGAACCTGTGCCAGATTGAACGCCATCGTTTTCCAGATGGCGAACTCAAACTGCGCCTACCGTCAGCACTGCCGCCTCAAGTGATTTTGCTGCGCACGCTCGACAAGCCCAACGAGAAACTGCTCGAGTTGCTGCTGGCAGCGCAAACCGCACGCGAACTCGATGCCCGGCACCTGACGCTGGTGGCACCCTACATGGCCTACATGCGCCAGGACATTGCTTTCCACCCGGGTGAGGCCGTCAGCCAGCGCGTGGTCGGACGTTTCCTGGCGAGCCTGTTCGACGCCGTGATCACCGTCGACCCTCATCTGCACCGGGTCGCCCGCCTACAGGAAGCTGTGCCAGTGGCTCAGGCCATTGTGCTCAGCGGTGCGCCGCTGCTGTCAGACTTGATTGCTGCGCGGCGACAGCGGCCGCTATTGATCGGGCCTGATGTCGAATCGGCGCAATGGGTGGCACTGGCGGCCATGCGCCATGGCTTCGACCATGCGGTGTGCCAAAAAGTGCGCCACGGCGACCACTCGGTGCAGGTTGAATTACCAGACGTCGCCATCACAGGCCGCCAGGTGGTCTTGCTTGACGACGTGGCCAGTACCGGTCAGACCGTCACCCAGGCCACACGCTTGCTGCTGGCAGCTGGCGCGGCGTCGGTCGATGTCGCCGTCACCCACGCGCTGTTTGCGGATGACGCGCTGCAGCTGCTACTGGACGTGGGCGTCAGTGAAATCTGGAGCACCGACTGCATCACGCATAGCAGCAACGCCACCAGCATGGCGAGCGCCATTGCGGCGGCACTGACCGAATTGCTCAGACAATGAAGCTCCAGCCAAGGTCAATCACAACTTTTTTGATATTTGTCACCACAGTGAGTGCAACAGCGCCTAGGATGAAAGCATCCCATCGATATTTCGGAGGACTACCATGACTGACATGAACACCATTCAAAAAGACAAATTGATGAGCGACCTGCGGGTCGTCATTGCCGATGCGGAGGAATTGCTGCGCATGACGGCCGACCAGGCCGGCGAAAAAGCAGCCGATGTCCGCAACCGGATAGAGGCGCGCCTGCATCAGGCGCGGATCGATCTGCTCAGTCTGCAGGAAGCAGCGGTGGAAAAAGCCAAGGCCGCCGGTCACGCCGCCGATGAGTACGTCCACGACAACCCCTGGAAATCAATCGGCATCGCAGCCGGCGTCGGCATGGTGATCGGCCTGCTGATCAGCCGCCGCTAGAGCCCTCACCCATGAGTGAACTGCCCCACGTCAGCGGCCTGTTTGCATCGCTGCGCCGCTTGCTGGGCACTTTGCTTGAGATCGCCGAGGTTCGTCTCTCGCTGCTAAGCACCGAAGTCGAACTGGAGAAGCGCCGTCTTTTTGACGCGCTGTTCTGGGTCGCGATGGCGGTGCTGGTGCTGGCAACGGGTTTGGTGTTGCTGTGCGCTTTTGTCATTCTCCTGTTTTCGGAAGGCTACCGCTTGCCGGCGCTGGGCGTGATGGCCCTTCTGTTTCTCGGCGGTGGTCTGCTCCTGCTGCGCCAAGCCCGGCAAGGTCTGCGCAGCCCGGATGGCATGTTCGCAAACAGCGTGGCAGAACTCAAGCGCGATCAGAACGGACTGTCCAGCGAGGCACCCCATGAACAACGCGGAATTGATTGAGCGCCAGCAAGCCTTGCGGCTGCGCAGCGCGCAACTGCGTTCGAGCTTGCAAGATCAGGTGCAGGTTTTGAAACGCCCGCTGGCCTTGGCGGACGCCGCGCAAAGCGGCCTGCAGTGGCTCTACCGCAACCCGGCCTGGCCCATCGGTGCTTTGACGCTGGTGGTGGTGCTGCGACCCAAGCGCGTCATGGTGTGGGCTGGCCGGGCCTGGTGGGCCTGGAACAGCTACCAGCGCGTGCAGGACTGGCTGGCGCGCCCACCCTGATATTCAGTGCCTGACCTTCTTGCCAAGGCTCAGACGCGATTCGGTCCCCTTGAGCAACTTGCCAATATTCTCGACGTGGCGGTAGATCAGCAGGATTGACATCAACGACAGCGCCAGCATGACACCCTTGTTGAGGTACCAGGCCACACCGTCGCCGAAAATGTAATAGACCGGCGCGAACACGGCAGCCGTCAGTGAGGCCAGCGACGAATAGCGGAAGAAGTAGGCCATGATCAGCCAGGTGGCGCCTGCTGCCAGGCCCAGTACCGGGCTGATGCCGAGCAGCACGCCACAGGCCGTGGCCACGCCCTTGCCGCCCTTGAACTTAAAAAACACCGGGTACAGGTGACCGACAAAAGCGGCCAGTCCGGCCATCGCCATGGTGCCCTCGCCCAGGCCGTACGCAGCGCCGTACCACTTGACCAGCACCACCGGCAACCAGCCCTTGGCCGCGTCAAGCAACAAGGTGATGATTGCCGCGCCCTTGCTACCCGAACGCAGCACGTTGGTGGCGCCTGGGTTCTTGCTGCCAAAGGTGCGCGGATCATTCAAACCCATGACGCGGCTGACGATCACAGCAAATGAAAGCGACCCGATCAGGTAGCCGGCCAGAACTGCCAACCATGGGAAATAGGGTGTCATGGATTCCAAGAAAGTTCTCCTGCTGCTGCACCCCCGGGGCGGGGCTTCATGCGTCTATTCTGCCAGCCCGCCGCACCGGCGCGACAAGGTTTCAATCATCGAGCGCACATTGCACGGGTTTGGCCGCCAGCAGGTCGACGCAAACGATTGGATCGATGCCGACCAGATAGCCGCGTCGGCCACCATTGATGAGAATTTTTGGCAGTTCCAGAATTGAGGCTTCGACGTAGACCGGCATAGTCTTGCGCGTGGCAAACGGCGAGGTGCCGCCGACCAGATAACCGCTATGCCGGTTCGCGACCTCGGGCGCACAGGGCTCGACCGACTTGGCACCGATCTGGCGCGCCAGGTTCTTGGTCGAGACCTTGCGGTTACCGTGCATCAGCACCACCAGCGGCCGCGCCGCCTGGTCCTGCATGATCAGGGTCTTGACCACCATGAACGGATCAAAGCCCAGAACCTCGGCACTGTGCAAGGCGCCGCCGTGCTCAAGGTAGTCATAGGCATGCTCGGTGAACACTACCTTGTGCGCCTTGAGCAACTGCGTGGCCGGGGTTTCGCTGATGTGTTTACTCATGATTGCAAACCCTCGCTCGACATGAACCCCGGACTCGTCATTGCGGACCTGCTCCGCAATCCATGACTCGCGTGGCAGTGAATGCCGGATCAAGGTCCGGCATGACAAATTGAGCCTGGGATGACACCATGGTCAGATCGCCGGGTCGCGCATCTCCCAGCGGATGGCGTCGATCTTTTTCAACAATTCGGGCGGCAGCATCAAACCCCAGATGTCCAGGTTTTCATCGAGCTGCGCCACCGAGGTGACACCGATGATGGTGCTGGCCACCTGCCATTTGGTGTAGCAAAAGGCCAGCGCCATTTGCGTCGGCGTCAGACCGTTCTCGCGCGCCAGCACGCTGTAGCGGCGTGCGGCGGCCAGCGCCTCCGGGCGTCCCCAGCGCTGCTTGCGTGTCGATTCGAACAGGTTGAGGCGGCCGCCCAACGGTGCCTGCGGACCGGTCAGGCCGGAGGCATCGTACTTGCCGGTGAGCAAGCTGTAGGCCAGCGGCGAATAAGCGAGCAAGGACACGCCCAGGCGATGCATGGTTTCGTCCAGCGCGTTTTCCACGCTGCGGTTGAGCAGGCTGTAACTGTTTTGCACCGTTGCCACGCGCGGCAGACCATGCAATTCAGCTAAGCGCACAAACTCGTGGACGCCATAAGGGCTCTCATTGGACAGGCCCACGGCGCGCACCTTGCCGGCCTGTACCAGCTTGTGCAGCGCCTCTAGTTGCACATGAATCGAACTGCCGGGTACATCCTTCTTTGGATCGTAATAAATCATGCCAAAGGCCGGCACATGGCGCACCGGCCAGTGGATCTGGTACAGGTCGATGACATCGGTCTGCAGGCGTTTGAGGCTGCCCTCACAGGCGGCGATGATGTCGGCGCCGGTCAAATCGCCGCTGCCGCCCCGAATCCAAGGCATGGCGCGCGACGGCCCGGCCACCTTGGTCGCCAGCACGAGTTTGCGGCGCGCCGCCGGGTTCTTCGCCAGCCAATTGCCGATGATGATTTCGGTGGCGTTGAAGGTCTCGGCGCGCGGCGGCACCGCGTACATCTCGGCCGTGTCGATGAAGTTGACGCCGCGTTCCATTGAGCGGTCCAGGATGGCGTGTGCGGTCGTTTCATCGACCTGTTCGCCAAAGGTCATGGTACCCAGGCAAATGGGTGTCACCTGCAGATCGCTCTGGCCGAGCTGGATGGTTTTCATGGTCATGGTGGGCGTCGGAATTCTTGAAAAGCGCCAAGTTTACGGTGGCGTCTGCCCCTATGCCTGTCGCGCGCGGGCACGCTCCTCTTCCTGCAAGCGCAACACGCGGCGCTGTACCTTACCTGTCGTGGTCATGGGCAGCGCTTCGACAAACTCGATCTCTTTCGGGTATTCGTACGGTGCCAGTTTGCCTTTGACGTGCGCCTGCAACTGCGCCACCAGTTTCGCCTCGAACGCGGGGTCTGATCCGATGCGGTAATCATTGGCCGCAAGAAAGTCGGGCGCCAGCACGACATAGGCCTTGACCAGGGCACCCCGCTCGCGGTCCGGTTTCGGCACGACCGCCGCATTGGCCACGGCCGGGTGCTTGACCAGGCAGTTTTCGATCTCGCCCGGGCCGATGCGGTAACCGGCCGCCTTGAAGACATCGTCGGAGCGGCCCTGGTACCAAAGGTAGCCATCGGCGTCGCGTGTGGCCAGATCGCCGGTGCGGCACCAGTCGCCGGTGAACTTGCCCAGTGTGGCAGCCTCGTTCTTCCAGTAGCCGAGAAAGAAAATCGGGTCCGGCTGACCGTGCACATCAAGGCGATTCAGCGCCACGTCACCCACCACGCCAAGCGCGCATTCCTTGCCGTCGTCATCGATGACCGCGACGCGGTGCCCCGGGTAACCCTTGCCCATGCTGCCGGCCCGCGCCGGCCATCCAACCAAGGCCCCCACGCTTGCCGCTTCGCGTGCTGCGCTGCCCCCCAAGGGGGCCGTGCCCTCGGTCAGGTCTCGAAGAGACTGCCCGACACGCTTGGGGCGGCCCGGCGCGGCGGCGGGTACTTGCGCACCCATCGCACAATTGCCAACGATGTAGTTGATCTCGGTCTGGCCAAACATTTCGTTGACGGTGACACCGAGTTGACGCTGGCAGTAGTCGAACACGGCGTCGCCAACGGCCTCGCCTGCGCTCATGATGGCTTGCAGCTTGAGCCCGAACTGCTGGCGCACGGTCGCGCTGGCGGTTCCCGGGTACGCCTTCATCATCGCCTTGAGTGCGGTCGGGAACAAGAAGGTGTGCGTGACGCCGAAGCGGCGCATCAGATCGAGGGCAACCTGTGGGCTGAAACGGCCGTTGAAACCAACAATGGGACGGCCGAAATACAGCGTTGGCAGCAGCGCATCCATCAAGCCACCGGTCCAGGCCCAATCGGCCGGCGACCAGAACACCGCATCGGTGTCAGCATTATCACGACCATCAAAACCAAACCAGTTCTGGCTGCAAACAAAGCCGGTCAAGTTGCCAATCAGGGCCCGGTGCGGAATCAGCGCCCCCTTGGGGTTGCCGGTGGTGCCGCTGGTGTAAATCAGCACGGCCGGATCCTCGGCAGCGGTCAGCACCGGTGGTAGATCCTGCGTGACTTGCGCCAGGGCTTGGGCATAGTTCAGATCGGCCTGGGCGCCGGCGCCGTCGACACCGAGCACGTGGCGCAGCTTCGGGCAGCTCGGGCGGATGGACAACACGTTGGTGATGGAACTCTCGTCGCAGATGGCAACCGTGGTGTCGCTGTCCTGCAGCCGGAATTCCAATGCCTCGGGCCCGAACAGCATGGACAGCGGCATCGCCACCGCACCCATTTGCAGCACCGCCATGTAGGCCACAGCGGTCTCGAAGCGCTGCGGCATCACGATGGCGACGCGGTCGCCGCGTGCCACGCCCAGTTCGGCCAGCACCCGGGACAGGCGAGCCGCCTGCTGCTGCAATTCAAGGTAGCTGTAGCTGCGGCTGGCCCCGTTCGCATCCAGCGCCTGGATTGCCACCCGTTTGCCCGCACCGGACTTTGCGGCCCAACGCCTGCAGCAGACCTCAGCGATGTTGAATGTGGCGGCCACCTGCCACTGGAAGCTGCCATGCAGTTGCGCGTAGTTGTCCTGTGCCGCCGCTAGCGACTTGTCTCGTTTTTGACTGACTTGCACGATGTGTCTCCGTATGATGCTGCGAATGTACCAAGCCAAACGCATTTTCCGCAGCGAGTTTGTCCCGATCCGCAAGCTGCAATACCACGTGCAGATCTGGGGTGAGCCCGCGCCCGGCAAAACGCCGCTTGTCATGGTACACGGCTGGATGGACGTGGCGGCGAGCTACCAGTTCGTGGTGGACGCGCTCAGCCACAACCATTACGTCATCGCCCCGGACTGGCGCGGCTTTGGCCTGACGCCCGGCGGCGCACAACAGGACGTGGGTGACTATCGCGGCGGCGTCGATCACTTCTGGTTCCCGGACTATCTGGCCGATCTGGAGTTTCTGCTCGACCATTACGCGCCGGGCGGCCCGGTCAACCTGGTTGGTCACAGCATGGGCGGCAATGTGGCGATGATTTACGCTGGCATACGCCCCGAGCGCATCCGCCGTCTGGTCAACCTCGAAGGCTTTGGCATGCCGGCGACCACGCCCGATGAGGCGCCGGACCGCTACGCCCAGTGGTTCGACCACCTCAAGGAATTGCACGGCGGAGCGCTTGCCCTGCGAGGC
>CAIXNB010000137.1 GCA_903920695.1 uncultured beta proteobacterium
CGCCAAACTTGGCCGCCAGCACGCTGGTGATGGCCGCCGTCAGCGTGGTCTTGCCGTGGTCAACGTGACCAATCGTGCCCACATTGACGTGAGGCTTGGTACGTGCAAATTTTTCTTTTCCCATTTTCAGACTCCGAAAAGTAAAGAACCGTCAAATCAAAAACCATGGTGCCCATTGCGGGAATCGGACCCGCGACCTCTCCCTTACCAAGGGAGTGCTCTGCCACTGAGCCAAATGGGCATTCCCCGTCCGCTACTTGGCAGCGAACAAGCGAAACTTTCTACTATCTTCAACAACAAACCAACACTGGAGCGGGAGACGGGAATCGAACCCGCGTCATTAGCTTGGAAGGCTAGGGTTCTACCATTGAACTACTCCCGCATCGAAGCTGAACCAGTCAACCCCAATATGCCCCATGGCCCGCTCTTGCGTCAATTCTCAATTCAAGTCACTGGTGGAGAGGGATGGATTCGAACCATCGTACTCGTAAGAGGGCAGATTTACAGTCTGCTGCCATTAACCACTCGGCCACCTCTCCTTAGTGAGCCATGGATTATGCCACGAAAACCAGCCTCTGGCAGGCACAAGCTGCCAAGATTTGATCACCAGTCGATCAAACCGTATTCATGCTGCCGTAAAAACGTGTTTGCCAGGCTGAAATGCCCACAACCAACAAAAGGCCGCGGTGCTCGCATGGCAGAAAGTGGCGATGGATGGTTGGCAATCAGCACCCGATGACAGGACCGAAGCGGGCCGCCGTCGGCGCCATTTGCCGCAATCAGGCGCGCCTTGGTCTGCGCCTGGGAACCCCACAACATGAACACGACTGGAGTTTGCTTTGCTGACACCGCATTGACTATTTCGTCAGTGAGTGCTTCCCAACCTTTTTGTGCATGGCTGCCAGCCTGCCCTGCTTCGACCGTCAGGCAGGTGTTGAGCAGCAGAACGCCCTGCTGCGCCCACCGGGCCAGCGAGCCATTCGCGGGCGTCGTCCGAGCCTCTCCAGGCGCGCCATCGCGCGCCACTTCCTTGAAGATATTGCGCAGGGAAGGCGGTGGTTTGACACCCGGCGCCACGGAGAATGCCAGCCCTTCGGCCTGACCCGGCCCGTGATACGGGTCCTGCCCCAAAATGACAACCTTAACCTGCGCCAACGGCGTCAGGGCCAAGGCCCGAAACGGCTGGGGCGGGTAGATGATGGCGCCGCTTGCCAAACGTGCGCAGATGAAACGACCCAAAGCCTGACCGGGCTCGCTGGTCAGAAACCGTTCCACGACCGGTCGCCAATCATCCGCGATCTGCCAGCGCTGTGGCGCCCACTCGGTCAGCCTCGGCACCGCAGCGCAAGGGTCTTGTGCATCAAAGGCGAAACGGGTCTGCCGTTCTTGCGGGCTGGGCATCAATCGCTCCTGAATCGATGGCGCGCAGACTGGCGCTGATCAGGCAATGGCAAAGAGCGCGGCCAGCGCCTCGCCCGGATCGGCCTGGCGCATGAAGGCTTCACCCACCAAAAACGCATTGACGCCAGCCGCGCCCAGGCGCAGCACGTCGTCGCGGCTGCGGATGCCGCTCTCGCAGACCAGCAAGCGGTCCGCCGGTACATCGCGCATCAGTGTCAGCGTGGTCTCCAGCGACACCTCGAAGGTCTTGAGGTTGCGGTTGTTGATGCCGATCAGTGGCGTCTTCAGTTGCAGCGCGCGCGTCAACTCGGGCGCATCGTGCACCTCGACCAGCACCGCCATGTCCAGGCTGCGCGCAATGGCCTCGAAATCCTTTAACTGTGCGTCGTCCAGGCAGGCAGCAATTAACAGAATGGCATCGGCCCCCATGGCGCGCGACTCGTAGACCTGGTAGGCGTCGACAATGAAATCCTTGCGCAACACCGGCAATTGGCAGGAGGCGCGTGCCTGCTTGAGAAAATCGACGCAGCCCTGAAAAAACTGCACATCGGTGAGCACCGACAAACAGGCGGCCCCGTGTTCCGCGTAGCTCTGCGCGATGTCAGCGGCGATAAAGTCCGCGCACAGCACGCCTTTGGATGGACTGGCCTTTTTGATCTCGGCAATGACGGCGGCCCGGCCAGCGGCAATTTTGGCGCGCATCGCGCCGACGAAATCACGCGTCAAAACACGCGACTCGGCATCCGCGCGCATAACAGCCAGCGACTTGCGTTTCAATGCCTCGGCAATTTCCTGGCGCTTGACGGCAACGATCTGGTCAAGGATATCGGTCACTGGGGACCCCCTTTCAATTGTTGCGAGAGTGCGACTAGTTGCGTCAGCTTGACCTTGGCGGCGCCCGATTCAATCGCGGCACGCGCGAGCAGCACGCCGGCCTGCATCGAATCCGCCACATTGGCGGCGTAGAGCGCTACACCGGCATTGAGAATCACGATGTCCTTGGCGGCGCCGGTCTGGTTGTCCAGCACACCCAACAACATGGCTTTGGACTGCTCGGGCGTTTCGACCCTGAGCGCACGGTTGCTGGCCATCACCATCGAAAAATCTTCCGGGTGAATCTCGTACTCGGTGATCTCGCCGTTCTTGAGTTCGCCGACCATGGTGGTCGCACCCAGACTGACCTCGTCCATGCCGTCCCTGCCGTACACCACCACGGCGTGCTCGGCGCCCAGGCGCTGCAAGGCGCGCACCTGAATGCCGACCAGATCCGGGTGGAAGACGCCCATCAGAATATTCGGCGCACCGGCCGGATTGGTCAGCGGCCCGAGCAGATTGAAGATGGTCTTGATGCCCAACTCCTTGCGCACCGGCGCCACGTTCTTCATGGCCGGATGGTGATTGGGCGCAAACATGAAACCGACACCGACCTGCTCAATGCATTGGGCAATGGCCTGCGGTGACAGGCTGAGATGGATGCCCAGCGACTCCACCACATCGGCGCTGCCGCTCTTGCTGCTGACACCACGGCCGCCGTGCTTGCTGACCTTGGCGCCAGCGGCCGCTGCCACAAACATGGAGCAGGTTGAAATATTGAAGGTATGCGAGCCGTCGCCGCCAGTACCCACGATATCGACCAGATGCGTCTTGTCGGTCACATGGACCTTGGTGGAAAACTCGCGCATCACCTCTGCGGCGGCAGTGATTTCACCAATGGTCTCCTTCTTCACGCGCAGGCCCGTGATGAAAGCCGCCACCATCACCGGTGACCAGGCGCCGCTCATGATTTCGCGCACGATATGCAACATCTCGTCGTGAAAAATCTCGCGGTGCTCGATGGTGCGCAGCAAGGCCTCCTGCGGCGTGATTCGGATGGTATTGGACATGATCATTTTCGTTTCAGTTGGAAGGATTGTCAGTCAGGGCCAGTTTCAGGCCAAAGCCGACGAACATGGCGCCGGCGATGCGTTCCAGCCAGACCATACCCTGTTGCAGCGCGGTGAATTGCTGCGACACGGCGGCGCCGAGCCAGGCGTAGGCCAGATTCACCCACAGACTATTGAAGTTGAAGATCAGCCCCAGCAGCACAAAGCTCAAGCCCTTGCTGGGCGCGCCTGCGGCAATGAACTGCGGCAAAAAGGCCAAAAAGAACAGGGCCACCTTGGGGTTGAGCACATTGGTCCAGAAGCCCTTCATGAAGATCCGGCGCAGCACCGGCGAAACGCCAGTCGCCCGCGCCGCTGAATCAATCGTAGCTAGGGCAGTTACCGGCATTGAAACGGTTTTGGCGCGGCCCACCCCACCCGAGCGCAACATGCTCCAGCCGACATAGACCAGATAAGCGGCGCCCAGCCACTTGAGGGCCGAAAACGCCGTGCTCGATGCCGCCAGCAAGGCGCTAACGCCCAGCGCCGCCGCCGTCGCGTGCACAAAACAGCCAGCCGTGATGCCCAGTGCCGCCACCGCGCCGGCACGCCAGCCGCTCTTGAGCGCATTCGCCACGATGTACAACACATCCGGCCCCGGCGTCAGATTGAGCAGCACGCCCGCCATGATGAACAAGCCCAGATTGTCAATTCCACTGAACACGGCCAAGCACTCCCAATCCCAGGTCAAGCGCGGAAGAATTCGCGCATGACGGCCAGGGTGTACGCAATGCCAGCGGCGTCCAGGTCCAGATGCGTCACAAAACGCAGACGGTACAGGCCGGTGACCAGAATACCGCGCGCCGCCAGAAACGGAATCAGTTCATCGGCTCTCGCCCTGGCTTCATCGACCAGATCAACAAAGACAATATTGCTCTGCGGCGTCTCAACGACCAATCCGGGCAGATCGCGCAGGCCATCGGCCAAGCGCTGCGCTAATGCATGGTCGTCAGCCAGGCGCAGCACATGATGGTCGAGCGCATAGGACGCGGCTGCCGCCAGCAGACCGGACTGGCGCATACCGCCGCCGGCCATCTTGCGAATGCGGTGCGCGCGCGCCAGAAACTCGCGGCTGCCGCACAGGACGGAACCGACCGGCGCACCCAGCCCTTTGCTGAAACAAACCGACACGCTGTCAAAACACTGGGCGATGCGGCGCGCCTCAAGAAAGACATCGCCCCCATTTGCGCCGCCTGTTGCAGCCTGCGCCACTGCGGCATTGAAGATGCGTGCGCCGTCCAGATGCCGGCTCAGCCCTTTGGCGCGCGCCAGTTCCGTGGCCTGCTGCACATAATCGAACGGCAGCAGTTTGCCACCGAGCGTGTTCTCCAAAGCCAGCAAACGGGTGCGGGCAAAATGCGCGTCGTCGGGCTTGATGGCGGCCTCAATGTCGGCCAGCAACAAGCTGCCATCGCTCTGGTGGTTCAAGGGCTGCGGTTGCACGCTGCCCAATACCGCCGCACCACCGCCCTCCCAGCGATAACAGTGGGCGAACTGGCCGACGATGTATTCGTCGCCACGCTGGCAATGGGCCAGGATGGCGCACAGATTGCTTTGCGTGCCGGTCGGCATGAACAGCGCCGCCTCGAAGCCAAGCAGGGCCGCGATTTTTTCCTGCAAGGCGTTGACGCTGGGGTCGCCCGCAAACACGTCATCGCCGAGCGGCGCGGCCAGCATCGCCGCGCGCATGGCCGGCGTCGGCTGCGTCACGGTATCGCTGCGCAGGTCAACGCGCATGATGTTTGCCGGCTTCATGGCAGCAGCCGCACGAGAAAGTTTTTCAGCATCGCGTGACCGTGCTCGGTCAGGATGCTCTCAGGATGAAACTGCACGCCTTCGATATCCAGCGTCGCGTGTTTGACGCCCATGATCTCGCCGTCCTCGGTCCAGGCCGTGATCTTCAGACAGGACGGGCCTGTCGCGCGTTCGATGGCCAGCGAGTGGTAGCGGTTGACCGTGAACTGCGCCGGCAGGCCGGCAAACACGCCCTCTTGCGTTGTGCGGATGACGCTGGTCTTGCCGTGCATCAGTTGTTGCGCCCGTACGATCCTGCCACCGAAGGCAGCGCCAATCGCCTGATGGCCGAGGCAGACGCCGAGAATCGGTAACTTGCCGGCGCAATGCTGGATGGCAGCAACCGAAATGCCAGCCTCGGCTGGTGAGCAAGGCCCCGGGGAGATCACGAGCCGGTCGAGTTGCCCCGACCTGAGCCGCTCATCGATCTGCTCGAGCGTGATTTCATCGTTGCGCACCACCTCGACCTCGGCCCCGAGCTCGCCCAGGTACTGCACGATGTTGTAGGTAAAACTGTCGTAGTTGTCGATCATCAACAACCGAATCTTGGCGGCGCTCATTCCAGACCCTCCTCGACCAGTTCGCTGGCGCGCAACAGGGCGCGCGCCTTGGCTTCGGTTTCCTTCCACTCCAGTTCCGGCACCGAATCAGCCACCACCCCGGCCGCCGCCTGCACGTACAGTGTCTCGTCCTTGATGATGCCGGTGCGGATGGCAATCGCCACGTCCATGTCACCGGCATAGCTCAGGTAGCCGCAGGCGCCGCCATAAAGACCGCGCTTGCTCGGCTCGAGTTGGTCGATCAGTTCCATCGCGTGCACCTTGGGCGCACCGGTCAGGGTGCCGGCCGGGAAGGTCGCCTTGAGCACGTCCATGCTGGTCATGCCCTCGTTGAGCGTGCCTTCGACATTGCTCACGATGTGCATGACGTGGCTGTAACGCTCGACGCTGAAGGCTTCGGTCACCTTGACGCTGCCGATCTTGGCGATGCGGCCGATGTCGTTGCGCGCCAGATCGATCAGCATCACGTGCTCGGCACGCTCCTTGGGGTCGTTGATCAGTTCGACTTCGGCCGCCTTGTCGAGTTCCAGACTGGCGCCACGCGGGCGTGTGCCAGCCAATGGGCGAATCGTGATTTTCTGCTCGGTCTGTCCGTTGCTGCTGACCTGCTCCTGGCGCACCAGAATCTCGGGCGAGGCGCCAACCACGTGAAAGTCACCAAAGTGGTAGTAGTACATGTAGGGGCTGGGATTGAGTGCGCGCAGCGCCCGGTACAAACTCAGCGGCGACTCGGTGAAGCGCTTCTTGATGCGCTGGCCAACCTGCACCTGCATGAAGTCGCCGCCGGCAATCAGTTCCTTGGCGCGCTCAACCGCCGCGATGTAATCCGCCTTGGCAAACTCGCGCTCGGCCGGATAGCTCTGCGTCGGCTTGACCAGCGGCGCGCTAACCGAGTATTTGAGCTTCTCCTTGAGTTCGCGTAGCCGCTTCTTGGCATTGGCATAGGCCTCGCTCTGCGCCGGGTTGGCATAGACGATCAGGTAGAGCTTGCCCGAGAGGTTATCGATCACCGCCAGTTCTTCACACTGCAGCAGCAAGATGTCCGGGCAACCCAGCGTATCGGGCGGGCAAGAGGCTTGCAGCTTCTTCTCGATGTAGCGCACCGTGTCGTAGCCGAAATAACCGGCCAGCCCACCACAGAAACGCGGCAGACCGGGGCGCAAGGCCACCTTGAAGCGCTTTTGGTAGTCCGAGATGAAGTCCAGCGGATTGCCAGGTGCGCTCTCCACCACGACGCCATCGGTCACGACCTCGGTGCGTGCCGCAGCGCCAAAGCCGCTGGCGCGCAACAGCGTGCGTGCCGGCAAGCCGATGAAACTGTAGCGCCCGAAGCGCTCGCCGCCGACCACCGATTCAAGCAGGAAACTGTATTTCCCGCCCTGCGTCGAATGGGCCAGCTTCAGGTACAGCGACAAAGGGGTTTCCAGATCCGCAAAAGCTTCTGCCAACAAGGGTATGCGGTTATAGCCTTGGGCACTCAGGCTTTTGAATTCAAGTTCAGAGATCACGGGATGGCTTCTTTCATACATGGCCGAACCGTTTGCGCGTAGCGGGTTCAGCGGGCAGCCCGACCGGCTGCAGTTCATTCAAGGGGCAACGGAGACGCTGTCAGGCGTGAGCCGACAGAGCTTGTTGCGTACGCCAGGGCCATGCTCCCCGGTCGCTACAACCTGTGATCCAGATGCGGTGAATGAACATGGGGACAGTGTATCAAAACCAATATCAAGAGCGGATCAGGGCGCGACCCGTTGCTGCAATGAATCAACAAAAGCGTCCGCATCCACGGCGCGAATCGGCTCGCCGTGGTTGTAGCCATAGGTCACGAGCAACACCGGGCAGCCGGCAGCGCGCGCCGCCTGCGCGTCGTTACTGGAGTCACCAATCATCAGCGTACGCTGCGGCGCTGTCGCCAGCGCTTCGCAGGTTTTGAGCAACGGCAGTGGATCAGGCTTCTTGCGCGCGAAGGCATCGCCACCGAAGGTCAGATCGAAAAAACCATCGAGCCCCTTGGCCTTGAGCAGCGGCACGGCAAAGGCGGTCGGCTTGTTGGTCAGGCAAGCCATTTTCAAGCCCTGCGCCCGGAGTTGCTGCAGGCCGGCCAGGACGCCGGGATAGAGCGTCGCGTGCTGGCCGTTGATGGCGAGGTAATGGCGTTCGTAATGGTGCCAGGCCGCGTCGTAGAGTGAATCAGGGTCTTGCGCAGCGGCACCGGCCGCCAACCGCAACACACGCTTGAGCAGGTTCTCCGTGCCTTTGCCGACCAGCAACAACACCGTCGCGCGGTCCACCGTAAAGTCCCGATACGGCGCCGGCAACTCTGCCAGCATGCGGTTGAGCGCAACAACGAAGTCGCCCAGCGTATCGACCAGGGTGCCGTCGAGATCAACGATGGCAGCATCGACCTCGAACAGACCGTAAACCCGCGTCATGCCACCGGCCTCACTTGACCAACTGGTTGAGTTGGATGATGGGCATCAGCACGGCCAGCACGATCAGCATCACGGCCAGGCCCATGGCCACGATCAGCAGTGGCTCAAGCAAGGTGGCAAGCTGCATGGCGCGGCGTGCGACTTCGGTGCCGAGTTGCTTGGCGGCGCGCTGCAGCATGATGGGCAGTTGGCCGGTCTGCTCGCCCAGGCGCGCAAACATGGCCAGCAGTCCGGGGAAGCGCTTCTTCTGCGCCAGCGCCGAGGCCAGCGGCGCACCTTCGCGCACCAGCACCAGTGCGTCGAGCGCATCGGCGCGCATGGCCTGATTCGACAGCGTGTCGGCCGCCGCCTGCAGTGCTTTCAGAATCGGTACGCCGCCCGCTGCCAGCATGGCCAGCGTACTGGCAAAGCGCGCGGCGTTGTAGCTGCGCGCCAACTTGCCCAGTATCGGCAACGTCAGCCAGCCGGCGTCGAACTTCTCACGAAAAGCCGGATTGGCCAGCGCCAGGCGCAAGCCCAAGCCGGCGAGCACCAGCGCAATCAGCAGCAACCAACCGTAGCTGCGCAGGAAATTGCTGGTGCTAATCATCATGACCGTCAGAACCGGCAGCGCGTGCTTGCTGCTGGCAAAGACATGGGCCACCTGCGGCACGACGTAGGTGACCAGAAACAACACGATGGAGATGGCAACCAGCGTCACGATCGCCGGGTACAGCGCGGCACCGACCAGCTTGGCCTTGAGCGCCTGCTGTTCTTCGAGGTCATCGGCCAGGCGCTCCAGCACCAGCCCGAGGTTGCCGCTTTGCTCGCCAGCGCCGATGACAGCGACGAAGATGTTGGAGAATTCGCGCGGATGCTGGGCCAGGGCGCGCGCGAAGGTCGAGCCGCCATTGACCTCGGCGCGCAGTGTCGCCACCAGATGGTGCTGCGACTCCGACTCGGCCTCGTCCGACAGCGAGGACAGAGCCCGCTCCAGCGGCAGACCGGAGGACACCAGTCCGGCCAACTGACGGGTCCAGACGCCAAGACCGGTGGCATTGAAGACACGCCGGCGCCGCGACGCGCCACCACCCTGCGCCGCGCCATCCTTGCCGACAAGTTGCAAGCCCTCGGCACCGACCAGTTCAACCTTCATCGGCACCATCGCCTGGCCGCGCAACTGCCCACGCGCCGCCTTGGCCGAGTCGGCCTCCAGCACCCCCTTGCGGGTTTGTCCCTCGGCCGTCAGGGCCTCAAATGAATAGACAGGCATTACTCAGCTCTGGCCTTTATCGCAGGCCAACCGCAACTTTTGTCATCGCGAGCGCAGCGAAGCAATCCACGCCCCGGCTCGTCATGCCAGACCCTCCAGTTGTCATGTCGGACTTGATCCGGCATCCAGGCTTTTTGCAGCATGGATTGCGGGTCGAGGCCCGCAATGACAAATAGGGGCTGATGGTCCGTATGCTATTTCGGACACCCGCGACAACGCACTCGCAATGACGAAGCTGGCGCAAGCAAAGGTGATCCGCTTTCACATCAATCCCTTGTCACGCGCAGCAATTCTTCACGCGAAGTCAGGCCGCATTGCACCAGGCGTTCGCCGTCGTCACGCATCAGCATCATGCCGGCGGCCAGGGCAGCGGCGCGGATATCGGCTTCGGAGGCGCGGTTGTGAATCTGGGCGCGAATCGCGTCATCGGTCACCAGCAACTCAAAGACGCCGGAGCGTCCGGCGTAACCGGTCTGGCCGCATTCGGTACAGCCGGCGCCATGGCAGTGCACACAGAGCTTGCGCACCAGGCGCTGGGCTAGCACGCCGAGCAGCGAGGAGCTCAGCAAAAAGGGCTCAACGCCCATGTCGGTCAGGCGCGTCACAGCACTGGTGGCGTCGTTGGTATGCAAGGTGGCCAGCACCAGGTGGCCGGTGAGCGAAGCCTGGATCGCAATCTGCGCCGTCTCGAAATCGCGGATTTCACCGATCATGATGATGTCCGGGTCCTGCCGCAAAATGGCGCGCAAGGCTTTGGCAAAGGTGAGCTCGATCTTGGCGTTGACCTGAGTCTGGCCGACCCCCGACAACTCGTATTCGATCGGGTCTTCCACCGTCATGATGTTGCTGTGCTCGGCGTCAAGCCGGCTCAACGCTGCATACAGCGTGGTGGTCTTGCCCGAGCCGGTCGGCCCAGTGACCAGCACAATGCCGTGCGGCTGCGTCACCAGTTTCTCGAAACGCTCCAGCACATCGCCCTGCATACCCAGTGCTTCCAGGCTCAAACGCCCTTCGGACTTGTCCAGCAGGCGCAGCACGGCGCGCTCGCCATGCGCGCTCGGCAGTGTGCTGACGCGCACGTCAACGGCACGGGTGCCGATGCGCAGCGAGATGCGTCCGTCCTGCGGCAGGCGGCGCTCGGCGATGTCGAGGTCGGCCATGATCTTGAGGCGCGAGATCAGCGCCGCATGCAGGGCGCGATTCGGTTGCACGACTTCGCGCAGCGAACCATCGACGCGAAAGCGTACGCTGGAATGGCGCTCATAGGGTTCGATGTGAATGTCACTGGCGCCGTCACGCGCGGCCTGCGTCAGCAGCGCGTTGAGCATGCGGATGATGGGCGCGTCGTCGGAGGTCTCCAGCAAGTCCTCAATCGCCGGCAGATCTTGCATCATGCGCGAGAGGTCAACGTCGCTTTCAACCTCGCTGACCACCGCCGCCGCGCTCGATTCGCCCTGCGCGTAAGCGGCGCTGATGCGCTGGATCAGCGTCGAGGCGCTGAGCGCCTCGATCTGGCGCACCGGGTACTTGCGCGTGACTTCGCTCACGGCGCTGGCGCCCGATTCGGTGTGCAGACACAGCGTCAGGGTGCCGGATTCATCCTCCTGTAGCAGCACCTGGTGCGTGCGGGCAAAGGCATAGGGCAGCGGGTAGCGCATGGCAGCCAATCCTGACTCAGGGCTGCTTTGAAACGGCGGGAGGGAGAGCGGGGGGCGGCGAAGGCGACACCTGCGGCAGGGCCGGCAATTGCGGCACTGTGTTGATCGGCAGAATGTCGCTCTGCGCCGGTTGCACGTCCTTGATGCCGGCGCGCATCAACTCATAGCGATCCATCGACAAGCGATCAGTCGCCTGTGCGTCGCGCATCACCACCGGACGCAGGAACACCATCAGGTTGGTCTTGGTGCGGCCGCGCGATTCGCTCTTGAACAGATTGCCGAACACGGGAAGATCGCCCAGACCGGGCACCTTTTCCTGGTTGCCGGTGTAGGTGTCCTGCAACAAGCCCCCGAGTACCACGATGTTGCCATCCTCGACCAGCACGCTCGATTCAATCGAGCGCTTGGTCGTGGTCGGTCCGTTGGCGTCTTTCTCGGTGCCCGCCTTGACCGACGAAGTCTCCTGGAAGATCACCAACTTGACGGTCCCGTTCTCGTTGATTTGCGGCCTGACCTTGAGTGTCAGACCAACATCGCGGCGCTCTACGGTCGTGAACGGGTTGACCGTACCGGAGCCAGTGCTGCCGCTGTTGGTGTTGGTATAGGAGCCGGTGGGGAACGGCACGTTCTCACCAATCACGATCTTGGCCTCCTCGTTGTCAAGCGTCAGCAGATTGGGCGTTGAGAGTACGTTGCCACTGTTGGTGGTCTGCAAAAAGTTGGCCAGAAAGCCCAGTACATAGACACCATTGGTCTTGTGCGCCACACCGAGGTTGATGCCAGTGCCCGGTGCCGTCGGCGTACTGGTGCCGGCCATCATCGCCAGATTGATGATGTTGTTGGTCGTGAAGTTGGTGCCGAGCAGGCCAACGTTGGAACTTCCTGCGCTACCCACAGCACCCTGCCACTGGATGCCGAATTCCGCCGCCTTGTCGGTGTTGACTTCAACAATCAGGCTCTCCACCAGCACCTGGGCGCGCCGGCCATCAAGCCGGTCGATGACGGCGCGCAACTGACGGTATTGCGGCTCGGGCGCGGTGATGATGAGCGAATTGGTGGTGACATCGGCCTGCACCTGGCCGCCGGTGGCGGACTGGGACGCAGCGACGGCCGCAGCCGGCGCACCGGCGACGGCCGCAGCGGGTGCGCCGGCGGCACTTTGGCCACCCATGGCGGCGCGCAGCGTCGCTGCCAGTTTGACGGCGTCGGCGTTCTTCAGGTAGACCACGTAAATGTTGCCGGCGGCGCCATTGGCACCGGTGGCGCCCGGCTGATCAAGTTTGAGCACCAGCGCCTTGGCCAGCGCGGCCCGGGCCGGATTGGCGGCGCGCAGGATCAGGGTATTGGAACGTGGCTCGGCCACCAGCGCGGTCTTGAACGAGCCGTCGGCCTGACCCGGCGCGGAGGTGCCGCTTGACTCCATCAGACGCAGCACCAGCGGCGCCAGATCGGCGGCAATGGCGTGCTTGAGCGTCAACACCTCGACATCGGTGGCGTTGGCCACATCCATCGCCGCGATGATTTGCGCCAGGCGGCGCAGGTTGTCCGCATAGTCGGTGATGACCAACGAATTGTTGCCCGGGTTGACGTTGATGGTGTTGTTCGGGCTGATCAACGGGCGCAATATCGGCAGCAAGCTATTGGCCGACTCAAAATTGAGTTTGAAAATCTGGGTGACGATCTGGTTCGCGCTGGACGCGCCAGTTCCAGCGGCACTGTCGATCACGGTCACGGCGCCGCTCTGCAGCTTGGCATCGGCCTCCGGCACCACCTTGTAGAGGCCGGCAGATTCAACCATGGTAAAGCCCTGCAGGCGCAGCACGGCCAGAAACTGGTTCATGGCAACACTGCGGCTGACCGGCTTTTCCGTCACCAGGGTCAGCGTGCCCTTGACGCGCGGATCAACCACCACGTTGTAGCCCGTGATGCTGGCCATGGTGCGCGCCACGGCTTCGATCTCGGCGTTGCTGAAGTTCAGCGTAACCGCTTCTCCGGCTTTGGCCCGGGTAGCTGTCTGGGCAGAGGTCTGGGCCTGCGATTGACGCGGAAAAATAGCAACAGTCCCGCCCACGAGGACGCTGATTGCCAACCAATAGATCGCGCTCGATGGTGGCCGGAAGATACTCAATTTCATATCGCTTCAACCCACTTTGATGATGGAACGTGGGCCGTCGCGACGCCCAATGATGTTCAGAAGATTCGACAAGGCTTCAAGGCGATCAGGCGCAGCGCTGGCCGTTCCCTGAAAGCGCAGTCGTGAGCCAACCCATTGACCGCTGCCAGACAATTGTAGACTGCCCTCCAGCGTTTCGAGGGCCAGACTCGGCGTCGCACCACCGAGCACCGTGATGCGGTAACTGCCCATCGGCTTGAGCGTCGACAGGCGTGAAGATATCTTGGCCGCGTCGAGTTGCGCACGCCCGGCCAGCAACAGGCGACCGGCCGCCCATTCAACCACCAAACCCTGGGTCGCCAGAGTCAGCTGGCCTTCGGCCTGCACCGTATTCCAGGGTGTGCCCAAACCGGTCAGCCACTGCGCCGGCCACTGCGACAGGCTGTCGGAGAGCACCAGTTTGGCGCCGCCCCAACGTGGCTGCACGCTCAAATGCCAGGCTTGCTGCATGCAGCAGTCAGCCAGCAGATCAACCGACAGACCCTGGCTGCTGGGCCGCACCGACCAGAGCAGCCGCCCTGGCAGGGCGGCGGCGTCACGGCTGCCGGCACCGCCGGCGAGCAGCAGGCGGGCCGAGCCGTTCCAAACTGTGCCCCGGGCATCCGCAAAGACGACGCGCCCGCCCAAGCTTTGCTGCAAGGGCTCTGTGAACCAGAGTGCCGGCGTGTTGAAGCTAACCGCCAGCAAGAGCCCGAGCACGGCGCCGGAGCGCGCCCAGGCCCATGGCGTTGTTGCTTGACGTGCCGTTTTGGACACTGGCTTGATGCGAAGCATGGCTAACTGCGAAACATGGCTAGCGTGACGCCGGGCCGCCGGGCGTGAGCACCAGCGTGCCATCCCAGGTACCGGCGACGTTGCGCACCAGACGGGCTTCGCTGGGCGCGCTGCGCGCAGTCAGGCGCGCCTGCACCAGCCACTGCACCAGGACGTCGGCCGAAACCCCCTTGAAACTGATGGTCACGCGCTCGCCGGCCGTCGCCAGTTGAGCGGTTGTGCCCAGCGGTTTGATCGAGGCCTCGAGCAGGCGCCGCGTTTCATCAAAGCTCATGCGCGGCTTGGCCTGCAGCGCCTGCGCCTGCACTTGCAGACGCTGCATTTGCTGCAATTGCGCGTCAAGTTGTTGGCGCTGGCGCTCGGCCGAACGCAGTGTGCCCAGTGCCGGCGCGATGCCCACCCACCACAGCAGCGCCGCCAACACCAGCAACGCCGCTGCCAGCACCAGGCCCTGCTCGCGCGGCGACACCGCCTGCCAGCGCTGGCGCAATTCCATCTGCAGGCTCATGGCGCAAGCACCTGTCGAATGACCACAGCATCACCCTCAGCACTGGCCGCATAAGCCTGCGGCTTAAGTTTGAAAGCGATCGCATTGACGTCCTCCGGCTTGAGTTTGAGCCCTTTCAGACGCAGTTCGCCGGCTGCATATTCAAGCGCCGTCGGCGTCGTACCGGCGGGCGCCTGTGTCGCAAAAGCACCCATCATGACCTCCATGTCACGCTCCGAAGCGGCGCCGCTGGCCTGCTGCAGGGCAGCGACTTCCTTGCTCATCTGCAGCACCGGGTCGATCACGACCCGCACCTGGGGAAAGGTCTTGGTCAGGATTTCGACCGCGGCGGCGCGCTGGCTCTTGAGAGCGGCTTGCTCGCGCCAGGCCCAGGCGTTCAAACCGGCCAGATTAACCAGCAGCAAGGCCAGCAAGGCAAAGCGCGCGGCACGCCAACGCGGCGCACGCAGCAGACTGCCAAGCGAATCCGACAAACGCTTGCGGGTGCGGGCGCCGCTCGAATTCGCCATCTCGAATTGCGCCAGATCCCAGGCCGAATGCAGCGCCTGCAAACGCCGCTGCCCGTTCTGCTGCAGAGTGATACTGCGTCCAAACAACTGCTCGGCCAGTGCCGCCACGGCCGGCTCGGCCACAACGGGCTGGTTCTCGGGCCATTGCAAGAGCGCGACCGAGGCTTTTGACAAAGGCCACAGCGTGACGCCGTCGGCGCTGGAAAAAACCAGGCTGGCCTGCTCCGGTTCACCCATCACGTAAAGTTCGTCGCCAAGCGAATCGGGCGCGAACTCGGGCACGATGCGACTGACCGGGCGCCCGGCCTGCTCGAGCGCCTGCAAGGCCGCGCGCAACCAAGCGCGGTCGCAGACGGCGACCCAGACCGGCGCGTCGGCATCGGGTTTGGGTTCAATCGCAAAGTGCAGTTGCGCCGTCTCGTCAAGCAAGCGGTCTTCGAGCAAACCTTCGAGCACGGCGCGCAGGCGCGGCGCACCGGCATCACTCAGAAAGCGCCGGCCCAGACTGCCCTTGGGCAGTTGCACGCGGTGCCAGGACAGCTTGTTGGCGGCCACCAGCGCCACCACCTCGCCGCTGCTGCCAAGCTGCGGCAACAAGGCCAGCGGCGCGCGCGATTGCTCGGCCACGGCGCTGCCGTCGGGTGTCAGCAAATAGTCGTAAACAGCCGCAGCATCGGCCGGCTCGGAAGAAAGGGTGACGATAAGAGTGGTCATGCGCGGGTCTCAGCGCTCATTGTAAAGGCGCGCCCGCTGGCACCGCGCTGCGCCGGCGTGACAGGGTTGTCACCTTCATGCCATCGCGCTTGACCAGGGACTGCTCTTGCACTGTCACCTGCTCGAGCTGCAGGGTGCCGCGCACCTCAAAGTAACTCGTCTTCACATCATGCAAGCTGCTTTCAAATTTTGCCGACAGATTACCCGATGCCTTGGCGGCGTCATCGATCTTGGTCAGATGCGACAGGCTGCGCGCGCGCACCAGCCGGAGCGCATCGGCCATGTCGAACGCGGCAACGCAGGCATAGAGAACCTCGGCCGGTGCCGTATTGAGATTGACCGGCGTCACGGTGGGCAGCAGCGTGACAAAAGGGCGCAGGCGGGCCAAGGTCGGCGCCGACAGACCAAGCCAAGCCAACTGATCAAACTCCTGCGGCGCCAGCGGCAGGCTGCGCTGATTCGGATTCTCGGCACTACTGTCCTGGATCTGGCTCAAGCGCAGGTTTTCGACCATCGCGGACAACTCGCCATCGGGCAGGTCCAGCACTTCAAACAGGCGCGCGAAAGCCATCTGGCTGGCCTCGTTGACCTTGCCAGCCGGCGCCAGATTGGCAACATTGAGGCGCGACTGCAGGTCAATGATCTGGCCCGACAGAAAGGCGTCCTCGGTCACATCCTCGCTCGATGCGTTGCGATCCGCGGCCAAAAAAGTGGACAGCCGCGCCTGCTCCAGCGGCACCGCCCAGGGCTCGGCCAGGTGATCGACCGCGCCATTGCTGCGGCCATCTTCGCGCAGGATCAGGCGCGCCCAGTCAAGCGCGCCGGTCAGCACCCAGGCCGCCTGCGTGCGGGCGCGCTCGGCCGTCTCGACCTCGACCGCGCGCCATTGCTGCCAGAGCACACTGGCCGCCAGGCTGGCCACCAGCACCACGGTCAGCATGGCGGTCAGGATGGCCGCGCCGCGCTGTGACGCGAAACCCGATGGCGGCCTGCGCTGCGTCATTTCGCAATTCCCACGCCTGGGCGCAACCAGTCGCGCGTGACGGTGCCGCTGATGGCCTGACCTGCGCTCAGTATCAGCACCAGGCGGATACCGTCGGGCATATCGATCTTGCCATCGCTGGCGACACCAGCACTTGAAAGGGGATTGCTCCAGGCATCATTGCGGTAATAGAAGATCTGCCACTGATCCAGCGCGGCAACGCGGACCTCGCGCTTGGCGTCATCCGCGATCGGGTTTTGTGCCCACTGGGCCGCTCGTTGCCACGCCAGGTCCCGCTCGGCGCGGGTCTGCAGTGGCGGTGACTGCCAACGCAGCCACTGGCCCACACCATCGACAACGCGACGCGACCAGGCCACCACGATCAGGCCGGCACCGGCATCGGCCGCGCCACGGCGCAGCATGCGCAGGGCACGCCCATCCCAGTCCAAAGTGGAAAACTTGTCACCGGGACCGGCGTCGGATGGCTTCACCAGCGCGTCCAGATCGGCGCCCCACTGGCCCAGACCGGCCTGCAAGGCCATGACATCGTCCGAATACTGGTGCATTTGCGTCTGCGCGCGCGTCATGCCATCGAGACCGCGCCAGCTCAAGGCGGCCATCAGCGCCAGCAGGCCGACCGCCACCAACAGCTCAATCAGCGTAAAGCCGCGCAGCCGGCGCCAGACCAGCGAACGTGCGCGCATCAGTAAAACCCCACCACCGTCGACAGACGCACAATTGGATCTGCCTCTTTGAACACCTGGGCATCGACACGCAGAAAGTTCGGATTCGGGGTCGACCGCACCACCAGAGCGACGTTCAGGACCAGACCGGCCTGCTCGCAGCTGATACTGGTGTCACCCACGCCGGGCATCTGTTTGGCCAGGCGCACCTTGATCAGTTCATTCTCGGCGCACATCTGCGCCAGCAGCAGGTCCGACTGGCGCTGCGCGTTGCGCGTCAGGGCGCCGGTGGCCTGCAAGCCGGCCATCAGCGCAATCGCCACAATGCCCAGGGCCACCAGTACCTCGACCAGGGTAAAACCACGCTGGCGCCTGCGCACGCTCACGGCTGCGCCTGCACGGAAAAAGGACGCAGGCCGTCGGTCGCCAGGCGTACGCTGCGCCCCGCCTGACCGCTGGAAACCAGCAGCACGGCCTGCGGACCGATGATGGGCTCAGGTCCCAGCAGCAGGGTCGCGGTGCCGGTGGCGCCGCTCATGTCGGGCGCGTCGGCAACACGGGTGTCGCGGTCGAGCCAGGCTTGCGCCAGCTCGGCCGGCTGCAAGCCCTCAAAGCGGAACCCTTGCGCGTTGGCGTACCAGCGCACCGGCACGCCGGTCACCCGGGAGCGCGCGCGGGCTGCCTCCAGCATGGCGCTGAGGCGGTCGGCCTCGCGCTCGAGTTGCACCAGAGAGGCATCGCGCATGGAAAAACTGACGCCGACCGAGACCAACGCCACGATGGCCACCACCACCAGCAACTCCAGCAGGGTGAAACCGGCGCTGAGCTTCCTAGGGCTGCCAGCTGCCAATGTCTGCATTTTTACCCTCGCCGCCGGCCTGCCCATCAGCGCCCAGCGACATCACATCAACCTCACCCTTGACGCCCGGGTTGAGGTAGACATAAGGCTTGCCCCAGGGGTCGTTGGGCAACAGGTCGAGGTAGGATTTCCAGTTTGGCGGCACCGGCGCGGTCGTGGGTTTGGTCAATAAAGCCGGCAGGCCCTGCTCGGCCGTCGGGTAGCGCTGGTTATCAAGCTTGTAAAGCTTGAGCGCCTGCATTAGGTTGCTGACGTCGGTCTTGGCCGCCGTGACGCGCGCGTCATCGGCCCGGTCCAGCACATTGGGCACAATCAGCGCTGCCAACACACCGATGATCAACAGCACCACCATCAGCTCGATCAGGGTAAAACCAGCCTGGAGGCGGCGGCGCAATGAGGAGAATTTGGCTTTCATGGGCTTGCTTCACTTTTTTATCTGAGTCGCTTCTATGATAATCGTTCCATGAAGACTCTTTCGTTTGGTACCTGGTGGCTGCGCATTGCCACTTTTCTGTTGGCCGCACTGGCCGCTGCCAGCGCCGCCTATTGGGTGCTGAAGTGGAGTGCCCCTGCGGCCTCAGTTCCACCGGCCGCGCCCAGCGTCAACGCCCCAAGCCCGGCCGACCCGCAACTGGTGGCACGCCTGCTCGGTGGCGGTCAGGTCGCCAGCGCGACCGCCGTGGTGGACCGAACAGCCAGCCGCTTCAAGTTAAGCGGCGTCGTCGCCAGTGGCGCCAACGGCGGCTATGCCCTGATCGCCACCGATGGCCAGACCGCCAAGCCGTACCGCGTCGGGGCTGCGGTCAGCGATGCCCTGATCCTGCAGTCGGTCGCCATCCGCAGTGCAGCGCTCGGTGCCAGCCTGAACGCGCCGGCCGCCTTCACGCTGGAACTGCCGCTGCTGGCACGCAGTGAGGGCAAGGCCGCGAGTGCGCCTGAAAGCAATATTGAACGAAAGAAACGACTCAAGCTCGCCGGCTCAAACGTTGAATGACCGACTTGGGCGGGCGCAAGCCCTAGCTCTGACCCAGGCGGCATTACCCTAAGCGACGAGCGCCACCCGCATGGCATCGACCACAGACTTGTAGTCGGGCTTGCCAAAAATGGCGCTACCGGCAACAAAGGTGTCAGCGCCGGCGTCAGCAACGCGGCGGATGTTGTCAACCTTGATACCGCCGTCCACTTCGAGCCGAATGTCCTTACCGCAAGCCGTGATGCGCCGGCGCACATCCTCGATCTTGCGCAGACTCGATTCAATGAAGCTCTGCCCGCCGAAGCCGGGGTTGACGCTCATGATCAGGATCAGGTCGATGTCTTCGATTACCCATTCCAGCACATCGAGCGGCTGCGCCGGGTTGAAGACAAGGCCAGCCTTGCAGCCCTGCGCCTTGATGGCCTGGATGCTGCGGTGCACATGGCCCGAGGCGTCCGGGTGAAAACTGATGAAATCGGCACCGGCCTCGGCAAAAGCCGCCGCCAGCGCATCAACCGGCTGCACCATCAGGTGCACGTCAATCGGCACAGCAAGGCCGGCCGCGGTCTTGGCATGCGGCTTGAGCGCGCTGCAAATCATCGGGCCAAAACTCAGATTAGGGACGTAATGGTTGTCCATGACGTCGAAGTGGATCCAGTCACAGCCGGCGGCAATGACGTTCTTGAATTCGTCACCGAGGCGGGCGAAGTCGGCCGAAAGAATGGAGGGAGCGATGCGGTAGGTCATGGCCGGATTCTAGACAGTGGAGGCCAGGGTGATCCCTCCAGGTTTCAGGATAGGATTGCGCCATGTCCAAGTACCAGTTTCGCGTCAATGTGGCGCAGCGCTTTCTACCCGAGCAGTCCTCACCGGAGCAGGACCTGTTCGTATTTTCCTACACCGTCACGATCACCAATACCGGTGAGGTGAGCGCCCAACTGATCTCGCGCACCTGGAACATCAATGACGCCAAGGGCCACACCGAGCGCGTCAAGGGCCTGGGCGTGATCGGGCAGCAACCGCTGCTCAAGCCGGGCGAGTCCTTCGAGTACACCAGCGGCACACGCCTGCGCACTGCCACCGGCACCATGCACGGCAGCTTTTTCTGCGTCGCCGAAGATGGTGAGAAATTCGACACCGATATTCCGATGTTCGTGCTCGACGCGCTGAGTCCCAGCGGCGGCAAGCGCACGCTGCATTGAACCTAGATTCGGCAATTGACCGCTCATTTTTTCAGCATGTGCCTGTGAACACAGACTATTTCAGCGTTGTTGCGATTCACCAGTTGGGTGACAGCGCTACGCACCCAATTGAGCCACTGGCAACGCGTCTGCGGGCGTTGCACCTCCTTGCAGGCAGTAGCCTGCGTCGTCGTCGCGCCTACGCAGCCACGCCGCCAGCGGCCCACTCGGGCGCGTCCAATTGCCGAATCTAGGTTGAAGATGAAACCCCCATACGACCTGCCGGAACTGCTAGCCGCGCTGGACCCGCAGGCCGAACTGGTGCAACGCCACCTGTGGCTGATCGCCCTGTTGGAGTGGCTGCGCGGCGAGCGCAGCACTGTGGCGGCGACGCTGGCGCGCCTGAACCTGCTGCTCGACACGATGCAGGTTCGGCCACAGACGCAGTTGCGCCTGCAGGCCTGGTGGCAAACCATGCTTGACACGCTCGACGGCACGACGCTGCTGGCCGATTACGGTTTTTCGTCGCGTAGCGCCTTTCTCAGCGAGTTTTTCGAACGCGTGCGCTGCAAGCTCTTGCCCGGCACACCCGAGACCGCCGATGCCTCGGCACTGTTTTCGCTGGTTCTGTGCGATGCTTTTGACGCCCAATGGCTGGCCGCGCTCGATGAAGCCACGCTGCAGCGCATGGCTGACCTGCTGCTGCCCGCGACAACGCCGTCAGCAGACCACAACGGCGCAGCGATTTCGCCCTGGCAAAACACACTGCTGGAGGCCATCACCTTTTGCACAAGCCAGGTTCGCGCGGCCGGCTTCTCACCCGAGTTGCGCCTGCGCATGAGCGCGCCAGCTCGCGAAGCCGGGCCTTTTCATGCCCTCGCCCACGACGTTGACCGCCTGCGCGACGCCTACCTCGCCTCACCACAATACGACAGTGCTGCACGACAGGCGGCGCTGCTGAATTTTCGCGAGCGACTCGAAGCCTGCCGCCAGGCGGCAGCTTCGGTCTACACCCATCTGGACGCCCACGGGATTTCAGTCAACCTGGTATTTCAGCTGCGTCAGATGCGCGAACGGGTGCTGCGCATCCGCGCCCTGATCGACTGCCTGCTCTCGGCCAGCCCGAACAGCAGCACGGCGCGGCTGCTCGCACACCTGGTGCTGGTTGGACAGGAACGGCGCAGCCTGGGCGCGCTGATCGCTGCCAACACCTCGCTGCTGGCAGCCAAGGTGGCCGAGCGCAGTTCCGAGGCCGGCGAGCACTACATCACGCGCAGCGCCAGCGAGTACCGCGACATGCTGCGCCAGGCGGCGGGCGGTGGTGCTCTGACCGCCTTGACCACCTGGATGAAGTTTGCCGTGATGGCGCTCGGGCTGTCGGCCTTCTGGAGTGGTTTTTGGGCTGGTGCCGCCTATGCCCTGAGCTTTGTCGTGATCCAGTTGCTGCATTTCACACTGGCGACCAAACAACCGGCCATGACGGCACCCGCCATGGCGGCCAAGCTCAAGGACCTGGGCGACCCGAACGCCTTCAAGGCCTTTGCCGACGAAGTCACCCACCTGGTGCGCTCGCAGGTTGCAGCCGTACTGGGCAATGTGCTGCTGGTGTTTCCGGCCGTGCTGCTGATCTCAGCTGCGCTACAGCAATTGACCGGCCGACCGATGATCGACCTGAAAGAGGCCGAGCATGTGTTCCATTCGCTCACGCTGCTCGGGCCCACCGCACTGTTCGCCGCCTTCACCGGCGTCCTGCTGTTTGCCTCCAGCATCATTGCGGGCTGGGTTGAAAACTGGTTCGTGCTGCACCGGCTCGACTCCGCGATGCGCTACAACCCGCGCATCACCGCCGTGTTGGGCCGAGCGCGCGCACAGCGCTGGGCCGCCTTCACGCGCCTGAACATCTCGGGCTTTGCCTCCAATATTTCGCTCGGCTTCATGCTCGGGCTAGTGCCGGCGTTTGCCGGCTTTTTCGGCCTGCTGTTGGAAGTGCGCCATGTCACCCTGTCGGCCGGACAACTGGGCGCGGCCTGCGCGAGCGTAGGCTGGAACGTTGTCTATGAGCCGGCGCTGTGGTGGGCGGTCGCCGCCTTGCCGCTGATGGGAGCGCTGAACCTGCTCGTGAGTTTCTACCTGGCCTTCCGTCTGGCCCTGCGCGCCCACAATGTCACCGGCATTGATCGGGTTCACGTGACACAGGCCATCGCGCAGCGCTGGCGCCACGCGCCCCTGAGTTTTTTCTTGCCGACGCGCGACCCACTGACCTTGCCAGCGACAAAGGATGGAGACTGTGGGTGAATTTGAACTGATCGAACGTTTTTTCAAGCGACCAGCAGGCCGGACGGCTCTCGGCGTCGGCGATGACTGCGCCCTGCTGCAACCCGCACCCGGCACCCAACTCGCAATCTCCAGCGACATGCTGGTCGAGGGCCGGCACTTTCTCTCCACCGTGGACCCGCGCAAGCTCGGACACAAGGCGCTGGCCGTGAACCTGAGCGATCTGGCCGCCTGTGGCGCCCGGCCGCTGGCTTTCACGCTGGCGCTGGCGTTGCCACGCGCCGACGCGGCCTGGGCCGCGCCCTTTGCGCAAGGCCTGTTCGCACTGGCCGATGCCCATGGCTGCGAACTCGTGGGCGGCGACACAACGCAAGGGCCACTCAACATCTGCATCACGGTGTTCGGCGAGGTGCCGATCGTGAATGGCCGCTCGCAGGCCCTGCTGCGCAGCGGCGCCCAGGCCGGTGACGAGCTCTACCTCAGCGGCACGGTCGGCGATGCGCGCATGGCGCTGGAAGTTTTTCGCGGCACGCTGGCGCTGCCGGCTGCGGTGTTCGAGGCCGCGCGTGCTCGCATGGAACAACCGACGCCGCGCGTCGCACTCGGCATGGCTTTGCGCGGCATTGCCACAGCGGCGATTGATATCAGCGACGGCCTGCTCGGCGACCTCGGCCACATCCTCAAACAGTCCGGTGTCGGCGCCACGCTGCAGGCCGACATCGCGGCCAGCCGGGTCGCGGCGCACGCACAATGCAGCGACTTCACCCAATCCCAGTGGCGCGACTGGGCGCTGTCTGGCGGCGACGATTACGAACTGCTGTTCTGCGCCCCAGCGTCACAACGCAATGCGGTCACCGCCGCCGCCCAAGCCAGCCAGACCACCGTCACCTGCATTGGCCGCATCGACGCCGAGCGCGGCCTGCGCCTGCTCGATGATGCCGGCCAGGCCCTGCCCAATCGCTATGCCTCGTTCGATCACTTCGCTTGAACCATGACCGCCAACACCTCCCTGCCTGGCGCCCCAGTGCGCCCCACAGCCGGCTTCATGCTGGCGCAGCCGGCGCACTGCATCGCGCTCGGCTTTGGCTCGGGCCTGAGCCCACTGGCGCCCGGCACCATGGGCACGCTCTGGGCCTGGCTCGCGTTCTGGGTGCTGCAGCCCTGGATGAACGACCTGCGCTGGGCCGCTCTGATTGCCGCTTCGCTGCCCTTGGGCTGGTGGGCTTGCAGCGTGACGGCAAAACACATGCGTGTGCTCGACCCCGGCAGCGTGGTCTGGGACGAGATCGCCGCCTTCTGGCTGGTGCTGTGGCTGGTGACACCGGCTGGTTTCTGGGCTCAGTGTGTGGCCTTTGCCCTGTTCCGTTTCTTCGATGCCGTCAAACCCGGACCGGTCGGCTGGGCCGACCATTTGTTCCACGATGTCGATGCCGTGGCTAACCCGGCGGCGTGGCGCAAAGCGGGTTTTGGCATCATGCTCGACGACTTTGTGGCCGCCGGTTGCACCCTGCTGGTGATCGCCGCCTGGAGATTCTTTCAATGACCGATCTGACACCTGGCGCGCCGACTGGTACGCCCGATCTGGCGCGCCGGCTGGCCGATTCTCTGCTGGCCAAGCAACTCAAACTGGTAACGGCCGAGAGTTGCACCGGCGGCATGATCGCCGCTGCCTGCACCGATCTGGCCGGCTCCAGCGCCTGGTTCGAACGGGGTTTCATCACCTATTCGAATGACGCCAAAATGGAATTGCTCGGTGTCGAGGAACGCATCCTGCGCCGCGCCGGCGCGGTTTGCGAAGGCGTGGCGCGCGCCATGGTGCAAGGCGCCCTGAGCCATGCCAAGGCGCGGGTGGCGGTGGCTGTCACCGGGGTCGCCGGCCCGACCGGCGCCAGCCCGTCCAAGCCGGTCGGCACCGTCTGGTTCGGCTTTGCCGTGCCGGGTCAGGTGCTCACCGAGAAATGCCACTTTGAGGGTGACCGCGCGGCGGTGCGCGCTGCCACCGTGCAGCATGCATTCACCCGACTGCTGGAACTACTGGCGTAGTCGTCATTACGGACTTGATCCGCAATCCATGGATCCCGCATGCCCCTGGATCCCGGATCGGGTCCGGGATGGCAACCAAGGGGGACAGGATGACAACATCAGCTGCGAATGAAATCCTGCATCGGTCGGCGTGGTGCCGGCTCCACCGGCGGCGCGTAGCCGACGCGCGCCCACATCTGCACCGTCTGGCCCGGTCGCGCGGCACTTGTCAGGGCGTGGATCTCAGCATAGGGCTTGTCCTGTTCGGGGTATTCCTGCAAGGCCTGTGACAGCGGATGCATGGCGACATCGTGCGCCGTCGCTGCAAGTTGCACGCGGGCGTAAGCCCGACCGGCGTTGACCTGCGTCACGCGGTCGTTACCCTCGGTCACGATCCACAAGAAGCCCGGCGTCGAGTCGAGCTTCTGAGCAAAGTCCTTGACCTGACTGGTCGTCGCGTAGGCGTCTGGCGCGGGCGCCTTGCTGCGGTCGAGCAGGCCCAGGCGCGCCAGCGCGACGGCCATCGGATCCAGCAAACTAAGACCGTCGCGATGCGCCACGACCTCAGCGCTACCGACGCGCAGCACATCGAAGGACTCCATGATGGTGCGCGACGTCGTCAGCTCAATGCGCCAGGCCTCCAGCGCGATCCGGCGGTGCGTGACGAGTGCAGTGCTCTCTTCGACGCCAACCTGCCCAAAGCGCAGCGCATGCGGCTGCACCGCCGCCGCCATCGCCTGCCATGCTGCAGACGGCACGGCGCGCTGCAGATCGTAGGCATTGCGGTTGGTATGGCGGCGCAGGATCTGCGCAAACAGCGGGTCTTTGTGCACCGTCGCATCGGGCCGGAGCTGGATGCGCGCCACCGGGCGCGTATCGAGCTTGTCCGGACCAAACGTACCTTCGGGGAACAGGGTGATGTCGGCGCGCAGGCCGCGCTCGCGCGCTGCCAGATCGAGCAACTCCAGGAGCGTGCCGTGGCTCATCATGATCTGGCGCGACAGAGGATCGGTCTGCGGCAACAGGCGTTGCAAGTCACAGCGCAAGACGATTTCATCGGGTCGGCTCAGGTCAGCAATCCAGGACTGCAGATTGTGCGAATGCGGCGCCAGAATCGCATAGCTCAGCAGCCAGCGCCGCAGGTCAGGTCCGAGCGCGACGTCGGCTGCGGGTCCGCGCCAGGCTTCGATGGCCTCGGGCGGCATGACGGAACTGCAGCCCGCCAGGCCAAGCGTACTCACGGTGGCAGTCATGACGATGCCACCACCGGCGATGCGAACAAAGTTTCTGCGTTTCACGCCAAGTCTCCTCCAACGAAAATGAACAACCAGGAGTTCGTTGCTTATGCAGCCTTGGTCAAGGCTTTGACCGGCACGGACGAAAGCAGGCCCAGATCAGCCAGTGCCGCCTTCGCGGCCAGCGCCAGCGGCGTATGCAACTCAACACCAATCAAAGCCGTCAGCTTGTCGTTGGCCAGCGCATGCGGTGTCTGCCACAGGTACTGCATCTCGGCGAGTTCGCGAAACATCGGTACCGCCCAGCCCAGCGACTTGATCAGCCACCAGGGCATCGCAGCGCGCTTCAATGCGGCCTGCCCCTTCGACCAGCCATGCTCGCACGCCAGCGGCGTCAAAGTCGCCATCCAGTCAGCGGCGCTCAGGCTATAGCCTTTGAAGTGGAACACCTCAAAGGGCTGGAAGCGCCCAGGCTCAAGCAGGGTGCGACTGGCCACTCGCTCGAAGACAAAGGCCAGATCTGGCAAGTAGGCCCAGGCCGTGGAAACCTCCCCGGTGCCGGGATAACTGAACTTGCCCTGGCGCAAGTCTTTGGCCAGGGCCAGGTCAAACCAGCTGCCGCGGCCGTTGCCAAAGAAATCACCAGCGCGCACCACGATGCTGTTCAATCCTGCACTCTGGCTCATCTGGCGCAGGCGCTGCTCCATCGCGACGCGGATGCGGCCCTTGCGCGTGTCGGCGTTCTGCGCCGTGTCCTCGCGCAGCACGGCGGGCATGCCGGAGCCAAAGTTGTAGACATTGCCGGGCAACATCAGCCGGGCGCCAAGTTGGGTGGCGAGCGCAATCGCCTGCTCCAGCGCCGGCAGAGCTTGTTGCTCCCATTGGGGGTAAGGCGGATTGACGGCATGAACAACTACAGCGCTACCTTGCGCCGCTTGCGCCAGCGCCGCGCCATCGCTCAAGTCCATGAGCAGCCACTCAATGCCCGAATCCGCCGGTGCTGGCGCGCCCGGCCGCACCTGACCCAAAACGCGCCAACCGGCACTGGCAAAGGCACGGGCCGCCGCTAAGCCGAAACGGCCGCGTGCGCCCAGAATCAATACCGTTGATTTCATCGATTTCCTCCCTGTGATCTTTGTGAACATCACTGAATCCCTGTGGAAGTATTGTCGGAACAGAGCGCTTGTTCCACAATTGCATGAACCGCCATAACACGAATGCATTTATGAATACCGACCCGAGCCACGGCTTTGACTGGAGTCTGGTGCGCTCATTTCTGGCAGCGCTCGACGAGGGCAGTCTGCTCGGCGCAGCGCGGCTGTTGCGCATGAGCCAGCCCACTGTCGGGCGCCACATCGCGGAGTTGGAAAGTCAACTCGGTGTGGTGCTATTCGAACGCACTGGGCGCGGTCTGTTGGCCACCACCACCGCACTGCAACTGGCAGAGGCAGCACGCGACATGGAAGCGGGCGCCCTGCAACTGGCGCGCACCCTGTCCGGCGCGCAGGCGCAAAGCGCCGGCACGGTGCGCATCACCGCCAGCGTGCCGGTAGCGGTGCAATTGCTGCCGCCGATTCTGGCCGCTATGCGCCAGACCCTGCCAGACGTGCAAGTCGAGTTGGTGGCGAGCAACCAGATCAGCAACCTGCTGCGCCGTGAAGCCGACATTGCCGTGCGCATGGTGCGCCCGGACCAGACGTCGCTGATCGCGCGCAAGCTCGGTGATGTGAAGGTCGGCGCCTATGCCCACCGCGATTACCTGGCACGCAGCAGCCCCATACACCAAGCCACCGATCTGTTGCAGCACGAACTCATTGGCGGTGACGCCGACCCCGCCATCCTGCAGGGTTTTGCCGCCATGGGCTACCCGGTCACACCGGCTGCTTTCGCCCTGCGCAGCGATGACCTCATCGTGCAGTGGCAGGCCGTGCGCGCCGGACTGGGCATTGGCTTTTGTGCCGATTACATGGCACGCAATGATCCCGCCATACTGCCGGTGCTACCAGGTCTGCTCAAGATCCCGCCGCTGCCGATGTGGCTCGCGG
Source organism: uncultured beta proteobacterium (assembly GCA_903920695.1). Lineage (GTDB taxonomy): Bacteria > Pseudomonadota > Gammaproteobacteria > Burkholderiales > Burkholderiaceae_C > Rhodoferax. Next base: position 27,949 of record CAIXNB010000137.1, read on the forward strand.
TGCATCGTGAAATTCGCACCAACACACGCATCCGGGTCGTGTTCGACTTTCTGGCCGACGCCCTGCCCAAGCTGCTCTGAAAGTGAGCCTAAGCCTCAAGCTCCGCAGCACTTCTTGTACTTCTTGCCGCTGCCGCAGGAACACGGATCATTGCGACCCGGCGTAGCCACAGCGTGCACTGTTTCGACACGCGGACCGAAATTACGCCACAACTCGCGCAGGTCATACACAGCCCAGACCGCGTCGGCAAAAGCGTTCAGACGCTTCACGCTGAGGCTCGGCGGGCCGTTCTCGTCAAAGACCGACAGCGTCGGCGCATCCGTGTCGTCCTCGGTCAGGGCAACCATGGCCTCCAACGCACCGTCGAGCCACTTGACTGCTTCCTTGTCGCGCGGCGGCATCCACTCCTCGGGCCACGCCTCGACGGCGAACATGAAACCGAGCGCCCAGACCTGCGCGAACGAAGGCACAGCCTCGTCCGCCACAGCCGCACGCTCCTCTGCGGGTAAGGCCGCGATGGCACCGCGCAGGTCCATCACCTCGGGCTGGTAGGCGGCTTCGTCGTCGAGCGAATCGATCGCGGCATCAAGCGCCTGCGCTACCTCGTTCCAACGCCGCAACCAGAGTTCCATAAAACGCGCGGCCTGCGCGCCATCGGCAAACGAGCCCGCGTCTTCCTCGCCATCGGCACCGATTGCCAGCAGAACCGGCAGGTATTCCGAGATTGGAATCAAGCGCCGACAGCAGATCAGCGCGGCCATAAAACCCTCGCAAAATTCCCACTGCGGCGTCTCGTCGTAGCGCTCACGCATCTCGTCCAGAATGGCTTCGAGTTCGTCAAACTCCTGTTCGCTCAGGGGCGTCAGGTCAAGCGGGGGCAGTTCTGGATTCATGGTGAAACTCACAAGTTTGGTTGCGTGCGCACACCGAGTGCCAACAGGCGTTTTGACAAACAGAGCAGGGCGCGGTCCTTGCTCAGCAAGCCGGCCTGGTGCGCCAACGCGAGGTCAACAAATTTCTGGTCATCGGGGTCGCGGCAGCGGATGGCGGCACGTGCAGCGACTTCGACGATCCTGGCCTGGGCATCGAACCGCGCCAGCACTTCGGAGGCGTCACGCTGCTGGCGCGCCAAACGCTTGGCAATCAAGGGGTAGGCCAGCACGCGCTCCAACTCATCGCGCATCGGCTGCGTCGCCAGCCATTCAATGCTCCGACCGGCCAGCGCCGCCTTGAGCGCCACGCTACCCGGATCATCGAAGACAAAGGCATCAAGCACAATGTTGGTGTCGATGACGATCATGCGGGCCGCGCCGAGCCCTTGACCATGTCGAAGCGAAACAGCCGGCATTCAATCGGACCGTTCCACATCGGCACGCGGCGCGATTCCTTCAGGCGCATCTTGCCCGGCAGTTTGAGGTCGGGCGAAAGCACCCAGGCGGTCCAGCCCGGGTAGTTCTTCTTCCAGTGGGCGCTGAGCCGGTTGAAGAATTCACCGCCGTCTTCCATCTGCGCTGCTTCGCGTCCGGCGCGCTGGGCGCCGGCGACACCGGCGACCTCGATGCGTTCGCCATAGGGCGGGTTGAGCAGCATGACGCCTGGCGTCTCGCAGGGCGGCAGGCGTTGCAGGGCATCGCCGCCGCGAAATTCGATGACGTCGGCAACACCGGCACGCTGTGCGTTGCGCTGGGCAAAATCGACCATACGGTGCGCCACGTCACTGCCAAAAATGATCGGCGGCTGCCCCGGTGCGAGTTCGAGTTCGGCCTCTTGCGCCTGTTGTTTGATTGCGTCCCAGACATGCTTCTGGAACGGCAGGTATTTCTCGAAGGCAAAGCGGCGCAGCGAGCCCGGCGCGATGTTGCAGGCGATCTGGGCCGCTTCAATGGCGATGGTGCCGCTGCCGCAGCAGGGGTCGTAGAGCGGCAGCAGATCGCCATCGCCGTCGGCCCAGCCGCTGGCAGCCAGCATGGCGGCGGCCAGCGTTTCCTTCAAGGGCGCTTCGCCCTTGTCTTCGCGCCAGCCGCGCTTGAACAAGGGCTCGCCCGAGGTATCGATGTAGAGCGAGCAGTGGTCGGTGCTCAGGTGCGTATAGATGCGCACGTCAGGCCACTGGGTGTTGACATCCGGGCGCACGCCGTTGGCTTTGACGCGAAAGCGGTCACAGACCGCGTCCTTTATCTTGAGCGCGGCAAAGTTCAGACTGGTCAGCGGGCTGTGCTGCGCCGTCACCTCGATCTTGATTGATTCGCGTGGCGTGAACCAGATCTCCCACGCCACCTCGCTGGCGGCGCGGTACAGATCCTGCTCGTTGCGGTATTCGGTGTGGGACAGCAGGATCAGCACACGTTGCGCCAAGCGGCTGTGCAGATTGAGCACCATGGCATCGCGCCAGGATGCACGCAGCGCGACACCGCCACGCTGCTTTTGCACATCCGCGTCGGGCAGGCCGGTGATGCGCTGCACCTCGGGTGCCAGGTAGTCCTCGACGCCGGCGGCGCAGGGCAAAAAAAGTTGAATCTGGTGCACAAATAACCTTAATCAGTTGAGGACAGATCTTGCGCACTGCGTGTCGCTGCGGTCTGTCCCACAAGTTGAACTTCCAACATCCGACAAAATGTTGGGGACAGAGCTTGCGCACTGCGTGTCGCTGCGGTCTGTCCCACAAGTTCTCACAAATCTTTTCTGAGCGAAGCCGTCGCAATGCGCAGGCCTTCGCGGTATTTGGCCACGGTGCGCCGGGCGCAGTCAATGCCCTGCTCCTTGAGCATTTCGGACAGCTGATTGTCGCTGAGGGGTTTCTTCAGATCCTCGGCAGCGATGAACTGCTTGATCAGGGCGCGCACCGCCGTGCTCGACGCATTGCCGCCCGAGTCGGTGCCCAAACCGGAGCCGAAGAAATACTTGAGCTCGAAGGTGCCGAACGGCGTTGCCATGTACTTGGCGGTGGTGACGCGGCTGATGGTGGACTCGTGCAGGCCCAGCTCGTCGGCGATTTCGCGAAGCACCAATGGGCGCATCGCCAGTTCACCATGCGTGAAAAAACTCTTCTGGCGCTCGACGATGGCGGTGCTCACGCGCAGGATGGTATCGAAGCGCTGCTGGATGTTCTTGATGAACCAGCGCGCTTCCTGCAGGCGCTGCTGCAGCGCGGCGTAGCTGGCGGCATCGCTGCCGCCGCCCTTGTGCTGGCGCAGCGCATTGGCATAAATGTCGTGCACGCGCAGACGCGGCATCACCTCGGGGTTGAGCCGCACCTGAAAGCGGGCGCTTGCGCCCTTGCCGACTTTCACCACCAGCACGTCGGGCACCACGATATTGCGCTCGACATCGACAAAGCGCCGGCCCGGCTTGGGTTCCAGATGACCAATCAGCGCAATGGCTTCGCGCACAGCAGCGTCAGAGGCAGCGCATAACTGCATCAGGCGCTTGATGTCGCGCCGCGCCAGCAAGTCCATCGGCTGGGTGCAAATGCGCAATGCCACCCTGACCGTGGCCAAGGGCGCGAGGCTGCTGGCTTCGGCGCTGCGTTGTGCCAGCAGGGCCTTGAGTTGCAGGCTCAGGCATTCCGACAGATCGCGCGCGCCAACACCGACCGGCTCCAGACTGTGCAACAAAAACAGGGCGACCGTGAAATGGTGCACCAACTCGTCCAGCTGTTCCTCATCCGTACCGGCCAGGCCCTGGGCGAGTTCAGTCAGCGTGTCCTCAAGGTAACCATCGTCATTGAGCGACTCGATCAAAAACCGCAGCGCAGCGCTGTCTTCCTCGCTCAGACGCAGGGCCAGCGCCTGCCGGTGCAAATGGCTTTGCAGCGACTCCTGCGAGCGCGCCAGTTCGCTGGCATCGGCGTCTTCATTGCCGTTCAGGTTGTTGCTGCTGGGTTTGGCGTCGCCGCCCCACTCGCTGTCGTCGGGCGCCATTTCGACCGTGCCGTCGCCATCCCAGCTCTGGCCATCGTCAGCCGAGAACGGCATCACTTCGTTGTCGCTCTCGGCGACCGAGCTGGTCGACGTCGCGTAATCGGCCGCAGGACCCGACGCCAGCTCACTTTCCAGCACATCGCGCGCCACCGGCGCATCGGCCTGCGCCAGGCCAAATTCCTCGCGCGGCACCTCGTCCGAACTGAGCTCCAGGAACGGGTTTTCGTCGAGCATCTGGCCCACTTCCTGGCTGAGCTCTAGCGTCGAGAGTTGCAACAGCCGGATCGACTGCTGCAATTGCGGTGTCAATGCCAGATGCTGGGAGACGCGAAGTGAGAGGCCTTGTTTCATCGATCCACTTCGGTCTTTTCATCACTGCGAGCGCCCGGTCGCGGCATAGCGACGCGTAGCCCGTATGGAGCGCAGCGCAATACGGGGTTGGCACGGCAACGGCGTCCCCGTATTGCGCCTTCGGCTTCATACGGGCTACAAACATGATGACAACGGCTCATGGACAGGCGCGCAGCGACGCCGCAATCACAATGGCCGGCTGGCGGCAGCAGAGCATCACACAGTGTGAGGGCAAGCATGCTTACATCTTGAAGTGTTCGCCGAGGTACACGCGACGCACTTCGGGGTCGTTGACGATCTCGGCCGGCGTGCCCTGCGCCAGCACACTGCCATCGCTGATGATGTAGGCGTGGTCGCAGATACCCAGGGTCTCGCGCACATTGTGGTCGGTGATCAATACGCCAATGCCACGGCCCTTGAGAAAACTGATGATGCGCTGGATCTCGATCACCGCAATCGGGTCGATGCCGGCGAACGGTTCATCGAGCAGGATGAAGCGCGGCTGCGTCGCCAGCGCACGCGCAATTTCAACGCGGCGACGCTCGCCGCCCGACAAGGCCAGTGCCGGCGTCAGGCGCAAATGGTCAACGCGCAGTTCCTGCAACAGGCCGGTCAGGCGCTTTTCAATTTCGGCGCGACTCAGCGGCTTGCCCTGTTCATCGTGCTGCAATTCGAGCACGGCGCGCACATTGTCTTCCACGTTGAGCTTGCGAAAGATGGAGGCCTCCTGCGGCAGATAGCTCAGACCCAGGCGTGCGCGCCGGTGCATCGGCATGTGGGCGACCGACTGGCCGTCAATCGTGATGTCGCCGGCGCTGGCGTGGACCAGACCGACAATCATGTAAAACGAGGTCGTCTTACCGGCGCCATTGGGTCCAAGCAGTCCCACAACCTCACCCTTGCAGACCGCCAGCGACACATCCTTGACGGCCTTGCGGCTGCCATAGAACTTCTGCAGGTGGCTGACTTCGAGCCGGCTCTCACATCGGCCAACGTCAGTCCGTGAGGGGGCTTCGCCAAGCGGCACGTCAGACGTCACTTCTTCTCCCCGCTCAGGGCGCCAGAAGAACGCAAGGGCGGCAACGCCGCCTTGTCGGCCGGCGCATCGAGCGCCGGCTTGGGTGTCAACATGGCGCGAACGCGACCGGCTGGCGTGCCGCTACCGGGCTTGGCCGGCGCGCCGTCAATGGTGAATACTTCAGTGCTGTTGTTGTAATGAATGACGTGGCCCGTGAACTCGTCGCTCAGGGCCGCACCTCGGTAGCGCCGCAACTGGGCGTTGTTAAGAAGCTTGACCGTGTCAGCCGCGCCGTCGTATTCGATGGTCTCGCCTTCCCCTTCGATGAACTCGTCAAGACCTTCGCGCTTTTGCCGGAAGAACGCAAGCTTGCCGGGTTCGGCACTGACCAGTCCGAACTGATGACCCTGCGCATCCTCACGCGTCTCAAGACGGTCGCCGCGGATCACGATCGTGCCCTTGGTCAGGATCACGCGGCCCGTCCAGAGACTGGTCTGCTTCAGTTCCTCGTAACGCAGGGCGTCGGCCTCCACATTCATGGGCTTGTCGCGGTCAGCCTTTTCGGCACGCACCGCCCCGCCAGCCAGGGCCAGGACAACGAGGATTAAGAGGGGAAAAGTGGGTGATTTCATAAAGGCACGAATCTTGCAAAGACGTCTTGCCTTTTGATTGTAACGAGCGCCGCCGCCCTCCTGACGCCGTGCAGCGTGACAAAGCGCGATCAACGCGCCGTCGGCATCACTTATTTACCGCCGCGAACCCTGGCAGCCAGAAATTCGACCACCTGCAAGGCGCGCTCCATGCCCTTGGCCATGCCACCGTCGGTCCAGAAGCGACCGGCCACGCCCAGCGCCGGAACACCCTCAATCCGGTACGCGTTGTGCAACTGGGTAGCGCGCGTCGCCTTGGCATTAACCGTAAACGAGTTGTACTGCGCCAGGAACTTGGCCTTGTCCACGCCCTGCTTGGCAACCCAGTTGACGATGATGTCGGCGCTGGAGAGGTTTTGCTTTTCCTCGTGGATCGCGGCAAAAACCTTGGCATGGAGTTGATCGACCAGCCCCATCGCCTCCAGCGCATAGAACAGGCGTTGCTGCGGAACCAGACTGGCGTCGAAGGCGACCGGCACGCGGCGCACCACCACGTCCTTGGGCACGCGTTTGCGCCAAGCCTCGAAAGTCGGCTCGAAGTGGTTGCAATGCGGGCAGTAATAACCGAAGAACTCGACCACCTCGATCTTGCCAGCTGGCGCCTCAACCGCGGCCACCTTCTCCAACACCTGGTAATCGGTGCCGGCTTCCGGGCTCTTGGCCTGAGCCAACGCAGGGGACTCGAACAGAACATTGGCCGTCACCGCAGCGCCCAGGGCCAGAGAAAAATCACGACGTTTCATCTACAAACACTCCAGAAAAAAGGCAATTCAAGACAAGAACATTCTTGCCTTGCCAAATTTGAGCCAACTCAGTGACAGACGCATCAACACGCCTATAAGTTCCCGCAACCCACTAACGCGCCACCCGCACCAGGGCGGTCTCGAGACCGGCGGCGTCGAGTCGCTCCTTGGTCTTGTCAGCGTCATCCTTCTTGTCGAAGGGGCCGACGCGCACGCGAAAGACGGCGCGCCCGGCCTGTTCGCGCTCCGACACCTTGGCTTCAACGCCGCTCAAGGTCAGCTTGGCACGCTGGCTTTCTGCGTCTTCCATGGTACGAAAGGCGCCAACCTGAACGAAGTACATGAACGGCTCGACGGCCGCGCCCGCTGCGCGCGCCTTGGCCAGGTCACCCAGCGGATCGGCGGTCACTGCCGGCTTGAGTTCGACCTTGGCGGCCGGCATCGACGCGACACTTGCAGGCACGGCCGGCGCCGAGGCAAGCGGCGCTGGCTTGACCGGATTCTTGCCATACAAGGGCGCATTGGGGTCCCAGTCCTTGTTTTTCTTGCTCTCAGCGGCATCCTGCTCGGGGCTGCGGGTCTGCCCCTTGTTGACAAAGGGAATCGGGACTTTATTGACGTAGACGGCGACGACCAAGGCCAGCGCCATGCCGACCACCAAGCCCAGGATGAAGCCCAGAACCGTTCCACCGTGTTGCTGCTTGCTATGTTGCATCTCGATCTCGTTTCACATTTTTTGCGGGGCACTGACACCCAGCACGGCCAGCCCATTGTGCAGCACCTGGGCCGTTGCTGCCACCAGCGCCAGCCGGGCCTGCTTGACGACGGGGTCCTCCACCAGAATGCGCTCGGCGTCATAGTAGCTGTGGTAACAGGCTGCCAGTTCACGCAGGTAGAAGGTTACGTCATGCGGCGCAAAATCTGCCGCAGCGGAACTCAGCATCTCGGGGTACCTGGCCAGCAGCAGCATCAGTGCCTGCGCCGGCGCGCTCTGCAAGGGGCTCAGATCAACCTGCGCCAAACTCGCGACATCGCCGCCGTCCTTCTCGCGCCAGGCCGCCAGCACCGAGCAGATGCGGGCGTGCGCGTACTGCACGTAGTAAACCGGGTTGTCGTTGTTCTTGGACACCGCCAGATCGACATCGAATGTGTACTCGGTGTCGGGCTTGCGGCTGAGCAGGAAGAAGCGCACCGCGTCTTTCGAAGTCCACTCGATCAGGTCGCGCAGCGTCACATAGCTGCCGGCGCGCTTGGAAATTTTGACTTCAACGCCGCCACGCACCACGCGCACCATGGTGTGCAGCACATAGTCAGGGTAGCCCAGCGGAATGCCAACCTTGGCGGCCTGCAGACCGGCGCGCACGCGGGCAATCGTGCCGTGGTGGTCCGTGCCCTGGACATTGACCACCTTCTCAAAGCCGCGCTCCCACTTGCTGATGTGGTAGGCCACATCAGGCACAAAGTAGGTGTAGCTGCCATCACCCTTGCGCATGACGCGGTCCTTGTCGTCACCGTACTCGGTCGATTTGAGCCAGAGCGCGCCGTCCTGCTCATAGGTCTTGCCGGCGTCATGCAATTTCTTCACCACGTCGTCAACTTTGCCGCTGGTGTAGAGGCTGCTTTCGAGAAAGTAGTGGTCAAACTTGACGGCAAAGGCCTTGAGGTCCAGATCCTGCTCATGGCGCAGATAGGCCACGGCAAACAGACGGATGTCGTCAAGCGCCTCAACATCGCCCGAAGCAGTGAATTCGCGGTCATCCGACGAAACGGTTTTCTTGGCCAGAAAATCAGCCGCAATGTCGGCGATGTAGTCGCCGTTATAAGCAGCCGCATTCTCGCCACTGGGCCATTCTGGATCGCCCGGCTTGAAACCTTTGGCGCGCAATTGCGTGCTGTTGGCCAGCGTGGCGATCTGGGCACCAGCGTCGTTGTAATAGAACTCGCGGTGCACATCCCAGCCCTGCGTCTGGTACAGATTGCAGATGGCGTCGCCGAGCGCGGCCTGACGGCCATGGCCAACATGCAAGGGTCCGGTCGGGTTGGCCGAGACAAACTCCACCATCATGCGGTGGCCGCTACGCGGCTGGCTACCAAAGTCTGCGCCCTGCGCCAGCACCTCGCGCACGATTTGCTGCTTGGCCTCGGCCTTGAGTTTGATGTTGATGAAGCCGGGGCCGGCGATGTCAATCGCCTCAACCCAGCGCTGGTACGGGACGCACGCCAGCAGCGCCAGCCGCAGTTGCTCCGCCAACTGGCGCGGGTTCTGCTTGAGCGGCTTGGCCAGTTGCATGGCAGCGGCGGTGGCCAGATCACCATGGGCGGCGACCTTGGGCGACTCAAAGACGGCGCGCTCGGCAGCGCCGGGCGACATCTGTTCCAGGGTTTGCGCCAGGGCCTCGATCAATTCAATTTTTACAGATAGCATCGCCCGATTTTACGGGCGCTCAGGCCCGAGGCCGATTCGCCGCAGCGGCGACAAAAGCCAAGGCCGGTGTCATCTGGTTTGTCAACCCATGCGTTATGTGCTGGAATCCGGTCCGGGATTCCCCCTCCACTCCTCATCAAGGAAGCACCATGAAGAAGTATCTGACCCTGCTCGCCACGGCGCTATCGCTGTCCCTGGGCGCCGCCCACGCTGCCGACGCGCCCCCCGCCAAGACCGCGCAACAAAACAAGATGACCGTTTGCAACAAGGAAGCCACCGGCAAAAAAGGCGAGGAGCGCAAGGCCTTCATGAAAGACTGCCTGAGTGCCAAGCCCGCTGCCGCTGCCAGCGCCCCGGCCGCTGCCGCACCGGCTGCCGCCGCTTCTTCTACCAAAAAAACTGCACAGCAAGACAAGATGAAAGCCTGCAACAAGGAAGCCGGCGACAAGATGCTCAAAGGCGATCCGCGCAAAGCCTTTATGAAGGACTGCCTGAGCAAATGAAGGTAGTCCCACGCTAAAAAAAGCCCTGTCGGTTTGCGCTGGCGGGGCTTTCTTTTGGCATGATGCATCCCATGATGCCTCGTTCCCACTTGACTCCCTCGATTTCCTGCGTGATTCCGGCCTTCAACGAGGCGCGCAATCTAGGCACTGTGTTGCCGCGCGTTTTGAGCGCCCTGCAATCAATGAGTGATCGCGTCGAGCTGATCGTGATCGATGATGGCAGCCGCGACGACACAACCCAGGTCATACAGGCCCTGTGCGCGACGCACCGGGAACTGGTCTACCTGAAGCTCTCGCGCAACTTCGGCAAGGAACCGGCGCTGACCGCCGGCATCGACGCCACACGCGGCGAAGTCGTGCTGCTGATGGACGCCGACGGCCAGCATCCAGTGGAACTGCTACCCACGATGCTGGAAAAATGGCAACAGGGCGCCGACGTCGTGTACGCAGTGCGCAAGACACGCCACGACCAGTCCGGACTGCAGGTCAGCCTCACCGGTCTGTTCTACAAACTCGTCAACCTGGGCAACCGCGTCAAGATTCCCGCCAATGCTGGCGACTTCCGTCTGATGGACCGCAAGGTGGTCGAGGCGCTGAAAAGCCTGCCTGAGCGCAACCGTTTCATGAAGGGCCTGTACGCCTGGGTCGGTTTCAACAGCACGGCCATCGATTACCAACCCTTACCGCGCACCGATGGCAAGAGCAATTTCGGTCTACGCGGCTCGCTCTCGCTGGCGCTGACCGGCATCCTGGCGTTCTCAATTGCGCCGCTGCGGGCGCTGACCCTGGTCGGGATGGTGCTGTCGGCGCTGGCGCTGGGCTATGGCGCCTGGGTTGTTGGCGAGTACTTCGTCACTGGCATCGCCGTCCCCGGCTACGCCACCATCGTTGTCGGCATGATGTTCTTCAGTGGTATCCAGTTGCTCTCGATCGGCGTACTGTCGGAATACGTGGGCCGCATCTACGAAGAGGTCAAACAGCGCCCGGCCTACCTGATTAGCCTGCGCCAAGGCCGTGGCTTGCCGAACTCCAGCGCATCAGCAGCGCCACCGGCGCGCCACGACGAGCAGGAAGCCTCTTTGCTTTGAGCGCCTCAAGCTTCTGGTTTCTGGTAGTCGGCGGCTCGGCGGCGCTGACACACCTGGTGGTTTTTAGCCTGACGCAGCACCGGATGTGGCCGGAACTGGCCAATGCGCTGGGTTTCTGCGTTGCTTTTTTTGTCAGCTTTGCCGGCCACCGGCTGCTCAGCTTCAAGGATGCGAGCACCAGTGTTGCCACCAGTCTGGGCCGCTTTGCGATCACGGCACTGGCCGGCTTTGCCAGCAATGAACTGGTCTTTGTGTTGCTGCTGCGCAGCCTGGACTGGCCGGCGCTGCTGGCGCTAGTGACCGCGCTGGTCTTTGCAGCCGGGCAGACCTTTGTGTTGAGCCGCTTCTGGGCTTTCCGACGCTGAGGCGCCGCCCGACTGGTAAAGCAACCAGCCGGCCCCCTGGTAAAACAGCTTCCAGCCGCTCAGGCCAGCTGTCGTCTTGCTGCCAGAACGCAGGACAAACCAATTGCCGGCCTGTGCGCCGGCACTGGCCAGTTGCGCCGGCAATTGCAGCACCTTGGCCGCCTGCGCATCGAAGTCGGCACCTTCAAACAGCTCACGCTGCCAGCCATCACCCGCCCGCTGGCGCAGTTGCGGCCAGTCCTCCAGCACCACCATCGGCTTGGCCGTTTGCGCGTAGAACGGCAGGTCGTAGGGGTAGGCATCGGTCACATAGACGGTGTCGCCAGGTCGGGCCGCGCAGGCCAGCACCTGGGCCAGGTCCTGCGTGCGACTGTCGCGCGTGACGGGGCCGACCTGGGTCACGATCAGCAAGGCTATGCCGACATTGAGCCCGCACAGCACAGCAAAGATGCGCCCCGCATGGCGGCGCTGCGCCATGTTGCGCTGCCAACCCAGGGCCGAGAGCAGCGCCAGCGCCGGCATCACCGGCAGCACGTAGCCGATCAACTTGGAGTGCGGAACCGAGAAGAAAACAATGATGACGCCGGCCCAGATCCAGCACAGACTCAACCACGGCCGAGCTGGCAGCATCGCCACCGCCGAGCCGGCCGTCTTGTCGGTCTGGCGCCACCCGGCCAGGGCAAAGAACAGCCAGGGGAACAGCAACAGGAACACCGACGCCAGGTAGAACCACCAGGGCTGCGGGTTGTTGTAGGTGGCGGCGGTGTAGCGGTTGAACTGCTGGTCAATGAACATGTAATTGAAAAGCTGCGGGTACTTCTGCTGGGCCAGGACAAACCAGGGTAGCGCAATCACTGCAAACAAGGCCAGGCCGCTGAGCCAGGGCAGGTACAACACTTTGCGCAGCTGGCGCGTCCAGAGCAGCCAGACCAGCAGGACCAGCCCTGGCAGCGCGATACCGATCAGTCCCTTGCTCAGCATGCCCAGGGCGCAGGCGACAAAGCCCAGGCGGGCCAGCATCGCGTCGGGTTTCTCGCCAGCCATAAAGGCAAAGGCAAAGCACCAGATCGCCACGCCAATCCAGGTCGCCACCAGCATGTCGTGGTTGATGTATTGGCCACCGAGCAAAAAGGCCAGGCTGGTACCGAGCACGAGGGCGCAACGCCGCGCCAGTGGCTCGCCGCCGATGGTGCGCGCCGCCAGATACAGCGCCACCAGCATCAGCCCCACGTGCAGGGCCGGCACCAGTCGCAGCGCCAGTTCGTTGATGCCAAAGCTCGCCAGCGAGGTCGCTTCGAGCCAATAAAGAAAAGGCGGCTTGTGGAAGAAAGGAATACCGTTCAGGCGCGGTGTCAACCAGTCGCCGCTTTGCAGCATCCAGCGACCCACCTCACCATAGCGGCCTTCATCCGGAACCGCCAGCGGCCGCAGCGCGGCCAGCAGCAGCAGCAGCAACCAGAGACCGGCCAGCGTCAGCCAGGATTTTTGTCGTTCGCTCAGGGAGGTGTTCACCGACGGATTTTAGCGGGGCTGGGCAACGCCAGCTCGAACCAGTTGCACACCGGCTTGTGCCAGCGCGGCAGCGAACGCCGCGCTGCCAAGGTAGGCGAACTCGCGCGCGCGCGCCGCGCCGATCACGTCGCCGGGCGTTGCGGCCTGTGCCGGATGGCACATGATGATGCTGTGCGCCGGGGCCGCAGCGAGCCAGCCCTGCATCAAGCGTGCGTAGTGATCAAGGTCGCCAGTAAAGTCGTAGATGCCGAGCAGGGCCCATGCGCAGGGTAGACCGGCCTGGGTCGCCAGTGTTTCGAGCGCCCTCGCCCCCATAGCGGCGATGACGCGGCTCTTGGTATCGGCGCAGCCCGCCGGTGCACGTGAAATCCGCAGATAGGGCATAGGCCCATGAGTGCCATAACGGCTGGCCAGGATTCGCACCAGCGCCTCGCGGATACCGGCAAACTGCTGCACATGCTGATGACCATCCACATGGTCAGGCGGCGCCTTCCAGTGCGCCTCGAAGGCATCCAGCTGACGCTCGATCACGGCGCAGGTCGCAGCCTGCGCCGCGCCGCGGCCAAAACCACCCAGTGTGGCCTTGAGCATGGCCGCCGACAATGACAGGCCATGGCCGGCGGCCAGCGCAAACTCGCTGGTCCAGTCCAGATGCAGGCCAACGTCGATGCGTCCGCGCAGGTCCTGCAACAGTGCCACATCCTGGGCCCAGCGCTTTGAGAGCACCATGACGCTGGTGGCGCTCAGGCGCCCCTGCTGCGAGAGTTGCGCAATACTGCGCGAGGCCTCGGCATGAACCGCGAAGTCATCGGCACACAGAATCAGATGCTTCATTGCGCGCGCCAGAAACCAGGCTGGCCGTAGTGGTGCTTGAGAAAATCGATCCACAGGCGCACCCGCAGCGGCAGGTGCTTGGCATGCGGAAACAGCGCATAGATGCCGTTGGCCGGTGCCGCGAAATCTTCCAACAGCGCCACCAGACTGCCAGCGGCAATCTCGGCCTCGACCTCCCAGGTGCTGCGCCAGGCAATGCCGTAGCCGGCCAGACACCAGTCATGCAAGACCTGACCATCGGAGCAATCGAGCGGGCCACCCGGTTTCAGGTAGACCAGTTCTTTGCCGTCACCTGCGGGCAGCGTGAAGGCCCAACCCCGGGTTTGGGACGCGTCGCTCGACAGCGCCAGACAGTCAAAGCGCGCCAACTCACTCGGATGCGCTGGCGTGCCGTGGCGCTTGAGATAAGCGGGCGTCGCCACACACAGGCGGCGGTTGTCGGCCAGTCGCACGCTGACCAGGCTTGAATCCGGCATGTCACCGACCCGCACCGCGCAATCGAAACCCTCGGCCGCCAGATCGACAACGCGGTCGCTCAGGTTCAGCGAGATGCTGACATCCATGTGCTGCTCTCGAAAGCGCGGCACCAGCGGCGCCACGTGCCGGCGACCAAAACCGGCCGGCGCTGTCACGCGCAGGTGACCACTGGCCTTGACGCCGCCCGCCGAAACACTGGCCTCGGCATTGGCAAAATCGGCCAGCAGGCGCTGACAGTCTTCCAGAAAGGCACTGCCCTCATGCGTCAGCGTGATGCGCCGCGTTGTGCGCACCAGCAGTTTGACGCCCAAGCGCTGTTCCAGCGCATCAAGGCGGCGCCCGATGATGGCTGGCGCGACGTCTTCAGCGCGCGCTGCCGCCGTCAAGCTGCCGCGCGTGGCCACGGCGACAAAGGTTTCAATCTGCTTGAATTTGGCCATGACCGTAGATTACCGACATAAGAGTCAAAATTCTACGGACTCAGCCTTTTTGTTACGCTGATTTTTCAGGGTGTTGACGTCGTCACCAATGCCAGAAAACGCCCGCCGCTCAGGTCCAATCTCTAGGTCAACGATGCCATGTCGATAACGAAACGGTAGCGAACATCACTCGTGAGGATGCGCTCGTAAGCGTCGTTGATCTGGTCGATGCGAATGATTTCGATATCCGAGACGATGCCGTGCTCGGCACAGAAATCGAGCATTTCCTGCGTTTCGCGGATGCCGCCAATCAAGGACGCTGAAACACTTCGGCGCTTGAGCATCAGTCCGAACGCATTGAACGACAGCGGCGCATCCGGAATGCCCAGAATGACCAAACTGCCGTCACGCTTGAGCAAGCCGATGTAGGCGTCGTAATTGACGTTGGCAGAGACCGTGTTGAGGATCAGGTCAAACTGCCCGGCCAGACGCTTGAAGGTTTCAGGCGTTTTGGTGACGGCAAAGTCGCTGGCGCCGAGGCGCTGGGCATCGGCCTTCTTGCTGTCGGTCGTGCTCAGGACGGTCACCTCGGCACCCATGGCCGCAGCGATCTTGACCGCCATATGGCCCAGACCGCCCAAGCCGATCACGCCGACCTTGCTGCCCTTGCCGACCTTCCAGTGCCGCAAGGGCGAATAGGTCGTGATGCCGGCGCACAGCAGGGGCGCTGCCGCTGCCGGATCGAGCTTGGGTGAAATCTTGAGGACATAGGCCTCATCGACCGTCATGCGCGTCGAATAGCCGCCGTAGGTGGGCGTCTTGCCATCGCGTTCCAGGGCGTTGTAGGTGCCAACCCGTGCGCCACAGAATTGCTCTTCGCCGTGATGGCATTCACCACATTCACGGCAGGAATCGACCAGGCAGCCAACCCCGACGATGTCGCCGATCTTGTGCCGGCTGACCGCGCGGCCGACCTGGGTCACCCGGCCGATGACCTCATGGCCGGGCACCATCGGGAAGATCGAGCGCGGAAACTGGCCGCGCGACATGTGGATGTCGGTATGGCAAACGCCGCAATAGAGGATGTCGAACAGTACATCGTGGGGGCCGGGCTCGCGTCGCTCAATCTGCAACGGGGCAATCGGTGAGGTGGCGCTTTGTGCGCCATAGGCTTTGGTTGTCAACATGCATATTCCTTGGCAGGGTTTGGGTACAAACCGCATCGCTCATGGTACGTGCTTTTGTCATCCGTCACAGGTCATGATCGAAATAGCCATGGCATTGATACTGTGCTCATCAACCAGAACCACCCTCTCGCCCAGAACCAAGTCCCCGCTGCCGGTCCTGCCGCACCGCGTGCGTGCTTAACAAAGGTTACCGAAGATTGACGACATATTGAGGGGAATATCCTTGCTGCAATTGCGCAGACGACTGTCTTCGCTGCAATAGAACTTCAAACTGGCTTGCCAGGGCTGAACTGTTTGCGTTTGATAGGTGTAGACACCCGCAGCGATGCCGCCCGCAACCGCAACCGGATTCAATGCCGAGGCTGCCAGCAACAAATTGCTGGCCGTCGCCGATGCGTACATGGCTGACGCAAGGGGAAACAGCACCTCCTTCTCTGAGGTGCTCAAATTCGCATCAAAGACCTCCATCATGAGAACTTTCGTCGCAGCCAGCGCAACAAGACCGCCCGCGCTCGTGTTGACCAAGGGGTTTCTTTCATGCAGCAAACTATTTTGAAGCGCCAGATAAGTCGAAATCGAATCACCGACGCCATTGATTTGGGCAACGGCCTTGAGCCTTTGGACAGTGGCTTCGGGCGTTGCGGATGCTTGGCCCGCGTCCGTGCGTCCTCTCAGTGGTTCTTGATGCGTCGTCGGGTCCGGCCAAGCGTAGCGTTGACAAGGGCAAAAATACCAGGGCAAGGAATTTCCGTATCGGTTTGGTCATTGGGAGCTTTGATCAATGAACAACCCCCCTGAATGCCAATGTCAACGGTCACGCCGTTGATCAATTATTATTCTTCGCAAATTTACATCATTCGTATTTTTGTCACATTTTTGTTGCTTATTGATCAATCGAACCTGATGCCCGCCTCCCGAATCACCGCGCCCCACTCGGCCTGTTCGGACTTGAGATACTGCGCCACCTCCTGCGGACTGCCGCTCATGGCGCTGCTGCCTTCGTCGGCCAGTATCGCCAGCAGAGCCGGTTGCGTCAGCGCTTTGGCAGTAGCTGCATTCAGGCGTTTGACGATGTCCACCGGCGTGCCGGCCGGCGCCACGATAAGTTTCCAGTCCACCGCCTCGAAGCCCATATAGCCCTGCTCAGCGACCGTCGGCACATTCGGCAGCACGGCGATGCGCCGGGCCGAGGTCACCGCCAGCGCGCGCAGTTTGCCACCGGCCAGCATGCCCAGCACCGCCTGCGGTGTGGCAAACATGTAATCGGTCTGGCCGCCGAGCAGGTCGGTGATGGCCGGCGCGGCGCCCTTGTAGGGCACATTGAGCACTTTGAAATTCGCTTTGCGCGAGAGCATTTCACCGGCAAGATGACCGACAGTACCGGTGCCGGCAAGCGCCTGCGTGATCTGACCCGGTTTGGCCTGCGCCGCCTTGACCATGTCGGCCAGACTGCTCCAGTGTGAATCAGCGCGCACCACCAGCACGGTGGGCACAGTCGCCACCAGCGCCACCGGCACCAGATCCTTCACCGCATCAAACGGCATTTTGGCCAGGGCCGCCGGGTTGATCGCCAGATTGGCGGTCTGGCCCATACCAATGGTGTAACCATCGGGCTTGGCCTTGGCCACGATGTCAATGCCGATGTTGCCGCCGCCACCCGGCTTGTTGTCCACCAGAAACGTCCATTGCGTGACCTGCGTGATCCGCTCGGCGATGTGGCGCGTCACCGTGTCGGTTCCGCCACCGGGCGTGTAGGGCACGATAAAGCGGATTGGCTTGTCTGGCCAGGCAGCGCTTACGGTCTGGGCCTGTGCCGTCAGTGACAGTGCAGCAGCCAGCGCCGCAACAGGCCACAGAGCGCGTGTCATGCAGTTCATCGATGGTTCTCCATAAAGATCAGGCTCGGTTCGGACCAGCAAAGCGCGTTTACTGCGGCACCACGCCGGCCTTCTTGACCAGGGCCGCGTATTTCAACAGCTCGGACCGAAAGATCGCGAGCGCCGACTCAGGTGTTGAAATATTGATGCTATTGCCTTGTTTGGCCATCGCCTCGCGCACATCGAGCGTGGCAAAGGCACTGACAAAGGCATCGTGAATGCGGCTGACCTGCGCCGCTGGCAGGTTCTTCGGTCCGATCACGGCAAACCAGCCTTCCACCAGGTACTTGGGGTAACCCTGTTCGACTGCGGTTGGAATGTCCGGCGCAGCAGCGATGCGCTGCGGCGCTGAAACACAAATCGCGCGCAATGCCCCGCTCTTGATGTGCGTCTGCACCGAGGGCAGCGAGAGCACACCCATGTCGATCTGGCCACCGAGCAAGTCCTGCAGGAAAGGCGCCACGCCGCGGTACGGAATGTGGGTGACAAAGGTGCTGCTCGCGTCCTTGAACAGCTCGGCTGCCAGATGCAGGATGGTGCCGTTGCCCGAGGAGCCGTAGTTGTACTTGCCGGGATGGGCGTGGAACAGGGCCACCAACTCGCGCAAGTTCTTTGCCGGCACGTTGGGGTTGACCACCAGCACCATCGGTGTCGAGCCAAGCACCGCAATTGGCGTGATGTCATTGACCGGGTCGAAGGGCAATGACTTGAGCACGCTCGGGTAGATCACGTGGTTGTTCGACACCATGCCGAGCGTCAGGCCGTCCGGCGCCGACTTGATCATGGCAGCGGTGCCGAGCACGCCACCGGCACCCGGCTGGTTGTCGATCACCACCGGTTGCCCCAGGGCGCGCGCCAGCGCCACGCTGGCGGCGCGCGTGATGGTGTCAACGCCCGAGCCGGCGCTGAACGGCAGGATGAAGCGAAGCGGCCGCTCCGAACCCTGCGCCCAGGCAGCGCCAAGACCACTGCCCAGCGCCAGCGCACCCAGGCCACTCAGGGCATGACGTCGGGAGATTTTCAGGCTTGGTGTTGTCATAGCAATCACTCCTTGTTTTGTTCTTGGCTGCTGTATGCGGATCACGCCACCGCACCGGCGCGGCGCAGTCCTGCAATCATCGTATCGTCATACCCAAGCGCCGACAGCAGCGCCGTCGTGTGCTCGCCCTGGGTCGGCGGCTGCAGGCGCACGCCCAGACGCCGGCCGTCCATGGTGAACGGGAACAGCGTGGTCTTGGCGCTCTGGCCAGCGCGTTCGCCGTCGGGCAGCGTGATGTCAGCCAGACCGCCGGTGGCCAACAAATGTTCGTCGTCGTACAACTCTTCGGGTTTGCGAATCGGCGCAAACGGCAGACCGACGCGCTCGAACAGCGCCGTCAACTCTGCCGCGCTGTGGCTGGCCAGGCGCTCGCGCAGCAGCGGGATCAGCGTGGCGCGTACCTGCACGCGCAGGTTGTTGTTGGCGTACTGCGGGTCGGCTTTCAGATCAGCAAAACCGAGGGCCTCGCAAAACGTCGCCCATTGCGCGTCGCTGACCGCCGCCAGAAAAATCTGCTCTCCGTTCTTCACCGTGAAGACGTCGTATACGCCCCAGGCCGAGATGCGGTCCGGCATCGGTGCCGCCGGTTTGCCGGTGATGGCGTACTGCAGCATGTGCTGGCCGACCAGAAACACATTGTTTTCAAACAGCGCGCTCTGCACCTCCTGCCCCCGGCCGGTGATGCCGCGCTGGATCAGCGCACCGAGCGCGCCGATGGCGCCGAACATGCCGCCCATGATGTCGTTGACACTGGTGCCAGCGCGCAGCGGGTCCCCCGGACGTCCGGTCATGTAGGCCAGGCCGCCCATCATCTGCACCACCTCGTCGAGCGCCGTGCGGTGCTCGTAGGGGCCTGGCAGAAAACCCTTGTGGCTGACGTAGATCAGGCGCGCGTTGATTTTCGAGAGCGCGGCGTAATCAAGCCCGTACTTGGCCATGGTGCCGGGCTTGAAATTTTCCAGCACCACGTCGGCACTGGCGGCGAGCTTGCGCGCCACCGCTGCGCCTTCGGCTGCGTGCAGGTTGATCGCAATGCTCTTCTTGTTGCGATTGAAGAGCGGGAAAAAACCAGCGCCCGAACCCAGCAGGTGGCGCGTGCGGTCGCCTTCAATCGGCTCGACCTTGATCACTTCAGCACCCATGTCGGCCAGCACCATGCCACAGGTCGGCCCCATCACCATGTGCGTGAATTCGACCACGCGCAGGCCGGCCAGCGGCAGGGTCGCTGCAGTTGCGGTTTCGGATGTTTGATTCATGTTGCTCGATCAGTTCATTCGTGATGGGACTTGTCAGTCGCGGCCAAAGTGCGCGGCAAGCCGGCGCGCCAGATACTGCCATGCAGAGATTCACCGGCCAGCCACTGCGCCAGTTTGCCGCGCAAGGCCAGCAGCCGGTTGAAATCCTGCCCAGTCGCCACGCCCATGCTCATGAGCATATAGGCCAGGTCTTCGGTGGCAACATTGCCGCTGGCGCCGGGCGCGTGCGGGCAGCCGCCGATGCCGCCCAGGCAGGCGTCAAAACGCTTCACGCCGCATTGCAACGCGGCATAGACATTGGCCAGACCGAGGCCGCGCGTGTCGTGAAAATGGGCGCAGTTCAGGCGCACGCCTGCAATCGGCAACGCCTGCTCGAACAAACGTGAGACGGCGGCCGGGTCGGCATACCCCACGGTGTCGGCCAGACCGACGCGATCAACACCGGCGTCCAGTACCGCGCGCAGCAGGCGCAGCACTTCGGCCGGCACCACCGCGCCCTGCAGCGTGCAGCCAAAGGCGGTGCTGATGCCAACTTCAATCAGGGTGCGCGAGCCGCTGGCATCGCGGGCGGCTACGATGCGCCCAATCTCGGCCAGCACTTCGTCGGGCGTCTTGCGCAGATTGGCCAGGCTGTGGGCATGGCTGGCTGACAGCGGCAGCAGCATCAGGTCCGACTCACATTCCATGGCACGCTCGGCGCCTTTCAGATTCGGCACCAGCACGGAAGCGGTCAGACCTGGCAGGGTCTTGGCAAAGGCCAGCAGTTCAGCGGTGTCGGCGAGCTGCGGCAACAGCCGCGCCGGTACGAAGGAGCCGACTTCGATCTCGCGCTGGCCGGCGTCATAGGCGTCCCGGATCCAATCGAGCTTGTGCGCGGCCGGCAGGACGCGGGCTATGCTTTGCAGACCGTCACGCAAACCGACCTCGCGAATGATGGCGTACGCGGGCAAGAACGGTGAACCCATAGCAATTCTGGACATGAGGCG
>CAIXNB010000138.1 GCA_903920695.1 uncultured beta proteobacterium
GCCGGTATCTCGGTGTCGCGCGTCGGTGGCGCGGCGCAGACCAAGCTGATCAAGGCACAGTCCGGCGGTATCCGTACCGATCTGGCGCAGTACCGTGAACTCGCTGCGTTCGCGCAGTTTGCTTCCGACCTGGACGAGGCGACCCGCAAGCAGCTCGACCGCGGTGCCCGCGTCACAGAACTGCTCAAGCAGGCGCAATACAGCCCGCTGCCGATCTCGCTGATGGGCGCCACGTTGTTTGCCGTGAACAAGGGCTACCTTGATGACATCGCCATCAACAAGGTACTGTCGTTCGAGCACGGTCTGCACAGCTACTTGAAAGACAAGAGCGCGGCCCTGCTGGCCAAGCTCGAAGCCAGCCAGGCCATGGACAAGGACGCTGAAGCGGAATTGAACTCTGCCGTCGCTGCCTTCAAGAAGACCTTCGCTTAAGGCCACCTGCAGTAACAGCGAAGGAGTCCTAGATGGCAACTGGCAAGGAAATACGCGGCAAGATCAAAAACTTCGAGAGCACGAAGAAGATCACAAAGGCCATGGAGATGATTTCCGTCTCCAAGATGCGCAAGGCGCAGGAACGCATGCGTGCGGCCCGCCCTTACGCGGAGCGGGTGCGCAACATTGCTGCCAACATGGGCGAAGCCAACCCCGAGTACGTGCACGCTTTCATGAAATCGAACGACGCCAAGGTCGCCGGCATGATCGTGGTCACGACCGACAAGGGTTTGTGCGGCGGCCTCAACACCAATGTGCTGCGCAGCGTCACCAATAAACTGCGCGAACTCCAGGCAGAAGGCATGTCGGTGCAGGCCGTCGCCATTGGCAACAAGGGTTTTGGTTTCCTCAACCGCATTGGCGCCAAGGTGGTGTCGCATGTGACGCAACTCGGCGACAAGCCGCATCTGGAGCGCCTGATCGGCCCGGTCAAGGTGCTGCTTGATGCCTATGCCAATGGCGAGCTCAGCGCGGTCTACCTGTCTTACACCCGTTTCATCAACACCATGAAACAGGAAGTCGTGCTGCAACAGTTACTGCCTTTGTCAGCAGCGCGCATGCAGGCCGAGACCCATGATGCCGAGGTGGCAGCGGGTACCAAGCATGGCTGGGACTACATTTACGAGCCCGATGCGCAGTCGGTCATTGATGACCTGCTGGTGCGCTATGTCGAGGCGCTGGTCTTCCAGTCAGTGGCCGAGAACATGGCTTCCGAGCACGCGGCGCGTATGGTGGCCATGAAGGCAGCCACCGACAACGCGGGCAATGTGATTGGCGAACTCAAGCTTGTCTACAACAAGACGCGCCAGGCAGCGATCACCAAAGAACTGTCCGAGATTGTCTCGGGCGCCGCAGCGATCGGGGCCTAGGCCCCACGGTACCGGCAGCAAGCAAGATTCAAATTTATTGGAGCAAAGCCAAATGGCCCAAGACACTACACAAGCGAACACAGCCGTTCAGGGAAAAATTGTTCAATGCATCGGTGCCGTGGTGGACGTGGAGTTTCCACGTGACCGCATGCCCAAAATTTATGACGCTCTCAAGCTGGCGGGTACGGCCCTGACGCTGGAAGTGCAGCAGCAGCTTGGCGACGGCATCGTGCGTACCATTGCGCTGGGTTCCAGCGACGGCCTGCGCCGCGGCCTGATGGTCGACAACACGGGTCATCCGATCATGGTGCCAGTCGGCAAGGCAACACTGGGGCGCATCATGGACGTGCTGGGCACGCCGATCGACGAGCGCGGTCCGGTCAACTCCGAACTGCACGCCTCGATCCACCGCAAGGCGCCGACCTATGACGAGCTCAGCCCGTCGCAGGAGCTGCTGGAAACCGGCATCAAGGTGATTGATCTGGTTTGCCCGTTCGCCAAGGGCGGTAAGGTCGGCCTGTTCGGCGGCGCCGGCGTCGGCAAGACCGTCAACATGATGGAACTGATCAACAACATTGCCAAGGCCCACTCCGGTCTGTCGGTGTTCGCTGGCGTCGGTGAGCGTACGCGCGAAGGCAATGACTTCTACCACGAGATGGCCGATTCCGGCGTCGTGAACCTGGAGAACCTGGGCGAGTCCAAAGTGTCCATGGTCTACGGCCAGATGAACGAGCCTCCGGGTAACCGTCTGCGCGTGGCGTTGACCGGCCTGACCATTGCCGAGTCCTTCCGCGACGAAGGCAAGGACGTGCTGTTCTTCGTCGATAACATCTACCGCTTCACACTGGCCGGTACCGAAGTGTCCGCACTGCTGGGCCGCATGCCTTCCGCCGTGGGTTATCAGCCGACGCTGGCTGAAGAAATGGGCCGTCTGCAAGAGCGCATCACCTCGACCAAGGTTGGCTCTATCACGTCGATCCAGGCTGTTTACGTGCCGGCCGATGACTTGACCGACCCGTCGCCCGCCACCACCTTCGCCCACTTGGACTCCACCGTGGTGCTGAGCCGTGACATTGCCTCGCTCGGTATTTACCCGGCGGTTGATCCGCTCGACTCCACCAGCCGCCAACTTGACCCGCTGGTCGTCGGCGAAGATCACTACAACACGGCACGTGCCGTGCAAGGCACGCTGCAGCGCTACAAGGAACTGCGCGACATCATCGCCATTCTGGGCATGGATGAGTTGGCCCCTGAAGACAAGCAGGCGGTGGCCCGTGCGCGCAAAATCCAGCGTTTCCTGTCTCAGCCGTTCCACGTTGCTGAAGTGTTCACTGGCTCGCCCGGCAAGTATGTCAGCCTGGCCGAGACCATTCGCGGCTTCAAGATGATTGTTGCCGGCGAATGCGATCACCTGCCGGAACAGGCCTTCTACATGGTTGGCACGATCGACGAAGCCTTCGAAAAAGCCAAGAAAATTTAATAACCTTGCGGGACAGTCCGCCGTCGTGCAGCGACAAGTTCTGTCCCCAACTGATTAGGGTGACCCCATGAACACCATCCACGTCGATGTGGTCAGCGCCGAAGAATCCATCTTCTCAGGCGAAGCGCGCTTTGTCGCTCTGCCCGGCGAAGCCGGCGAGCTGGGTATTTTCCCGCGTCACACGCCCTTGATCACGCGCATCAAGGCTGGCTCGGTGCGCATCGAGCAGGCCGACGGCAGCGAAGAATTCATCTTCGTCGCTGGCGGCATTCTCGAAGTGCAGCCGGACTGCGTCACTGTTTTGTCCGATACCGCCATTCGCGGCAAGGATCTGGACGATGAAAAAGCCAACGCCGCCAAGGCAGCGGCCGAAGAGGCCATCAAGAACGCCAAGACCGATATCGATCTGGCCAAGGCCACTTCAGAACTGGCCGTCATGGCGGCACAAATCGCGGCCCTGCGTCGCTATCGCCAGAAGAAGTAATTGGCAACGGGCGGTTTCGACCGCCCCGGTTGGATGCACGCGGCGTGAGTGTTTGTTACACTGAATTGACAAACATTTCAAAGAAGCAGGCCGTGCATGTCAAACAGCGAAAGCCCGCCAGTCGTTGCGGCCGCAAAAAAGAACAGTGCCGATGAGTTGCTGCAGTGCCTGCAGATTGTCGCGCACTCGCACGGCGAATTGCCAACCCGTGATGCCCTCATGGCCGGTCTGCCGGCCGAAAACGGCCGTCTGACACCAGGCCTCTTTGCCCGCGCCGCGCGGCGCGGCGCGCCCACCTCAGCAGTCAGTTGGTGAGTTGCCCTTTGACGCAACTCAAGGACGCTTTGTTGCCGGCGGTTTTGCTGATGCGCGACGAGCGCGCCTGTGTTTTGCTGGGCTTCAATGAAGCACGCGATCAGGCCCGCATTGCCTACCCCGAACTGGGTGACGCGCCGGTCAATGTGCCACTGGCCGAGCTCGAGCTTGCAACGGAAAGCGGCCGTACCGGGGGCAATGACGTCATCAACGGTGGCGCAGGTAACGACACCATTTATGGCCAGGAAGGCAATGACACTACCTCTGGCGGTTCCGGCAACGATACCTTATTCGGGGGTACGGGTGCTGACACCTTTGTCTGGCATCTGGCTGACGCGGGAACAACGGCAGCCCCGGCGGTGGATACTGTGAAGGACTTTGCCCCGGGCGATGTGCTGCAGATCAATGATTTGCTGTCCAGTGCTGGCGCAGCAATAGTTGGGGTGCAAACTGCTGCGGCTACTTCGCTCAACATCACGGATGCCGCAGGGCATGCACCAGTCGATCGTACTGGAGGGTTACGGCTCTATCCACGAAAGTCTGGCCAGCATCATCCGCAAACTGACGACGGATCATTCCTATACCGGTGTTTAGTGGTGGTTGGGTGGAACATTTAGGAACAGGCGCTGTAGGGCGCCTGTTTTTTGAGCGGTATCCAGTTAGGTTGTTGCGACAACGTCACCCACCCCGCCACTCATCGCCCCCAACCCACCGCCCGTCAGCCCCAACTACCCAATACGACGTCGTCTCTATAAGATGAAATTGAAGCTGCCGCTAGGGTTGGAATACCGCGTTGCTGCAGCGCTAATCATCCCGCACTACGGGGTTCATTGGATAGCGTTACGGGGTTCACATGTTCAAACGAAAACTTGCGCAAGGCTTCACGCTCATTGAGTTGATGATTGTGGTTGTCATCATTGGCATTCTGGCAGCGGTTGCGCTGCCTTCGTATCAGGACTATGTCATCAGAGGCCACATACCGGATGCCACTTCCAATCTGGCCAACAAGCGGGTGTTGCTGGAGCAGTTCTTTCAGGATAACCGTACCTATGCGTCTGCGCCTGCTTGTGCAGCCGATTCGACGACGAGCCAGTACTTCGATTTTTCCTGCAGCGTCAATACGGCCAGCGCTTACACGCTGCAAGCTGCCGGCAAGGCTTCAATGGCCGGCTTTACTTACACAATCAATCAGCAAAATGTAAAAGCCACTACGGCGGTGCCTAGTGGATGGAATGCCAATGCCGCCTGCTGGGTTACCAATAAGGGTGGCATATGCTGAGTTTGAAACCCGGTGATGCTGGCGAGCCGCTTGCCCGTCGCACTGGGCATAGTTTTTTGCAATTAGGTGTCACGATGCTGGAACTTGCTGTTGTAGTGGCCATCGTTGCCATCCTGGCAGGGCTGGCCATGCCCAACTTCAGTACATGGATTCAAAACTCCCAGATTCGCAGCACCGCCGACGCGATTCAAAACGGGCTGCAACTGGCGCGTGCCGATGCGGTGCGGCGCAATACTGTGGTTCGTTTTCAGTTGACATCGTCGCTCGGCGCCAATTGTGCGCTGTCAACAACCAGTGCCAATTGGGTTATCAGTCTGGATGACCCGAGCGGTTTGTGTGCCAGTGCACCCATTGACGATGCTTTTCCAGCCAGCGATACGACCAACAATCCGGCGCCGCGCATCATCGAGATGCGCGCGGCAACCGAAGGCTCTGGCAATAGCGTGATTGCGGCCGGTCAATCAACGGTTGTTTTTAATGCTCTGGGCCGTGTCTCGCCAGTGCCGGCGAATACGATCAGCATCAACATTAGCAACCCCACTGGCGGCGCCTGTGTCAGCGCCAGCCCCAGCGGGCCGATGCGATGCCTGCGGGTCGATATTTCTACCAGCGGTCGGATTCGCATGTGCGATCCGGCCTTTGCCAGCACCGATCCGCGCGGCTGCTAATGGATTCACCATGAAAAAAATACCCCATACGGTGCGAGGCGCCCGGCAACGAGGCTCGATGCTGATTGAAGTTCTGGTCGCGGTTCTTATCTTTTCCGTTGGCATCCTGGGCATTGTTGGCTTGCAGGCATCAGCCGTCAATGCATCATCCGATGCAAAGTACCGAAGCGAAGCCGGCTTGCTGGCCAACGAGTTGATCGGGCAGATGTGGGCCAGCGACCGCACTCAGGCAACTCTGCAGGCGGCTTTCCACAGTCCTACCAGTGGTGCGTCCTACCAGGCATGGGCTTGGGGCGGCGCCGGGGGTGGCGGTAACCAAACTGCGCCGGCAACTGGGACCGTGCTGCAGATTTTGCCGGGCGCGCAAAGCAATCCGCCGTTGGTAGTTGTCGCACCGGTGGCCGCTGTGTCGGCGTTGAGTCTGCCAAGCAGCCTGGTCACGATCACCATTTTCTGGCAGGCGCCAAACGAGGCGGTCCAACATAGCTATGTTGCCACCGCGCAAATTGGAGGCTGATATGTTGCCAATCACCCGCACTCGGCAGCAATGCCACCATGGATTCAGCCTGATTGAACTCATGATCGCCATGGCCATCGGCTTGTTCGGCGTGCTCATCATGGTTCAGGTTTTTTCCATGTCTGAAGCCAATAAGCGCGTGAGTACCAGCGGCAACGACGCCATGAATGAAGGCGTTGTATCGCTCTACGCCGTGCAGCGCGAGGTCCGCATGGCCGGTTTTGGTATTGCTGACACCAGGATCCTGGGTTGTAACTTACTGTTGCGCGCCGGCGTGACGCTGGTGGCCATGGCGCCGGTGACGATCAACCATGCTTCCATTCCGGCCGGCGACACCAACACCGACACCTTGCTGGTGGTGTATGCCAACACCGACGGTTCACCGCAGGGTGATCTGATCACAGCGGCGCCTGCCGCTGATCAGTTTACGGTTCAGACCAACGCTGCCTTTGCTGTCAATGACTGGGTGGTTGTGGCGCCGTTTATACGGACTTGCGCCACAACCGCTGCGCCGCTAACGCCTTCGTTGACGCTGACGCAGGTTGCATCGATTGCTGCGCCAAGCATCACGGTCACTGCCGGCACCGGTGAGGTGTTGCCGGCGGTTGTGATGCCGCTGTACCCCACGGTTTTTAACTTTGGGCAGCGCATGCCAAGGGTGATGGCCTATGCCATTCGCAGCGGAAACCTGACCGTATGCGATTACTCCATCAGCAATTGTGGCGCAACGGGCAGTGTCGGTGATGCAGCGGTTTGGGTGCCGATAGGCAGCAATATTGTCAGCCTGCGCGCGCAGTATGGGCGTGATACGGCTGCCGCCGGCGCAATGGACGGCGCTGTTGATGTCTACGACCAGACCACACCGACTACAGCTTGTGGGTGGGTGCGAATTTCGGCGCTTCGTCTGGCGCTGGTGGCGCGCAGCGCGCAGCCCGCGGCGGCGGCGACAACAGCCGCGCCAGTTTGGGACGGTAGTGCGAATGCGCCCATTGATTTGACAGGTAACACAGCATGGCAAAACTATCGCTACAAGGTGTTTCAGACCGTTGCACCCTTGCGCAATATTGCCTGGATGGGCAGGGTAACAGGATGCTAGGTAAATCTTTTCCGTGTGCAATGCAAGCCAGAGTTCGGCGCGCTCAGTCGGGCATGGTGATGATTTTTGCCCTGATTATCCTGGTGCTGATGACGCTGGGCGGCCTGATGCTGATGCGCTCGATGGACACCACGAACCTGATCGCAGGCAATATGGCGTTCCAGCAAGCCGGCGTCCATTCGTCTGATGCGGCCGTGGAGTCGGCTATTGCCTGGCTTGAAACCAGAAATGCCGTAGCTGGCACGCTCGACAGCAACATCCCTGCTGCGGGCTATACAGCATCAACCCCGGTGATTGCAGCAAACCAGACGGGCGAGGCATTCTGGAATCTGTTTGCGCCCTCGGGAATTTGTTTCTTGCCAGTGGCGGGTGGCGCGTGTACGGCCTCACCCGGTGTGGCCGATGCGGCGGGCAATACGGTTAGCTTCGTGATTCAACGTTTGTGCAGCAACACGGGCACAGCGGTTGGCAATGGTTGCGCCGTATTACCAGCCGCAGGTTCTGCCATCACCAATTCGGGCAATAACGAGGGTGCAGGTGAGGATGTGCTTGACGCTGTCGCCATCAGTTCAGCCGTCTATTACCGCATCACAGTGCGCGTCACAGGGCCGCGCAATACCGTCAGTTTTGTCCAATCAGTTGTCGCGATGTGAAAAGCGCTGCAAGTTGCATGCACCAACAAGGATAGTCATGAAAAAGACTTTATCGCCAGCCCATTTCCGATCTTCGATCATCGCTTTGTCTCTCGTCTGGGCCTGTTGCGATGGCGCTGTGGCAGGGGTGACCGATGTGGCGCCAGCACCGATTTTCACGGCGACAACATCGACAACCGAGGTCAAACCGAATGTGATGTTTGTGCTCGACGACTCCGGCAGTATGGACTGGTTGTACATGCCCGATAACGCTGGCGATTTTGCCGGTAAATATGGTCTACCCAGCAGTCAATGTAACGGTGTTTATTACAACCCGACCCTCACCTATGCGCCGCCGGTTGATGCAGTAGGGAACTCTTACCAAAACGCCAGTTTCACCGGCGCATGGGTAAATGGCTTTAAAACAAGTTCAGGCACGACTGATTTGCGTGACCATTTTCAAGCCTACGTGAACGACGGCAACAATGTTAATTCCAATGACAGCCAGCAGGCTGCCTATTACTACGTTTACACGGGGGACCAGACAACGGAAAAGCAAAAGGATTACTACAACACGAATGGCATTTTTTACAAGGAATGCAACAGCGCGTTTGATTCCACGACTAAAGTGGACGGTACCCATGCTGTCAACACCTTGTTTACCAAGGTAACAGTGACTTCCGCATCAGCTGAGGCCACTAATTTCGCCAACTGGTACAGCTACTACCGTACCCGCATGCTGATGATGAAGTCGGCATCTGGGCAAGCCTTCAAGACGTTGGATCAGCATTTTCGTGTTGGTTTCATGACCATCAACGGCAATTCCAGTTCAAAATTTCTCAATATTACTGACTTTGACAGCGATCAAAAGACGAGTTGGTATTCAAAGCTTTACGGCATTACACCAGGAAGTACCACGCCGCTGCGTGAGGCACTCGCTTATGCGGGGCAAATCTATGCCGGCAAGAAACCATCAGCCCTTTCCAATCTAACGATCACCGATCCGCTCCAGTATTCATGCCAACAGAATTACACCATCCTGTCGACCGATGGTTTCTGGAACGGCACAAGCAGCAATGTCAAAAAGCTCGACGGCTCGACCATGGACAACCAGGATGGCACCTTGCCACGTCCTTACAACGATGGCTTGACGAGCTATCGCAAGAGTACCAGCCAGATCCAGCAAAGCCAGACCAGTCTGATTCGCAATACCAGCCAATTGCAGCAGCGTGTGACGCAGATCCAATCACAGACGACGCAAATTCAGAAACGTATTGTGCAGCAACAAACGAGGACACAACAGTTTCAGACGCGGACCACACAAATCCAAAAGCGAACGGTTCAGTTCCAGAAATGTGGGACCGCAAGTGGTACCAATTGTCAATCGGTGAATTTTGACTGTACCGGTGGCACTAGCAGTTTAAGTAGACCTTATTGCGTTCCCACTGACACGGGCTTTGTGAGTGCCTCGTCGTGCATCGCCTCGGGGGGGGTGAATTCGAACGGTCAAATAATTACTTGCAATACTACAGACTCGAATTGGGTGAACACTGCGTCTTGCACTGCATCCCCTCTATCAAATGGCAAAACGGTAACTTGTAATTCCGACCCGTTGTTGATTACGGTAGTCAATTCTTCGTCCTGCACTGCATCCGCGTCAGGGGCTAGTCCAACAATTAGCTGCCCGACAACTGACACAGGCCTAGTGAGTGCCCCATCGTGCGCGCCCTCTAATGGCATCAACGCAAATGGCCAAACAATTACCTGTAACACCACAGACACTGGTCTAGTGAGTGCCTCGTCGTGCACGCCGTCGGGGGGCGTTAATGCAAATGGTCAAACAATTACCTGTAATACGACAGACACGGGATGGGTCGGAGTGAGTAGTTGCGCTCCCAGTCCCGGCGGGATTTCCAACAGCACCGGCCAGACGACCACTTGCCAAACTATTCCCACCGGGCCAACCGCGGTGGCCAGTTGCAGTTGCACCGCGAGTCTGGGGTCGAGTTGCGTTACGCCAGCGGCTTCCGGCAATAGCTGGATCCAAACGACTTGCAGCAATACTGCTGTCAGCACTGCTGTCCCGGTTGCATCCTGTAGCGCAGCTTCACCCAGTTCAGGAAATAACTATGTGACGACTACCTGCAATACCGTAACAACCGGACCGACGGCCGCCATCAGTTGTACAGCTGCAGCAGCTGATTCAAGCAACAACTACACGACAACGACTTGCTCAGCCAGCACCTCGGGCGGCACATCAAACACCCTGGCTGATGTGGCGGCTTATTACTACAACACCAACCTGCGAACCAGCGCACTGGGCAATTGCACTGGCCCGATCATCTCCCCGGCGACCACGGCCAGTGCGCTGTGCACCCCCAATAAAGTGCCGCCAAATGGGCTTGACACCGCGACTTGGCAGCACATGACCACCTTCACTCTGGGTCTGGGTGCGCGGGGGAAAATGGTTTTTTCTCCCACTTACCCGTCTGACACATCGGGTGATTATTTCGATGTACTGAACGGTACCCTACGGGGCGCGACCAATTGCACATGGGGTACGACAGGCTCTCCCTGCAATTGGCCAACGCCCGGATCCGACAAGATTGAGAATATTGATGACCTTTGGCATGCCGCGATAAACGGACATGGCAACTATTTCAGCGCGACGGATCCGAGCACTCTAAAAGATGCGCTCTCAAGTTCATTGAACGTCATCATCAATACGCCAAAACCGGGTACCGCAGCCGCAGCGGCGACCACCAATCCGAAAATCACATCGGCCAATGACAAGCAGTTCAGCTCCTACTTTAAGTCGGTGGAGTGGTCCGGTGAATTGATCAAGCAGACCATGAGCCTGGTTGACGGCAGCGTGGCGGCCTACGACCCGCTGAATCCGGTGTCCGCAACCTATGACTGGTCGGCGCAGACGCTGCTTGACGCGAAGACCTATACCGACCGAAATATTTACACCAAGGACACCGGCGGGCTTGTCTTGTTTACCTGGGGAACCTTGAGCGTAACGGCGAAGGGCTATTTTCAGACATCTAACATTTCAACTTCGCCGCCAGATTACCCGAATCAGCTCACCGGTCTGTCGCAGCTATGTGTTTCAGGTTCAACTTGTGTCAGCGCCAGTGCGGCTGGCGAGCCCTTGGTCAATTTTTTGCGGGGCGATCACAGCAATGAAGAAGGTGTCGTAACCAGCGCTGCCAAGTATTTCAGGCATCGTGCCCACGTACTGGGTGATATCGTGTCAGCGCAGCCCCAATACGTTGGCGCGCCCAACAAGACTTATGCTGATGCTGGATACGCGGCATTTAAGACAGCACAGGCAGGTCGCAGCGCCGTAATCTACGCGGCGGCGAATGATGGCATGTTGCACGCGTTTGATGCGGCAACTGGTGATGAAAAGTGGGCCTACATCCCTTCGTTCGTCCTGCCCAGACTCTATACGCTGGCTGACAAAAATTACGCCAACAAGCACCAGTATTTTGTGGAGGGCACACCCAAATCAGGCGATGCATTGATCAATGGGGTATGGAAAACCATTCTGGTGGGCGGATTGAATGGTGGCGGTACCGGCTACTACGCGCTCGACATCACTAACCCGACAACACCGGTACTGCTGTGGGAATTCACCGATGGGAATATGGGCTACACCTTTGGCAATCCAGAAATAACGAAGCTTGATGACGGCCGGTGGGTTGTGTTGGTGACTTCGGGCTACAACAATTGCGCTCGCAGTTCATCAGCAAATTGCGTCACCTCCAGCGGCGATGAAAAAGGTTATTTTTATGTTCTGAACGCTAGTACTGGGGCCAAGATCAGCACCATTTCTACCAATGTCACTGGCCCCAGTGGCCTGGCACGCATCATCGCGCAGGCTGGAGCAGACAATGTGACAAAGCGTGTCTATGGCGGTGACCTGCTTGGTAATCTCTGGCGTTTCAATATCGAGACGGCTGGCGCCAACAGCTTTAGCAAGCAGTTGCTGGCTACTTTCAAGGACTCGACAGGCGCCGTGCAACCGATCACAGCACGACCGCAAGTGACGACCTTCAACGGGACGCCGATTGTGTTTGTGGGAACAGGTCGTTACCTCGGCACGACCGATGTCGGCAACTCCCAGCAACAATCGTTTTATGGTGTCAAGGATAACGTGACATCGACTGCGTACACCAATATCCGGGCTGA
This sequence comes from uncultured beta proteobacterium, assembly GCA_903920695.1. GTDB lineage: Bacteria > Pseudomonadota > Gammaproteobacteria > Burkholderiales > Burkholderiaceae_C > Rhodoferax. The sequence goes on from CAIXNB010000138.1 coordinate 12,030, forward strand.
CAGCTCGTTCATTAAGAGAACAGCGCTAGACGGAACTTGCCCGGCCGGAACAGCTATTGATATTTGTGACGCCGGGACCCAGGTCAGGACTGTTTCCCTCAATACCGGATCGACGGCCAGTGACAGTATCGTCAGCAAGAACGGTTGGCTTGTTGATTTTCCTGCCGGTTCCAATGAGATCGATTTCACGGACCCCAAGCTTGTCTTTGGCACACTGGCCTTTTCGACCAGTGTGCCGGTCGCATCGACATCGGCGGTCTGCGGCGATCCCAACTCGACGGAACTTCCGTCGTTTTCCTATATGTTGAACTACCTGTCGGGTGGGGTTGTTGGCGCGACTGATGTCATTGCCAGTACGATTGGCCTGGGTATAGCCACTGCACCCCAGACTGCGCAGTTGTCAACCGGCAAGGTGATTGATATGTTCCGACTGTCGTCGGGCGCACCCGTGGTAAAAACGCATAGGTTCATATTGGGAACTGGTGCCGCCGCCGCGACGAGGCGGGTTTCCTGGCGGGAACTGGTGACGCAGTAGATGGCTGTCTCGCAGCTTAGCCAATCCCCGGCCCCGTCGCCCCGTCAAAGCCGAGCGCAGCCAGCAGCGGCAGGTCGGCTTTGCTCTCCACGCCCAGCGCCAGCACGGTGATGCCGATGGCGTGCGCCATCTTGCACAGGCCCTTGAGAAATTCCTGATTCCTTCGTTGCTGGCAATGCCGCGGATGTAACTTGGGTGCATCTTGATGTAGTCGAGTCCGAGGTCGGCCAACTGTGGGAATACACCGTTCTGGTGACCGACGTTGACTACGGGCTCAGCGCCATCGGGCAACTCTACCGGGATCGCTGCGACTGCGAGAACGGCTTTGACGAGTTGAAGAATCAGTGGGGCTCCCGAGTTGTAATGATTCGGTGAACCCATAGGTCAATGCAGAAATTACTGAACACAGTCACCTTTTTCCTCTACCGTTGCACTTGTGCGTGCAACAACCTCTGCTTTTTCCGACACAACTGCCACCAAGGCCGTCGTTGACGC
>CAIXNB010000139.1 GCA_903920695.1 uncultured beta proteobacterium
GTCCACTGCCAGGGCAGCTTGGCCTGCGCCACGCGATTGAGCAAGGAGCGCTCGCGCTGGTAGGAGGCTTGCTCGGCGAGCAGTCGTTGCACCAACTCGATGGCGCTCGCGCCGTTGCGTTCAGAGCTGATTAAATCCGAGTGAGACAACAAAAAAACCCGCTCCCCAGTGAAAAAGGCGGGTTTTGAGGCTGTTTTATACCTGATAAATCTGATATTTGGAGCGGGTGAAGGGAATCGAACCCTCGTATGAAGCTTGGGAAGCTGCCGTTCTGCCATTGAACTACACCCGCATCTTTGATGCTGTACCTCTAACGGCCGTGCAGCCGGAAAGTACAGGCAGAGTATAGGCGATGCACGCTGGTTTTAGCGTCATCGGGTCGCGTCGACCGACGCCCGAATCCCTCGCGTTAGACCTGGGCCTCTAATGATTGCTGCACCGCAACATAAAGCTACCGGGAAGCGGGTTCTTCCTTATAATTCGCTCAATGCTGCACTGCAACATAATTTGCATTCAGGCAGTTTCGAATCTCAGTCAAACTTTTCAAGGTATCCCATATGAACTTCAACGCCGAACAATTCACCACCAACAACAAAGCTAACGCACAAGCGCTGGAAGTCCTGACAACAAACGCCTACGCCGGCTTCGAAAAACTGGTTGAGCTGAACATGGCCACCAGCAAGGCTGTCCTGGGTGATGCGTTCAGCCAATTCCAGGCCATTCTGGGCGCTAAAGACGTACAGCAGATATTCGCCTTGCAAAGCAGCCTGCTGCAGCCGGCCGCCGAAAAGACAGTTGCCTATGGTCGCCATGTGTACGCCATCACCACTGAAGCCAACGCCGAATTGACACAGACCATTGAAGCCAAACTGGCTGAAGCACAAGACGCCTTCAGCGGTGTCGTGGAAAACCTGTCGAAGAACGCACCGGTCGGCACTGAGTCCGCAGTTGCCGCCTTCAAGCAAGCCCTGAGCGCCAGCCAGAATGCCATCGAATCCGCCAAGGGTTCGGCCAAGAAGGCTGCTGAAATGGCTGAAGCCAACTTCACCAGCATGACCAGCCAGGCTGTCAAGGCCGCCACCAGCGCCGCTAAGAAGCGTTAATCGCCTTCGCGCCTCGCGGCATGAACGAACGGCACCTTCGGGTGCCGTTTTTTTGTCCTAAAACTCAGCTTCCTTGCGGCCTCGCCTTCGCTCAGGGTTGGTCCGCCTGCTGGCGTAGCATGGCGCGGACGCGGTAGATGTTGGCCATGATGTCGGTCATGCCGGCACGGTCGTAGTCAAGTGTGTCGCTCAAGAGGCCATGCCGTACCACGGGCATCACGCCGTAGCCGGCGTTAAGGGAGTTGATTGAATTGCCGACCCGCGAGCCCAAGCCATAGACCCACTGGTCGAGGCCCCGTACGGTGGCGGGTCCAACCATCGTGGCTGCTCGCTCACCGATGGGCATGCTGATCTCAAAGCCAGCGTACTTGACACGGCCCGTGTCGATCGAGCCGTTGTACTGGGTGTCCCGGTAGTACAGCGTCAGGCGGTTGTCGCCAAACCAGTGATGGCTGGCCAGCCGGATGCCAGAGTCCTGGTTATAGAACTGGCCAGCCTGAGCTTCGAGCATCCAGCGCCCATCGATCACGCTCCAGCGCGCCGCCGCCAACCCGATCGGATGGCTGACTGTGTCGCTGGTCAGGCCAGAGGCGTCCTTGCCGACGTAATAACCGCCAATGGCGCTCAGGCGCAGGCCGCCCTTGGGGCTGAGCCAGGCCAGGTCAAGCTGGCCGCCATAGTCGTTGTGCTGAACATAACCCACGCTGCCCTGCGCCCACAGCCTGGGTCCGAATCTCTGCTGGTAGGACACAAAGCTGCTCTCGATGCCGCTTCGCACGCGCTCGCTGCCAAACGCCTTGTCACTGTCAAAGTTGTCGGTGTTGACCACCGGCACCGTAAACTGTCCCTGCCACAACAGGCCGCGCCCCAACGCCAGTTCCCAGCCCAGGTCCAGGCCGACGGAGGCACTGTAGAGCCCGACTTCGTTCCCCACGTGCTGGCGCAACACCGGGCCGATCTCAAACTGGGGCTGCAATTTGTCCCAGTGCGAGATCAAGGCCGGTGCCACCGCCCAGCCAAGGCTCGGGGACCGCCCCGACTGCCCGTTGTCAATCGTCATCGCGGCCTGACCATCGCACCACCAGTTGCCCTCGGCGAACTTGACCAGACATGCTGCGTTGGTCTTGACCGTCAGCACCGGGTCCTGCAGGTAGCTCAGTGTCAGTTGCAGACGCTCATCAGTCTGGGCGTGCTTTTGCCACAGGGCCAGCGCCACGCCCAGCGCATCAAGCCGGTTCTTGCGCCAGGTCAGGGGCTCTGCCTGTACCACCCAGCTGTGTGCGTCATCAAAGCCCACCCACACTGCCGAGAAGCCGCCACGGCGCAGGCGCTCTGCCAGAGCCTCGGCCCTGCGCGCCTGTGTCGCGGTCGGTTCTGCGCTGGACGGTACTGCTGCCGGCGTCGGCGTCACCGCCTGTGCGGATGCCATGGCTGGCGCCGGCGGCGTTGGCACTGGTATTGCATCCGGAGGTGCCAGCGGCACGGCGGGCACCTGCGCAGCCGCCGAGGTCATGGTGCCCGTCTTGCGCATACCCTCGTTAAAAGAGTGCTTGTCAAAGCTGAAAGTAAGTCCCAGTCCGGCCTGCCAGGCCTGCTGCTCGGTGCGGTTGCTCAGTTTGCGGCTGGCACCCAGTTCCAGCGAAAGCTGTTCCGTCAGCGCGCGTGCATAGCGCATGCCGGCACGCCACTCGCGACTGTCGTACTCGGCCAGCGCTCGCCAGTTGTCGGACAGGAACACCTGAGTACTGCCAAACACGCCATCCACCGCCGAGTAGGCGTGGTTGCCGCGGCCGTATCCCAGCGTCACGTCAAAAGCGCCCATCGACGAGGTGGCCACCCCGTAATAGCTCCGAAAATTGGTCGCCGCACCGCCCACGTCCGCCGCGCCAAAAGCCAGCCGCGTGTCCCAGCCAAAGCGCAGAGGCAGTTGGTACTTGGCGCCGGCCGACAAATCGCGCACGCCGCTGCAGGGCGGGCTCACCAAATACTGGTTGCAATGAAGGTCGCCCTCGTAAGCCAGGCGCCCCACCACTTCAAGGCCTGGCAAGATACCAAAGCCCAGGTTGGCGGATCCAAAACTGCCAACGGCTGGCGTGCTGCGCCCTTTCTCAGGAATACTGTTGTTCCAGGAGCCGTTGGCCGTGCCCGGGCTCAGCACATCGGCGGTCGGAGAGTTGATGGCACTGGTGAAGCCGCCCGGGGCCAGCTGGGCCAAAGCCCCTGTGCTCAAAGTGGCCGAAATCAGGCACCCGGCCCACAAAACTGACTGGCGCTTGGTGGTATTCATTTTGGTTGTGTGTGAGGCGTAGATGTCAAAAGGTCAACGATTTTGTTGAAGAAAAGACGCACTCCGCGAAAATTCTACGGTCGAATCAAGACAACGCTTTCGAAGCAGGATATAGTGCGACCTTATTGTCCCAGAAATTCCCTAACCTAGGAGTTGTAACAGATGAAAACAAGTACAGCATCACTTTGCGGACTCGCCGTTGCAACAGTCCTCGCGCTGTCCGGCTGTTTTGGTGGCTCCGCCAGTCCGACACCATCTGTGGTAGTGCCGCCACCGGTCGTCACTGCGCCAGGCGTGGCCCTGCAGGCTGTGATCAGAGATGCGGCCACCGGTGCACCAGTGACCCCGGTCGCCCCCGCCGTAGTCACCGTCTCGGTCTATGGTGCCGATGCCAGCAAGGTGGTCGACTTCAACAGTGTTTCACTCTACAACGCCACCAACGGTTTCGCCGGCCCTCTGACCACTTCCAACGGCCTGTTGACGATTTACGTCAAGCCCGGAACACCCGTGCCAAGCCAGATGACCTTGCGCGTGGTCGCTAGCGCAAACGGCTTCGTAACCTCCAGTGACGATGTGGTGATCAAGAGTACCGATCTCAAGACTGACGGTTCAACGACCGGGATCGGCGTCGACATTTCGCTGGTCAAAGTCAGTGCGCCGCCACCGAGTGTGACTGTGGTCACGGCGCCTGTTGTAGTGACGGCCGGCGTCACCCCGTCCACGGTCACCACCAACACGACACCGGCATCCACTGCAGTGGTCAATGGCGCAACGGTCAACCTGGGCAGCGCCACTGTGGCCGTCCCGGCTACTACGACAGTCTATGCCGACGCAGCAAAGACAGTGACGCTGCCGGCCGGCACCACCACCGTTAGTGTCACCTACAACAACGCCGTGACCTCCAATTCACTGGCCGTATTTCCGGGAGGGTTCACGATGAGCCAAGACGCGACCGGCACCGCCCTCGCCACACCCGCAGTTTTTGTCACCGCCGGCTTTGCGTCGATTGAGGTGGCTTCTACAGCGGCGAATGGAACGGTCACCCAGGCCAAGACCTTCGACAAACCTCTGAGCGTGACGATTCCGGTCCCGAACGGAACCATCAACCCGGCGACTGGCTTGGCCTTGAAGGCGGGGGACCTCATCTCGGTCTGGTCTTACGACTCGGTGACCGGCGCCTGGAGTGTGCTGAAGCTGACCAATGGCACGATTGTGAAGGGCACCCTCGGTGCACTTGACACCAGCAACAACACCTTCCCCGCTACGTTCGCCACGGACCACCTGACCTACTTCAGCCTTGGAGAGACTCTGACGACGACCCAGTCTTGCCCCAGTGCAGCGCTCACGATTTCTGGTGCAAACGGTAATAAACTCGATTTCACCATCACCAAGGACAGCGGTGGCTGGAGCAAGGAAATCACTCTTCCTGCAACCGCAACCGCAACCAGCCAGGTCGTGTCCATTGGCTCAGCGCCGGCTGGTGCAGTGACGGTTGCGGTTTACCAGAGCGGCAATCTCATCAACACCTTGCAGGTGGCGACGCTGTGCGATAGCAACGGGGGCTCATTGCCTGTGCCGCTGGCTGTGACGCCCACGTCTACACCCGCGTCTTCGCTGGCTGTGACTGTGCGGAATGTGTGCTCGGGAGACTCGACCGCGTTTAGCGTTGTCAACGGCGTCGATGTTACCGCTAGGACTGGCACGGACATAACTACTGTAACTACTGCGACGGGTGGGATTGCTACATTCGGAAAGCTGACTGAGGGAACCACCTACACAATATCAAGTATTGGTTATGCTGATGTCTCCTACTTGATGAAGCCAGCCGCAGCTGGCAATTCGCTTGGTTTGGACAAGACGGTGACCTGCCAGGTTATCTCAGGCAGCTAGTCGTTTCAAGGGGACTTGCGTCCCCTTGAAATGCCGCAGACCCTTGGGTGCGTGGGCTGGTTTCCTGGCGCATCGGGCCTGGATCAGTGTGCCGGGTGACTGGGGTGCTCCGCCTTCCGATTACACTCGGCGCAAGTCGCATTCAAATACCAAAACGCGGGAGCGGCATGAGCCAGTTGACTTATCGCAGCTCGGTCTATCGGGGTGCTTACGCAGCAATTTTTGCTGGCGTGTACCTGTTGCTGACAGCTTATCTGTTGTCAGGCGACGACAGCGGTTCTGAAACCAGTGCTGGCGTCTGGCGCCTGGTGGCTGGTTTGTTGTTGGCCTGCGTACTCGGGGCCTTGGCAGGTCCGGGCTTACATGGAAAGCTGTTTAAGCATCGCATGCATACCCAGACGCATCGCAAGCGTCGCAAGCGGTCTGCCCCGTGAGCCAGTCCCCTTTTTCCATCCTAGTGGTGTGCACTGCAAATATTTGTCGCAGCCCGGCCGGGCAAAGTTTGCTGGCAGCGCGGTTGGCTGGGCGTGCGGTCCGGGTTGAATCAGCCGGCACCCGCGCGCTTGACGGCAATGCGGTCGATGCCACGATGGCAGGCATGTTGCAGATGCGAGGCCAGGACGCCTTGCCCGGCCACCGTTCGCGTCCGCTCATGCCCAACATGCTGGCGCGTTACGACTTGGTGCTGTGCATGGAGGATGAGCACGTGCAGCAGGCGCTGGCCTTGAACCCAGTTGCATGCGGCAAGGTTCGACTACTGGGACACTGGAGCGGGCAACAGATTTTTGACCCGATTGGTCGGGCGCAGCGGGTTTATGCTGACGCCCTCGACCAGATTGAGAATTGCGCCGCACAATGGGCGCAGAAATTGACCGACATGGAAATGATCAGATGACACAAGGTATCAAAATCAGCGCACTGCTGCTCCTGCTCAGCGGCGTGCTGACGGCTTGCGGCACGGCGCCTGGCATGTATGTGGACACGGCGGCACAAGCCAGTCCGGTAGCGCGCAGCACCTGGTTTGGTGGTGCTGCCAGTGCGCCCGAGCCGGCCATCGATTTCACGCTGATTCGACTCTCGGGCGAGAACATGGGCAAGTTCAGCCAGTCCGGCAACGGTGCAGCCCAGCCCCTGAACGCCGCCGCCATCGGTCCCTACCGGCTGGGCCAGCAGGATGTGCTGCGTATCAATGTATGGGGGCACCCCGACTTCTTGCCCACGCTGTCAGCGGTCTCGGCGGGCGGTGTTGCCAGCGTGCCACTGGGGCGCACCATCAACGAGGACGGCAGGCTGTTCTTTCCGCTGGTTGGCGCGCTGCCGGCCGCTGGCCTGACCGTGGCCGAGTTCCGTGATCGCTTGACCCAGGCCCTGACCAAGTACATCAAGGACCCGCAGGTCGATGTCGACATCGCCGCCTTTCGCAGCCAGCGCGTGTTCGTCGCGGGCGAGGTCAAGATGCCTGGTGTCGTGCCGATTACCGATATCCCGCTCAAGATCACCGATGCGCTCGGCCTTGTCGGCGGCACCACGCTCGAGGCTGACCTGGGCGTGACCCAGCTCAGCCGCGCGGGGCAGAGCGTGACGCTTGACCTCAACCGCCTCTACTACGGTGGCGACATGGCGCTGAACCTGCTGCTGCAGCATGGTGACGTGCTCACGGTGCCGGACCGTCAGGCGCGCAAGGTGTTCCTGCTGGGTGAAGTCATGCAACCAAAGTCTTATGTATTGCGTCGTGGGCGCGTGAGCCTGGCTGAAGTGCTGGCCGATGCGGGTGGCCCCAACCCTTTGTCGGCCAACGCCGGTGAGGTTTTCGTCATGCGCATGGACGCAAACAACAAGCCGCTGGTGTTTCAGCTTGACGCCCAGGAGCCGGCTGCGCTGCTACTGGCCGACCGTTTCGATGTGCAATCACGCGACCTGGTTTACGTCAACCCGACCCGGATCACCCGCGCTGTGCGTATCCTGAACCAGTACCTGCCGATGCTGCAAGGCGCTTCCAGCGTCAAAGCAGTCGGTGGTTTCTAGACCCCATTTATCAATTTCGGACACCCATGGCGACCAATCCAGGCGAACGCAACATCGACAACCGACCCCTGATCCAGGAGGAGGACGGCCTGTCACTGATCGATATTCTTGAAAACGTGCTGTATTTCCGCTGGCACTTCATCGTCGTGGCCAGCGCGGTGTTCGCGCTCTCAGTGCTCTACGCCATCATGGCCACGCCGATCTATACCGCCGATGCCCTGATCCAGGTTGAGGAGAAGAAGGGCTCATCGCTGGGCGCGCTCAACGCCGTGGCCAAGGCGCTCGATGTGCAGCAGTCACCGGTCATGGGCGAGATCGAAATCATCCGTTCGCGCAATGTCATCGGTCGTGCGGTTGAGGCGGAACTGGCCCATACCAGCATTCAGGTAACAGGGCGTCTGCCGCTGGTGGGCGGCTGGCTGGCGCGCATGCTGGAGCGCGGCGCCGACGGTCTGGTCAAACCGCTGTGGAGCGCCAGCAGCATCGCCTGGGGTGGCGAGGCGCTCGATCTTGACGAATTCATGGTGCCCGAGCGTTATTACGGCAAACCGTTCGAACTTGTCGCTGGCGTGCCGGGCACTTGGTCGCTGATCGATGTTGACGGCGTCACCGTGTTGCAGGGCAACATCGGGCAGAGCACGCAGTCCGCCAACGGCCAGTTCAAGGTCTCGGTGCTGAGTCTGCGTGCGCGCCCTGGCAACCGCTTTCGGGTCACACGTTATTCCGTACCATCGCGCATCACACAGATCCTGTCCAAGATGACGGCGGCCGAGACCAAGCGCCAGTCCAGCGTGCTCAAGCTCACCTATGAGGACGACAGCCCCGGCACTGCGGCGCGCATGCTCAACGCGATTGCTGATGCCTACCTCAAACAAAACCTGGAGCGCCGCTCGGAGGAAGCCGACAAGAGTCTGAAGTTCCTGCAGGAGCAGTTGCCTGAACTGCGTAAACAGCTTGAAGTGGCCGAGAAAGCCTTCAACGGGTTCCGCAACCGCGAGAAAACGATCGATATTTCTGGTGAGATCAAGGTGCTGCTCGACAAGACCACGAGCATTGAGAAACTGCGTATGGAATCCGAGCTCAAGCGCAAGGAACTGCTGCAGCGTTACGAGCCCAGCCATCCCGCCGTGCGGGCGCTTGATGGGCAGATCGCCACGCTCAAGGGCGATGCGCAACTCTTGGGGCGTGAGATTTCTGCGCTGCCCAATACGCAGCAGGACTACATCCGTTTTGCGCGCGACGTTGAGGTCAACAACCAGCTCTACGTCGGCTTGCTCAACAACGCCCAGCAATTGCAGGTGGCACGCGCTGGCACCACGGGCAACGTCGCCATCATTGACCGCGCGGTTGTGCCCGAGCGGCCGTCGCGCCCGAACAAGCCGCTGACGGTCGCCATTGGCGGACTGCTGGGTCTGCTGCTGGGTTTCTTGGCCAGCCAGGTGCTGGCCATGGTGTCGGGCATCGTGCGTGACCCGAAGAAACTCGAAATCAAAACTGGCATCCAGACCTACGCCATCCTGCCGTTGGCGCGCGAGCAGTCCGACTACGACCTGAACCGCAGCAAAGTGTTCCTGCTGGCCCATGAAAAACCAACCGCCTCGGCGGTTGAGGCCCTGCGCAGCCTGCGCACGGCCATGCTATTTGCGCTGTCGGAGACGCCACGCGCCAAGGTTATTCTTATCACCTCGGCCGCGCCGGCGCAGGGCAAGAGTTTCATCTCGGTCAATTTGGCCTACCTGATGGCAGCGGCGGGTAAACGCGTGCTGCTGATCGACGCCGACGTGCGCCGCTCGTCGCTGCAGCGCTACATTGAACTGCCCGAGGATACGCAGGGCCTGTCCGATGTGCTCAAGGACGGCAAGCCGTATGAAGCCCTGCTGCTTCACGAGGTCTACCCGCATCTGGACATGCTGGCCGCCGGTTCCCGCGTCAAAAACCCCGGTGACCTGTTCTCGCGCCAGACGCTGGCCGACACGATTGCGCGTGCTGCCGAAGAGTACGACTATGTCGTCATCGATTCACCGCCGGTACTGCCGGTCAATGACGCTGTGGCGCTGTCCAAATGGGCCGATGTCACGGCCTTTGTGGCGCGCCAGGATGCCGTCAGCCAGGCCGAGGTGGAGCAGGCGCTGACCTTGTTCGCCAAGGCCGGCAAGCCGGTCAGTGGCCTCATTTTCAACGGTTATATGCCGTCGACCTTGCGCTACGGTTATGGCTACGGTTATGGTTATGGTTATGGCTACGGAAAATACGGTAGCCGTCGTGGCAAGGCGTACGGTTATGGCTATGGTTATGGTGATACGGATGTTGTGGACGTGTTGCAGAAGGCGGACCGGTCAAGCCGCTAAAACAACAGATCGAACCGGGTTGATTAAATGGACTACTCACAATACGGCTGGCCGCTAGCCGCCTGGGTCGCCGGTGTCGGCGCCTGGTATGGTGCCGTGCTGCTGGTATTGACCAAGGAACTGCACAGCGCTTTCTCGGCCGATTCACTGAAAGGCGTGCAGCGCAATCACAGTGGTTTCATCCCGCGCGTCGGCGGCCTGAGTATTGTTTTTGGCGTGCTGCTGGGCTGGTCCTTCAGCGATGCTGCACCCGGACAGATACTGCGGGTCATCTTGCTCGGTGGCGTGCCTGCCTTTGCGTTTGGTTTTCTTGAAGATGTGACGCGGCGTGTGAGCGTGCGAACGCGCCTGCTTGCGACCATGGGCAGCGGCCTAGTGGCCTGGGGCCTGAGCGGCGTTGCCATTACCGACGTTAATGTGCCCTGGATCGATCCACTGTTGCTGTGGACCCCGGTGGCCGTGCTGTTTACTGTGTTTGCTGTGGGTGGCGTAGCCAACGCCTTCAACCTGATCGATGGTTTTAATGGCCTGGCCGCCGGCACCGCCATCATTGTGCTGGTCAGTATGGGCTGGCTCAGTCTGAGACTGGGCGATCCGGACCTGGCCACGGCCTGTGTGGTGCTGGCAGCGGCTGCGCTGGGTTTCATGCTGCTCAATTGGCCCTTTGGCCGCCTGTTTCTGGGCGATGGTGGCGCCTATTTTCTGGGCTTTTCCGTCGCCTGGATAGCGGTGCTGCTGCTGTTCCGGCACAGCCAGGTATCAGCCTGGTCGTCGTTGCTGATTTGTGCCTACCCGGTGCTGGAGGTCTTGTTCAGCATGCGCCGGCGCAGCTTGCGTCAGCACAACATCGGACATCCGGACCGGCTGCATTTGCACAGTCTGGTCAAGCGCCGGCTGGTGCGGCGCTGTTTGCCGCGTGGCGGGCAACTGATGCGCAACTCCAGCACCGGCGTGCTGATGTGGATTCTGGCCTTGCCGGCTCCACTATGGGGCGTTTCTTTTTATGACAATTCGCCGCTGCTGATGCTGGGTCTGGTTCTTTTTGCCCTCGGCTACCAGGCGCTATATAGGCGGTTGGTGCGGTTTCGCTGGTTTCCACTGCGCTACGCCCAGCCGGTATCGCCCCGGTCCCATGCGGTTTCGTCATCTGAACCTTGAAGCGGCGCGCCGGGAACGGCTCCGGCAGCGTGCGCAATGATTTGACTTCTCGGGCCGACCGAACGCAAAGGGGTAGAGACCCAATGACACAAATTGATCACGCCATGCACTGGTATGTGATTCATACCAAGCCGCGACAGGAACATCGCGCGCTGCTTAATCTGCAGCGGCAGGGTTACAACTGCTACCTGCCGACGCTGGCGATCGAGAAACTGCGTCAGGGCGTTCTGACGGTGCTGCAGGAGCCGCTGTTTGCGCGTTACTTGTTCATCTGTCTGAGCAGCGCTCAGTCCGGTCAAAGCTGGACGCCGATCCGCTCCACCCAGGGGGTCAGCCGGCTGGTCACCTTTGGTAGCGAACCTGCCAGGATTGGTGTGGAACTGATCGAAGCGCTACGCACACAGGATGCCTGGCTGCGTGAGAAGCCCGAGCGCCTGTTCAACGCCGGTGAGCAGGTGCAGATTACTAACGGGCCGTTTGCCGGCTTGCAAGCCATTTACCAGATGGATGACGGCGAACGCCGCGCCATGGTGCTGATCGAGATTCTGGGCAAATCCAGCCGCTTGACCTTGGCACCTGGCAGTCTGCGCAAGGTGGCCTGAGCGCGACGGGCCAGGGCTGGGCTTTAGCTGGCCAGCGGTGCGCTGATCAGGTCGATGCGTGCCATGACTTCCGGCGTCAACTGCGCCAGCACCTTGACAGCGGTCAGGTTGTCGCGCAACTGCGCCAGGTTGGACGCGCCGGTGATGACGGTGCTGACGGCCGGATTGCACGCGGCCCACGCGATGGCGAGCTGGCTCAGGCTGCAGCCGAGCTCAGTCGCGATGACTTCGAACTGCGCCAGCGCCGCGTTGCGCGCAGCGTCCGTCAGGCCCTTGACCAGAAAGCCCATGCCTTCGAGCGAGCCGCGGCTGCCGGCTGGCACACCCTTGCGGTACTTGCCGGTGAGCAGCCCGCTGGCCAGCGGGCTCCAGGTGGTCAGGCCCAGGCCCGTGTCTTCGATCAGACGCTTGTATTCCTGCTCCACGCGCTTGCGGTGGAACAGGTGGTATTGCGGCTGCTCCATCAGTGGCTTGTGCAGGTGGTGTTTGTCGGCGAAGTTCCAGGCGGCACGGATTTCATCGGCCGACCATTCGCTCGTGCCCCAGTACAGCGCCTTGCCCTGGCTGATCATGTCGCTCATGGCCCAGACCGTTTCCTCGATCGGCGTCAGCGGGTCCGGGCGGTGGCAGTAGATGAGGTCAATGAAATCCAGCCCCATGCGCGCCAGTGAGCCGTCGATGGCCTGCATCAGGTACTTGCGGTTGAGCGTGTTCTTGCGATTGATGGAGTCGCCTTCGCGGTCCAGGCCCCAGAAGAATTTGGTCGAGATGACGTAGTTCAGGCGCGGCCATTTCAGCGCCTTGATGGCCTCGCCCATCACGGTCTCGCTCTTGCCCGCGGCATAGGCTTCGGCGTTGTCGAAGAAATTGACGCCGCTGTCCATTGCCAGCGCCAGCATTTCGCGCGCCGCCGCCACGTCGACCTGGTTGTGGTAGGTGACCCAGGAGCCGAGTGAGAGTTGGCTGAGTTGCAGGCCGCTGCGGCCGAGACGTCGGTATTGCATGGAAGGCGCTCGCTAATGTGGATGACGCGGGCAACTTTAGCAGAGTGGCTTAAACCCGCTGCCCGCCGTCGATGGCGATTTCGGCGCCGGTGATATAGGACGATTTTTCGCTGCACAGGAATTCGATCAGGTCCACTACCTCGCTGACTTCGCCCAGACGGCGCATCGGGATGTTGTTGTCGACGATGGTCTGCGTGCCCGGCGACAGGATCGAGGTGTTGATTTCGCCCGGCGCGATGGCGTTGACGCGCACATTCATGGGCGCCATGTCAGCCGCCATCTCGCGCGTCAGGGCCGCCAGCGCCGCTTTCGAGGTGGCATAGGCGGCACCGGCAAACGGGTGCACGCGGTAACCGGCGATCGAACACAGGTTGACGACCGAGCCCCGGGCGTTGGAGAGTTCCTGGGCGAAGCCGCGCGTCAGGATCAGCGGCGCGTAGAAGTTGGTGTTGTACATCTCCTGCCAGACCTTGAGGTCGGTCGTCAGCGAGTTGACGCGTTCGCCGCCCGGGCCCTTGGGCGAGATGCCGGCGTTGTTGATGAGCGCGTGCAATTTGGAACTGCCGAGCAGCGGCCGCAGCGCGTCCACGGTTTTCGTGATCTGGTCAAGGTCCGACAGATCGAGTTCGACATGGGTGTTCTGCTCGGCGTGCCAAGGGCACTGCACTGACAGGGCCTGGCGCGAGACCGTGATGACGCGCCAGCCCAGATCGCGAAAGCGCTGCGCCACGCCGTGTCCGATGCCGCGGCTGGCGCCGGTAACGATGGCCGTCTTCTGTTCTGTCATGAATGTTGATGCTCGGGTGAGGTCGAATGGGGGGCTGAAGCAGCCGCAGGCGCAGACGGTCAGGCTGGCTGCATCGCCTTGCGGGTTCTGCGCTGCAGCATCTGCATCAGCAGGAACAGGGTCGTGGAAAAAACGATCATGATGGTGGCCACAGCGGTCAGCGCTGGCGTCATGCTGTCACGCAAACCAGAGAACATTTCGCGCGGTAGCGTGCGCTGGTCGGGTCCGGCAATCAGCAGGGCGATCACCACGTCGTCAAAGGACGCCGCAAACGCGAACAGCGCGCCCGATGCCATCGCCGGCATGATGCTCGGCAGGGTCACGCGCATGAAGGTCACGCGCGGCACCGCGCCGCAGGCCGCGGCGGCGCGAGCCAGATTCGGGTCGAGCAGTTCCAGCGCGGTGAGCACCGGCACCACGACAAAGGGCACGGCAATCACAGTGTGCGCGATGATGAGACCGAGGTAGGTGCTGGTCAGCGAGAGCGGTGCCAGGAAGAAGTAGGAGGCGACCGCGATCAGGATCACCGGCACGATCATCGGCGACAGGGCGACGAGCTTGAGCGTCTCACTCCACCAGGCCTTGTGCCGCATCAGCCCGAGCGAGGCCAGCGTGCCCAGCAGCACCGAGAGCATGGTGGCGAAAGCGCCGACGAACAGTGAGTTGCCCAGGGCTGTGAGCCACTTGCCGCCGCCCAGCACTTCGTGGTACCAGCGCAGCGAAAGCCCCGGCAGCGGGTAGGTCAGGAAGGATCCGCTCGAGAACGACAACGGAATGATGGCCGCAATCGGTGCCAGCAGAAACACCAGCACACAGGCGCACAGGAACCAGTACAGCGGTTTCCAGGGGAATTTGAAAGGCTTCATACTTTTTAGCCCATCGACAAGGCGCGACCGCCAGAGAGCTTGTGCGCGACGGCGTACAACGCGAGCGTCGTCACCAGCATCATCAGACCGAGCGCCGAAGCCAGACCCCAGTTGCCGGTGTCGGTCGTGTAGGTGGCGACGAAATAGGACAGCATCTGATCGGATCCGCCGCCAACCAGTGCCGGCGTAATGTAGTAGCCCATCGCGAGGATGAAGACCATCAGCGAGCCGGCCATGATCGCGGGCGCGGCCATCGGCAGGTAGACGCGCAAGAACGCGACCACTGGTGGCGCGCCGAGACTGGTGGCGGCGCGCATGTAGTGCGGTGGAATGCCCTTGAGCACGCCGTACAGCGGCAGGATCATGAAGGGCAGCAGTACATGCGTCATCGCGATCAGGACCCCGGTGCGGTTGTAGATCAGGGTCAGTGGTTCGGAGATCACGCCCAGGCGCAGCAGCAGTGTGTTGACCATGCCCTCGCGCTGCAGCACCACGACCCAGGCGGCGGTGCGTACCAGCAGCGAGGTCCAGAACGGCAGCAGCACCAGAATCATCAGCCAGTCGGCCGTCTTGGCCGTCACCTGCGTCAGCAGCATGGCCACCGGAAAACCCAGCAGCAGGCACAACAGTGTGACGCTCAGGCTGATGCCCAGCGTGCGCATCAGCACGTCGATGTAGATGCGGTTGGCTTCCGAGACGCGTTCAATCTCGCCCTTGGCGTTGCGCGCCAGGTCGAAGGCGGCCAGCAGGTAGTAGCTTGATACGGGTCCGCGTGCGCGTTGCACGGCGGCGAAAAAGTCGGGGCTTGTCAACGCCGGGTCAACGGCAGTAAAGAAGTCGGCGCCAAACACCGTGTCGGGCGCCGCCGAGGTTACCTCACGGGCAGCGCGCATCAGGGTGCTGCGCACGCCGTTCACTTCGTAATTGAGACGCCGTGCGGCGTCGGCCAGCGTGCTGGCAGCACGGGCCTCAAGCAGGTCCTGCGCCATGCCTGGAAACACCTTGGGCGGCAGGGCCTGGCCGGGCTGCCAACTCTGCAGCACGGCCAGCGTGCGCGGCAGCGCGCGCGGCACTTCGGCCTCGCGCACCGCCAGCGACAGCAGCCATACCAGAGGCGCCACGAAGAACACCAGCAGAAACCCGGAAAGGGGCAATAGCAGGGAGAAACGTTGGCGCGTGGACATGGCGGTTCAGACAGGCGTGATTACTTGGTGCCGGCCCACTTGGTCCATCGCTCGGCCAGCTTGTCGCCGTTGTCGATCCAGAACTTCACGTCCTCCGCAAAAGCCTGCTTGTGGATATCGGGGTTGGTCGGCAGTTCACCCATCAAGGACTTGTCGATCAGGGGCGTGGCTGCAACAGCGGTCACACCGTAGCGCACGTACTTGGGCAGCTTGGCCTGATTCTCTGGACGACCCAGGAACTCGACCAGTTTCTCGGCGTTGGCTTTGAGTGGCGTGCCCTTCATGATGACCCAGCTGTCCATCGTGTAAGGCGTGTCCTTCCAGACCATCTTGAAGTTCTTCTTGTCTTTCTCGTTGGCGGCGGTGATACGGCCGTTGTAGGCGGTGGTCATGACGACGTCGCCGGCAGCGAGCATCTGCGGTGGCTGGGCACCGCTCTTCCAGAACACCAGGTCACCCTTGATGGTATCGAGCTTCTTGAAGGCACGTTCCACGCCTTCCGGTGTGCGTAGCACCTTGTAGACGTCTTTCGAGGAAACGCCGTCGGCGATCAGCGCCACTTCGAGGTTCCACTTGGCGCCGTTACGGATCGAGCGCTTGCCGGCGATCTTCTTAGTGTCGAAGAAATCAGACCAGCCGTTCGGTGCCGCTTTGAGCTTGTCGCCGTCATAGGCCAGCACCAGGTTGTAGATGATGGCGCCAACGCCGCAGGCGTGCACCGTGCCCGGCAGGTAGCGCGCAGCGCCGCCGATCTTGTTGACGTCGAGTTTTTCGTAAAGGCCTTCGTCGCAACCGACTTCGAGTTCATCGGCTTCGACCTGAACCACGTCCCAGTTGCTGTTGCCGCCCTTGATCTTGGTGCGCAGCACGCCCAGACCGCCGTCCCAGGCTTCATCGGTGAGTTTGATGCCGGTGGCGTTGAAGGGTTTGAAGAACACTTCCTTCTGGCCGTCCTGATAGGCGCCGCCCCATGACACGATGTTGAGGTCGCGCGATTGTGCCTGTGCTTGTCCGCTCAGACAGACCAGGGCCACCGCGCCCGCGACCGTTGCCCATACTTGCTTCTTCATACCCGTTCTCCTGAATAAATGGAAATTAGTCAAACCATCAAAATACCCACGCGTCTTCGGGCCGGAACCCGAGTGACACGTTTTGCCCAACCACCAGCCCGGCGGGCAAGGCCCCCGGACTGACTTTCGCAAACCATTGCAGCGCCGCACTGTGCGGACCGCTCTCCAGTGTTGAGAGTCGTGCCACAACACGCCAGTGATCGCCTTGGTGGATCAGATCGACCAGGGTGCCGTTCAGACAATTCGGTGTTGCCAACGCAGCGCAGTCGGTTCCCACTTGCAGGAATTCGGGGCGCACGCAGAGCTTGAGCGTTGCGTCGCTATTCAGGGCGGTGGTGGCGCAAATCCGTGCCTGCAGCGTCTGCCCGGTGGCGGTCTTGACGCTGCCCGTGCCGCCGTGTGCCAGCGTGCAATTGAGCATGTTGTTGTCACCGAGAAAATTCGCTACAAAGGGATTGGCCGGTGCGTCGTACAGCGCCTGCGGTGAGGCCAGTTGTTCGATGCGACCCTGGTTGAATACCGCGACCCGATCTGACAGCGTCATGGCCTCGGATTGGTCGTGCGTGACGAATACCATGGTGACGCCGAGCTCGCGGTGCAGGCGGCGGATCTCCAACTGCATCTCCTCGCGCAGTTTTTTGTCCAGCGCCGACAGCGGCTCGTCCATCAGCACCAGGCGTGGCTCGAATACCAGCGCCCGCGCCAGCGCCACGCGCTGTTGCTGGCCACCCGAGAGCTGGTTCGGTTTGCGATGGGTGAAGTTCTCCAGATGCACCTTGGCCAACGCTGCTGTGACCTTCTCGGCGATCACCGTTTTGCTGACCTTGCGCACCGACAGCGGAAAGGCCACGTTCTCCGCCACCGTCATGTGCGGGAACAGCGAATAGCTCTGGAACACCACGCCCATGTTGCGCTGGTGCGGCGGCAGCGACTCGATCGATTTGCCGTCGAGCCGGATCGCCCCTTCGCTCGGTGCCTCGAAGCCGGCCAGCAGCATCAGGGTTGAGGTCTTGCCCGAGCCCGATGGGCCGAGCAGGGTCAGGAACTCGCCGGCTTCAATGTGCAGGTTCAGGTCGTCTACGGCCGCATTGCTGCTGCCGGGGTAACGCTTGAAAACGTGTTCGAACTCGATCAGTGCCATCGTGTGGGAGCTTTCGAAATCTTCGCTGTCAGTGGATCAGGTACGCCAGCTGTTGACCCACGCCAGGGTATCGGCCAGCGCCAGTTGGGTGCGCTCCAGCATGGTGTCGATCTCGGCCTCGGTGATGATCAAGGGCGGCGAGTACGCGATCACGTCGCCGATCAGCACGCGCACGATCAGGCCATGGTGCTGGGCCCGGTTCACAAAGTAGGCGCCGACGCCACGCTTGGGGTCGAACGGCTCGCGTTTGGCCGGATCGGCCGCGAATTCGATCGCGCCGATCAGGCCCAGACCGCGCGTGTCGCCGATGATCGGATGGCCCTTGAGCGCTTGCAATCCCTGCTGCAGACGCGGGCTGACCTTCTTCACATGGTCGAGCACCTTGTCGCTCTCGTAGATGCGCAGCGTTTCCAGCGCCACAGCGCAGGCCAGCGGGTGCCCGCTGTAGGTGTAGCCGTGACCGAAGACGCCAATCGCGGCGCTGGCGTCGGCGATCGTCTGGTAGATTTCGTCGGAGACGTAGAGTGCGGACATCGGTACATAGGCCGAGGTCAGCATCTTGGCCACGGTCAGCATGTCGGGTTTCAGGTCGAACACCTGGGTGCCGAAGTTCTGGCCCAGGCGGCCAAAGCCGGTGATGACTTCATCAACCAGGAACAGGATGTCGTATTTCTTCAGGATCGCCTGGACCCGGGCGAAGTAGCCCGCTGGTGGCACGAGCACGCCACCCGCGCCCTGCACCGGCTCGGCGATGAAGGCGGCCACCGTCTCCGGGCCTTCATGCAGGATCGTGTCTTCGAGTTCCTGCGCCAGGCGGTCAACGAACTCAGCCTCGGTCTCACCGGGCCGGCCGAACTGGTAAAAGTGCGGGCAACCGACGCGCACGATGCCGGGCAGTGGCAGGTCAAAGTTCTGGTGCATCGTGGCCAGGCCGGACATCGATGCGGCGGCTGCGGTGACGCCGTGGTAGGCCTTGTTGCGCGCGATGATTTTCTTCTTCAGCGGCCGGCCCTTGGCGTTGTTGTAGTAGCGCACCAGCTTGAACGCGGTGTCGTTGGATTCGGAGCCCGAGTTGGCAAACAGCACTCGCGCCATCGGCACCGGTGCCCACTTGATCATGGCCGCCACCAGTTCCGTCACCGGCCCTGGCACCTTGCCCGAGAACGAGTGGTAGTAGGGCAGGGTGGTCATCTGCTTGTAGGCGGCGTCGGCCAGGCGCTTCTCGGAAAAACCGAGCGAGGCGCACCAGAGGCCGGCCATGCCCTCGATATAGGCCTTGCCGTTTTCGTCGAAGACCTCGACGCCTTCGCCGCGCACGATCACCAGCGGCCCTTCTTTTTCGAACTGGCGCAGTTGCGTGTACGGATGCAGGTGGTGCTGGAGGTCGCTTTGTCCGGCGGCGGAGAATTCAGTATTGGGGATGTTCATAAATTCCGATGCTTATTTCAGGATGTCGCCGACGCAAAGGTATTTGATCTCAACATAGTCGTCAATACCATGGTGGGAACCCTCACGTCCGAGGCCGGACTGTTTGACACCGCCAAACGGCACGTGCTCGGTGGCCAGGATGCCGACGTTGACGCCGACCATGCCGTACTCCAGCGCTTCGCTGACGCGGAAGATGCGACCAACGTCGCGCGTGTAGAAGTAGCTCGCCAGCCCGAACTCGGTGTTGTTGGCCGCGTCCACAGCATCCTGTTCGCTTTTGAACTTGAAGACCGGCGCGAACGGGCCGAAAGTTTCTTCTTTGGTGCACAGCATGTCGGGCGTGGCATCGGCCACCACGGTGGGCTCGAAGAACTGGCCTGGCAGGCGCTTGCCACCGACCAACACGCGCGCACCCTTGGCGACGGCGTCGTCAACATGGCGCTGCACTTTCAGCAAGGCCGCTTCCTCGATCAGCGGGCCCTGGTTGACGCCGTCCTCGAAGCCGTTGCCGACCTTGGCGGTCCTGACCTTGGCCGCGAATTTCATGACGAATTCGTCGTAGACGCCTTCCTGCACATAGAAGCGGTTCGAGCAGACGCAGGTCTGACCAGCGTTGCGATACTTGCTGGCAAAAGCGCCTTCAACGGCCGAGTCGATGTCGGCGTCGTCGAACACGATGAAGGGCGCATTGCCGCCGAGTTCAAGCGACATCTTCTTCACCGTCGATGCACTTTGCGCCAGCAGGATGCGCCCGACTTCAGTCGAGCCGGTGAAACTGATGTGGCGCACGACGTCGCTGGCGCACAGCACCTTGCCGATGGCAATCGAGTTGTCCGCATCGGCGCTGAGCATGTTGAGGACACCAGCCGGGATGCCGGCGCGGATCCCCAGTTCGGCCACGGCCAACGCGCTCAATGGCGTGAGTTCGGCCGGCTTGATGACGACGGTGCAACCCGCCGCCAGCGCCGGTGCCACTTTGCGTGTGATCATGGCGACCGGAAAGTTCCAGGGTGTGATGGCGGCGCAGACGCCGATTGGCTGGCGCAGCACCAGCAGACGCCGGTTGTTGTCGAACTGCGGCAGCGTTTCGCCGTTGACGCGCTTGGCTTCCTCGGCAAACCATTCAACGAAGCTCGCGCCGTAGGCGATTTCGCCCTTGGCTTCGGGCAGCGGTTTGCCCTGTTCGGCGGTCATGATGCGGCCTAGATCGTCCTGATTGGCCATCAGCAGATCGAACCATTTGCGCAGGATGATGCTGCGCTCTTTCGCCGTTTTGGTGCGCCAGGCGGGCCAGGCGGCATTGGCGGCGTCAATCGCGGCCTGTGCATCGGCCGGACCCAGGTTGGCGACGTCGGCCAATTTCTGTCCGGTGGCTGGGTCTGTTACGTCGAAGCGGCTCGCGCCCTGAAGCCACTGGCCATTGACCAGCGCGTCGGTTTTGAGCAGGCTCGGGTCCTTCAGCAGGGACAAGGGAGAGGTAGTAATGGTCATGCGATCCAATGGCAACAAATTGGTTGGCGGGAAGTGATGGGCACAGCTTGGTATTGCATGACAGTGACGTCACGCAATATGCATGCCCGAAAACGGTTTGCTTGCTGTTTAGCTCGCCTGAACCGCCGTCAATGACGCATCGATGATGGCCAGGCCTTCGTCGACCAGGGCGTCGCTGGCGGTCAGCGGCACCAGGATGCGCACCACGTTGCCGTAGGTGCCGCAGGACAGCAGGATCAGACCGCGCTTCGTCGCTTCGGCGCACAGGCGCTTGGTCA
>CAIXNB010000140.1 GCA_903920695.1 uncultured beta proteobacterium
CTGCGTGGAGTCGTTGGGCCAGAGACCCTGATATGCATCGACGGTACCAATGAGCTTTGCTCAATTTGTGGTGAAGGTCACGTGACCAATCACGTGGATCAGGTGGAGAGCGAATATCGGGGTACGAAGGCAATGGTGCCAATGCACTACAAGACCTGCGACGTATGCGGTTCGGATTTTGCGGGTGCAGAGGAAAGTCGCTTGAATAAGCGCGCAGTTTTGGCCTTTCGTAAGTCGATCGATGGTTTGCTAACTGGCGCTGAAATTTGCGCGTTGCGCGAGCGTTACGAAATTAATCAGAAGCAGGCATCACGCCTTTTTGGAGGCGGTCCTGTTGCGTTCAGTAAGTACGAAAATGACGATGTTGCTCATTCAGAGTCCATGGACAAATTGCTTCGCTTGGTCTTGAAGAGCGAACACGCTTTTTGGTCTTTAGTTGAGCAAGAAGGAATGACTGCTGAGTTGACCCCCAAGGCAGTCAAACAAGTGAATGGCCTTAGGCGCATATACAAGACAACGTCCACAAATGTCATAAATGTTCAATTTGGAAACATTGATTCGACCCCGGCTCGAATCTCTGCTTCTCATCGTTATCAGCCCGCAATTCGGACGAATGAGGCTTTGAGATGGAAGTAGTGAACTTGCGGCCAAGACTTGTTTCGTTTCGCGCGACTCGATTTCACGGCGAGAATCCAGCTTCAAGCAGCAAGGCGCAGCCTCTGACTTTGGAGCTCACGCAGACAATTGAGGTTGGTTTAGCTGTCGCGACAGGCCAGGAGAATCAATTTCAGGCGATGGTGAAAATTGACTTGGTAGCGATGGCCAAGCAATCGGATACGGGCGAAAAAGCAGCCGAATTCACTGCGGGTTATGAGAGTAAATATGACTATGCACCTGGTGTTCAAGAGGGGCAACTGATACCACTCCTAGATCAAGAGGCTTACCAATACATGTTGATTGCTCAGTCGTTCCCGCTGGCCATGACACATTTCAGAAGGGAACTTCAGTCATTTGGAGTTGATGCGCGTGAGTTGCCCTTGGGTCTTTGAATGAATGTGTGTCCGCGCCGATTGAATATTGACCCACCCTGCCGATTCAAATTTGACCCAGGGCGGATAGCTGCCTTTTGAATCGGCAACTGTGGATAAGTGTACTCAGTAGCTGGTTTTTGACTTCTGCGTCATTCCTGGTTTTGCATCCCATTCAGGCTCGGGGGAAAGGAGCGAAGGGCGTAGCCCGAAGCGGATTTCCCCCGTGCCCGACTTCCTCAGAACGGCTCGGGCGGCGCTGCCTTGGCTTTCTTGCGTGATTGCTCGCGCTCTTTGATGCGCGACTTGGCAGCCATGGTGCTGTGCTGGAAACGATATGACTCGTTTCCGGTCTGCACGATGTGGCAGTGATGGGTCAGCGCGGCGATGGCGGCGCACGTTCCGGTTGTTATCTCCGATCAGTGTGGTGCTGCCGCCGACCTTGTGTCCGAAGCGGGGCTTGTGTTGCCGCTGACGTCTACCGTTGAGTCCTGGGCGCAGGCGCTTGTACAGCAACTGGGGCGTCGCGATCCGGTTCCCTGTTTTGTCAGGGGATGGCGTGATGTCGCGCTGGATTACGAACGAATCTATTGCAGGGCGTTCTTGAACAAAACCCAGATTGCCGAGCCGATGGTTTATCGGAACCTGTAGCGAAGCGTTTGCCGCGCTGTGCACAAGTTGCAGTGCCCAGAAAAAACCCCGCAGCAGCGGGGTCTTCTTGTCGCAATTTGTGA
Source organism: uncultured beta proteobacterium (assembly GCA_903920695.1). Classification (GTDB taxonomy): domain Bacteria; phylum Pseudomonadota; class Gammaproteobacteria; order Burkholderiales; family Burkholderiaceae_C; genus Rhodoferax. Next base: position 1,763 of record CAIXNB010000140.1, read on the forward strand.
ATTTTCTAGAAGCTATAGCCGACCGCGACGATGAAGATGGAGGGGTGGAACAGAATATCGGCCTTACGCTCGATGCCCAGCGTGTTGCTGGTCATCGTGGTTTTGACGCGGGCCGTTGACCAAGAGCCAGTGAGCGACCACGGACCGCCGAGTTTGGCCGTGACGCCCAATTGCATGGCGGGGCCAATTGAACTGCTCAGTTTGATGCTGGTCGGTCCGCCATTGGTGGCGTCATTCACGGCAGTTGATTCTGTGTTGTCAAAAAAGGTGTAGTTGATACCGACTCCGACGAACGGGCGAATCTGGCTGTTCTTGTCGCCGAACTTGTAGTTGGCAAACAAGGTCGGAAATACTTGGCGTGCCCGGCCAGCGAGCTGACCATCCCGCGCGGCGACACTGCCTGGAACTGCTGTCGGATTCAGGACAACAAGGGTGTTGTCATGCGTCGGCGGCAAACCGAGTGCCAGTTCCGCGTCCCACTGCTCGTTGATCGGCATGCTGGCGCTGAAAAATACGGTTGATTTGCTTTGCACCTTGAGACTGAGCGCATCAGGCGGCGTCAACGGCCCCGATACCGCTGTCACGGAAGAGTTGGGCTCGATGTTGGCCAGACCGAGCTGGAAGGTGAACGATTCGGCCAGTGCACTGCCGGACAGACCCAAGGCGAGGCTTGCCAAGGCACAGATGTGGAGAACTGTTTTTTTCATGATGGTTGCTCCTTTGGATTAGAACTGCGAGAAGAAGCCACGCGCTGCTGCGTTGCAGAACGGCGGCACCAAGGTACCGTGGTAGGCACCAGCAACACCTGTTGCGCCCGAGGAGGCAAAGGTGCTGGCCTTGGCCGCAGCAAATCCAGCTTTTGCACCGTAGAAAGGGTTGCTTGCGCCGGCCGTGCCTGGAGCCGAATCAACGTCCAGCACCGTCACCAGCCCAGCCGGCAAGGTGGCCCATAGGGATGCCATGACCTGGGTATTGGCGAGCCAGAACACGGTCGGATCGCCGTTGCCTCCGCACAGCAGGACCGGGGCCTGCGGGGTCCATCCGCGCAGGTCGTTCGTCTTGGCCGCGACGCGCAGCGAATAGGCCGGCGCGCTGGGCGGCGCAGCGCCCGAATCCGGATTGGCCGCAGCATCCATAAGGTAGGCCGCGCGGGAACTGTTCTTGATCAGGTTGCCGGTGCCAAAGCCAAACTCAAATCCGGCTTTTGGTGTGATGGAAGCGAAAGCCGGTGCCGGTGCCGTGCTGTTGAAGAGTTGCAACTGCGGCAATTTGCCACTGGTAACGACGGTCGTGAAGTCGTAGACCCCTGGCACCAGCGAATCGATTCCGCTGGCGTAGGTCGATTCGTAGATATCACTGGGCGCGATGTTCAAGTTGGCGTAGGCCTTTTGAAAGCTGGTGGTGAGTAAAGGCGCAAACATCGTGCTGCCCAAGGGAACGCTGCCGCCGAAGATCGCATCGGCATAGTAGGCCAGCGCGTACGGTCCAGACATCGGCGCCGATGCAGTGACTGGCATGCCTGCCGCCTGCATCGCGCGGTGGGTTGCCATGGCGACGTGCCCGCCTTGCGAATAGCCGGTGATAAACAGCTTGGCGCTGGCTGTCGTGGGTGACATCAAGGTGGGCAGCGCCGTCTTGGCTGCTGTCAGGATGTCGATCATTTCCTTGGACTGCTGATCGGCAATCAGGTAAGGGTGATACGACAAGGACGAGCTGTCATAGCCTGCGTAATTGGGTGCCACCACGATATAGCCCTGGGCCGCGTAAAGAGCGGCCAGCAATACGCCCTCGGAGTAACCCTGGTTTGTGTTATCGGCAAAATTGGCCAGGTTGTAGCTCTTCGTGATGTTCGTGCCGTGGGCGTAAAGCACGATCGGCCGCGCGCCGCTGCAAGCGGCGGCTGTGCCGGTTGGAACCATCAGCGCGCCCGAGGCGTCGGTCGCTTCGCCAGTTCCGCCGACGGTGCCGTATTTGATGTACTGCACGTCGACGCCGCAGGTGGGGTTGCCAGCGAGTTGCAGCAGGCTGGGCGACTTGGCTGTCAGCAAGGCGGTGAAATCCTCCTTGGTCATCGACGTGATGCGCGGCGGCGGGCTCTGCATCAGGACGCCACGCGCCGGGTTCGCGTTTTGCGTACCGGCCGGTCCGATATCGCCGCCGCCGCAGGCGGCTACCAATAGGGCCGCGCCGAACGCTGCAGCCAGAACTTTGAAGTTCGTCATCGATTTGTCTCCTTCAGAATCGGGAGCAGACGTGCTCTCTCAGCGTCAAATCATAGGAGCCAACGAAAGGCGATGAAATCGGGGTATACCCGCTGCAATTTGATAATTTTGTTAACGGTAGCGCAATTTCATCACCAGGATCGCCGCTGCCAGGCCCAGCGTGATCAGGTTGGCGATGACGACAGGCCAGGCACCCAGCAGCAGACCGTAGATCAACCAGCAGGCCACACCCGCGGTGAACGCGCTGTACATGCCCAGCGAGATGCCGCGCACATCGCGTGTTTGAAACGTGTGCCAGGCCTGCGGTACGAAGCTCGCGGTAGTCAGGATGGCGGCGATATAGCCGATGACGTCAGAGAGGGCTGGGGTGATCATGGCTGGGCGGTTGGAGCGACTACACGTGCTTGGCAGGAAGTCTCAATTGTCTTTGATTACCCATTTCAACAAGGCCTCGAAAGCGGGGCGCGCGGCTTGGGCGTTGGCGTGGTTGGCAATCGCCACCATACAGTAGCGTTTGCCGCTGGCCGCGTGCACGTAGCCGGCAAGGGCGGCGACATCACGCAGGCTGCCGGTCTTGAGATGGGCGCCGCCCTCCAGCATGGCGTGGCTGCGCTTGAGTGTGCCGTCGACACCGCTGATCGGCAGCGATGACATCAGTTCGGGCATCAGCGGCGAGCGGTAGGCGCTTTGCAGCAGTCGCGCCAGGGCCTGCGCGCTGATGCGTTCGCTGCGCGACAGGCCGGCGCCGTTGTCGAGCAGCGGCGCGTCATCGCTGCCGATGCGCTCCTGCCACCAGCGCCGCAGCACGGCGCGCGAGGCTTCGCGGCTGGCAGCGCTGGCGCTCACGTTCGGGCCGTTGCCGGGCAGGCTCAGCGTCAGAAATACCTGTTGCGCCATCACGTTGTTGCTGTACTTGTTGATGTCGCGGATCGTTTCCGCTAGCGGCGCTGAACTGATCTCGAATGCCGGCGCCAGTGCGGCGTTCGGGCCGGTGCTGCTGGCTTCGCTCAGGCGCCCCATGCGCACGCTGCCGCTGAGTTGGCCGCCGATCTCTTGCCACAGCGTCGCGACGGCGCGCCGGTTGTAGCTCGGCGGGTCGGCATAGGCCAGCGGCCAGACCTTCTCGCCACAGGCCAGTGGATAGCTGCCGTTGAAGCGGATTTGCGCCGGATCGGAAAAATCGGCCTTCAGTGCGCCGCGATAGTCGCCGCAGGTGCTGCTGTCGTTTGCGGACAGCGGCACGCTCTTTTGCATCTGCACGCCCAGCAGCGCTGGTTCGAACTGCACCGACGCGGTGCGCGCCGCGCGGTCCGGCACAAAGCTCATGAGTACCGATTTGAAGTTGATCAGCAGTGCGTCCGGCGCCGCGTTGTAGGGCCGTAGCGGCTCGCCATCAAAACTGGCCGGGTCGGATTCGATCGGCTCAAAGGCGCTGTTATCGAGCACGATGTCGCCTTCGATCCTCTCGATACCCAGGCCCCGCACCTTGCGCAGCAGCAGCCACAGACGCTCCAGCACCAGCTTGGGGTCGCCCTGCCCCTTGATGTAGAGGTTGCCGTGCAGCGTGCCCTGGCGCAGCGCGCCATCCAGATAAACCGGCGTGCGCCAGACGTAGGCCGGTCCCAGCAGGTCGAGCGCCGCATAGGTGGTGACCAGTTTCATAACCGAGGCCGGATTGACCGGCACCTGGGCGCGGTGGCTCAGGCGCGCCGGCGCTTTGCCCTCGGCGTCGACCACCAGCAGCGTGACGGAGTCGAGCGGAACCCTGGCGCGTGCCAGCGCAGCTGCCACTTCGGGCGGGACGGCCTGGGCCAGCGCCAGAGCGCCGAAGCCGCTTGCGATAAGGCCCAACAGGGCGCGCGGTATGAACATGCCCTGATTATCCCGCCGCTGATTGCTGCCGCCGATAATGCAGGCCATGGCGTCCACCGTATCCCCATCGTTTCGCAGTCTCTCGCCGCGTGTGCTGGGCCGCGTGGCGGCGGTCGTCACGGTACTGATCTGGACCTCTTTCATCCTGATTGCGCGCGCCTCGGCCGACCCGGCGCGGGGCGGCAGCTTGACGCCTTTTGACATCGCCTTTTGCCGCATCCTCGGCGCCAGCATCTTCTTGTTGCCCTGGGGTGCCTGGCTGGTGCGGCGTGATCGCAGGCTCGGCCTGGGGCATGCGTCCCTGTTTGGGCTGTCGCCCTTGCCGCTGCGCGTGACCGTCAGCGCGGGACTGTTCGGTGGCCTGCTGTACGCGCTGATCGCCTACAACGGATTTGTTTTCGCGCCGGCGGCGCACGCCTCGGTGCTGATGCCCGGCAGTCTGCCGCTCTGGACCACGTTGCTGGCGCTGGTCCTGCTCGGTGAGCGCGTCACGCCAGCACGCGCGCTTGGCTTGGCCCTGATCGTGGGCGGCGATCTGGTGGTGGGCGGCGCCAGCCTGCTGCGCGCCTTTGACGGCGGCACGGTCTGGAAAGGCGACCTGATGTTCATGGTGGCCGCCATGTGCTGGTCAACCTACAGCGTGCTGGCGCGCCGTTATGCGCTCGACGCCGTGCGTGCCACCATTGCCGTCACCGCCTTTGCCTTCATCAGTTTCGTGCCGCTCTATGCGGCGCTACTACTCTTCCACATCGCGCCCGGTCACGTCTTCACGGCGCCCGGGTCAGAAGTGCTGTTCCAGACGCTGTACCAGGGTTTTGGTTCGGTGGTGATCTCGGGCATCTCGTTTACCAAGATGATCGAGTACTTCGGTCCGGTGCGTTCGACCATGATCACGGCGCTGGTGCCTGGGCTCTCGGCCCTGGGCGCTGTGCTGTTCCTCGGCGAGCCGCTGTACTGGAACCTGGCGGCCGGCCTGGCGCTGGTGACCCTGGGCATTTTGTTTGGCGTGCGTGCGGCGGTGCGGCGATGAAACTGCTGGCTTTTGACACCAGCACCGAAACCATGTCGGTGGCAGTGCAGCGTGGATCATCTGGCCGGCTCTGGCAGCACAGCGGCCTCGGTGGCGCGCAGACCTCAACCCAACTGATTCCGACCATCGAGCGCCTGATGCTCGAAGCCGGGCTTGAGTACAGCGAACTCGACGCCATCGTCTTTGGCTGCGGGCCCGGCTCCTTCACCGGGCTGCGCACCGCCTGCTCGGTGGCGCAGGGGCTGGCCTTTGGCGCCGCCATCCCGGTGCTGCCGATTGACACCCTGTTCTGCGTGGCCGAGGAAGCGCGCCTGCTTCATGCGCCGCAGCAGGTGAGCTGGCAGGTGCTGGCCATGCTCGATGCCCGCATGGACGAGCTTTATGCCGCCAGCTATGCGTTCGAGCACGGTGCCTGGTGGCAAACTCAGGATTACCGCTTGCTGCGACCCGAAGAGGCGCACAGTGGCACTGTGGACGCCATTGCCGGCAATGTCTTTACCACCTATGGCGCGCGTCTGCCGGCCGATGGCTTGGCGCGCATCGAGGCGCTGCCCAGCGCTGCGGCCCTGCTGCGTCTGGCGCCGGCCCTGCTGGCCGCCGGTGCCGCGCTGCCGGCCGATCAGGCGCTGCCGCTCTATATTCGCGACAAGGTGGCGCAAACCACGCTCGAACGTGCAGCGCAGAAGGCGGCGCCGTGAGCGCGGTCCCGAAGCCGGTCGAAGTCCGGTTTGAAGCCCTGAGCGTCACCGATCTTGACGCTGTGTTGGAGGTCGAGCTGCGCGCTTATGCCCATCCCTGGCTAAGCGCCAATTTCTTCGATGCGTTGCAGAGCGGCTACCAGGCACAGAGGTTGCTGGCGCAGGACTGCCTTCTGGGCTACTTTGTTGCCATGAAAGGCGTGGACGAAGTCCACCTGCTCAACATCACGGTGGCACCCGAATACCAGCGCCAGGGCTGGGCCCGCGTCATGCTTGATGCGCTGGCGATCTGGGCCCGGGGGCAGGGCGCCGACTGGCTTTGGCTTGAGGTGCGCAGCGGCAATCAGCGCGCGATCGAGGTCTACCAGGCACAGGGTTATCAGCGCGTTGGTGTGCGCAAGGCCTACTATCCCGCCGGCAACGGCCAGCGCGAAGACGCGTTGGTCATGAGCCTGCGTCTGTGATTCGGTGAGAATGGCGCCATGAGCCTAGACCTTGACCGCCGCCAGCGCGCCATGTTGAATGAGATGGGTGTGCACGTCTGGTGGCCGCAGGCGCTGGCCGCAGCGCCGCAGGCCAGCCCCGAGGCGACGCAGTCGCTGCCGACTGCGGTCGCGCCCGCACCGCTTGCCGTCAAGCCGCTCAGCGCGCCGGCCCAGGCTTTGCATCCGGTGGTCAACGCAGCGCCGGCAGCCGCGCCAGTTGAGGACGTTGGCAACCTGGACTGGTCAACACTGGCGCAAAAGGTCGCCGCCTGCACCGCCTGCAAACTGTCGCTGGGGCGCCGGGCTGTGGTGTTCCCGGCTGCGCGCGCGCCGGGCCCTGCCGACTGGATGGTGATTGGCGAGCCGCCGGACGACAACGAAGAGCGCCTGGGCCTGCCCTTTGCCGGCCAGGCTGGGCAACTGCTGGACAACATGCTCAAGGCGGTCGGCGTGCGCCGCTGGCATCCCGATGGCGGCGACACGCCAGCGGCCGGCAGCGCCTATGTCAGCAATTGCGTCAAATGCCGCCCGGCGGTCGCACGCAACCCCGAGCCGCAGGAACTCGCCACCTGTGAAAACTACCTACAGCGCGAAGTGGCGCTGGTGCAACCGAAAGTGATTCTGGCGTTAGGGCGTTTTGCCGCGCAAACGCTGTTACAGGGCAGCCTGCCCGACACGGCGGGTATTCCACTGGGCAAACTGCGCGGCACGGTTTATCGCTACCAGGGCGTCCCCGTTGTCGTCAGCTACCACCCCGTCTACCTGTTGCGCACGCCGCAGGACAAGGCCCGCGCCTGGGCTGACCTGTGCCTGGCGCGGTCAGTGGTTACGCCGGCTTAGTGCGCAACCTGGAAACGCGTGCCCCGGAAGTTGAAGACCGAGCTCTTGGGCCGGATTTCTTCGAGGCTCACCTCGGGTGCGGCCAGGCCACCTTGATTGAGCACCAGGTTGTTCACCAGCAGCAGCCGTTGACCCGGAGTTTCCGAATAGACGGCGCCGGTGATGACCAGCGCGGGAATCTGGCGCCGGATGTCTTCGGGCAGTTCGCTCAACGAGGGCACAGTCGGTGCCGCAACCGGGGCGGGTGGCGTCGGGTTGGATGCCGTTGGCGCTGCCTTCGAGGCTGCACTCTGGACGGTGGCTGCGGCGACGCTTGGCGCTGCGCTGACCAGCGGCCGCAATGAGACCGCTGGCGCTGGGACTGCGGCAGGAACTGGCAGGGCCACGGGTGCCGGCGCCGCTGGCGCGGCTGCCAGCGGCGCAACCGGCGCTGTGGCCGGCGGATTGGGCGCCGGCGCCACCACGGCGAGCTGCACGGCGGCCAAGCTGGCATCGCTGGCCGGGCCGCGCCAGAGCCACAGGCCGGCGGCGATGGCGCTGACCACGACAACGGCTGTACTGATCAACCAGATGCGGGCGCGTGGTCTGGCCGCTGGCACCGGGGAAAGCGCCGTGTTCTGCTGCGCGTGCAGACCGGGCACGGCGCCGCGCTCACGTTCGGCGTCGGCGCGTTTGAGGGCATCGAGGATGTAGGACATGGCTTTATCGCGGCTCGGTTTGCAGGCGTGGCTCGTTTGTCGCCGTGGCGCTGTCGATCTGCATGAAGGTCAATGGGCCGGGTTGGCCGTCGGGCTTGAGGCCTTGCGAGCGCTGGAAGGCTCGGATGCGCTCGCGCAGCGTCGCGTCCAGCGTTGCGGCGCTGGCGCCGGCAGCTGGTGCCGGCGCGCCGTCCACCTTGCTTAACTGGCTGACGAGTTGATCGACCATGGCTCCGCTGCTGCCGTCGCGCCAGTTACTGCCATAGCCGGCCGGTGCGCGCCAGTAAGTGGCGAAGTTGCCATGCCAGAGCCGCCCGAGCGCGACCAGGCGCACGCTATGCAGGCTGCTGCCCACGCGCAGGGTGGCGGTCTGATCGGTCAGCCCGACCAGCAGCGCATAGACCGGCGGCTCCTTGCCATTCTGCAGTGTCAGGATGCCAGGGCGCGCGAGCTGGCGCAGCAGTGGCAGCGTCAGGTTGGCCGAGCGGTAGCACTGCAAAGCTTGCGCAGCAGCGCTCTGGCACGGGTCGGTGTCGCTGGCGGGCAGCTTCCAGAGCGGCGCGAGTTCGCGCCAGGCGGCGTTGATGTCGCGTGGCAGTTGCGGCAGCAGGGTCTCAATGGCTTCAAGCGGGCGTGGCACGGCCGTTGTGATCGCGACCGGTGCCGAGGCCGGCGCCTTCGGCGGCGTGCTGCTCATGGCTTTGGCCACCGGGGCTGGCGGCTGTTGCGGGTTCGAGCGCAGGAAGGCGCCAAGCCCGACGCCCAGCAACAGCAGGATGGCGCTCAGGACATAGTAGGTGGTAGGGCTCAGGCCGGCACCGGGGCCACGCGTCGGTTCGGTGCCGAATACTTCGCTTGCCGCCTTGTCGACCACGGCACGGTTGACGCGCTCCAGGCCATTGGCCCAGGCGCCGAGCAGCGCGCGCCCGCACAACAGGTTGATGCGTCGGGGCACGCCGCGTGCCAACTGGTGAATGCGTTGCAAGGCCTTGGCGTCGAACGGCAGCGTCTTGCTGTGGCCGGCAACGGCCAGGCGGTGCGCGATGTACTGCGTGGTCTCGCGTTCGGTCAGCGCGTCGAGGTGAAAGCGCGCAATCACGCGTTGCGCCAGTTGCTCCAACTCGGGGCGTTCGAGCATGCTGCGCAACTCCGGCTGGCCGATCAGCACGATCTGCAACAGCTTGCGTTCGCTGGTCTCCAGGTTGGTCAGCAGACGCAACTGCTCCAGCACATCAGGCTGCAGGTTCTGCGCCTCGTCGATGATGAGCACGCAACTTTGGCCGGCGGCGTGGCTTTGCAGCAGGAAGACGTTGAGCGCGTCGATGTAGTCCTTGACCGTGGGCGGATTTGTGGCGCTGGCGGCGGGTGCGATGTGGAACTCCTCGCAGATCGACTGCAGCAGTTCGGTCACGGTGAGCTTGGGGTTGAAGATGTAGGCGACATGGCAGCCGGTGGGAATCTGCTCCAGGAAGCAGCGGCAAATGGTGGTCTTGCCGGTGCCGATGTCGCCGGTGAGCAGCACAAAACCGCCGCCGCTACCGCCCGCGCCGGGCTGCGGGCCCGTAACGCCGTAGAGCAGGTGCGCCAGCGCCTCGCGGTGCCGCTCGCTCATGAAAAGATAGCGCGGATCGGGCGCGATCGAAAACGGGTCCTGCGTCAGGCCGAAATGGTTCGAGTACATAGGGCGCAAGCATAACGGGGTTGGTGCTTCTTACAATCGTCTGATGAACTTCATCGACATGCTGCGCGCCGCCGAGCGCCAAAACGAATCCCTGCTATGTGTGGGGCTTGACCCGGAGCCGGCCAAGTTCCCTGCGGCGCTGCGCGGGGACGCCAGTCGCATTTTCGACTTCTGCGCCGCCATCGTCGATGCCACGGCCGATCTGGCAATCGCCTTCAAGCCGCAGATCGCCTACTTCGCCGCGCACCGCGCCGAAGACCAGCTCGAGCGTTTGATGGCGCACATGCGCAGCGTGGCGCCGCAGGTGCCCGTGATTCTGGACGCCAAGCGCGGCGACATCGGCAGCACGGCCGAGCAGTATGCCAAGGAGGCCTTTGAGCGCTACGGGGCCGATGCCGTGACGCTCTCGCCCTTCATGGGTTTCGATTCGATCCAGCCCTACCTCAAGTACCACGGTAAGGGCGCTTTCCTGCTGTGCCGCACCTCGAACCCCGGCGGTGACGATTTGCAGAACCAGCGCTTGTCCAGCGTGGACGGTGCGCCGCTGTTGTACGAGCATATTGCGCGGCTCGCGCAAGGGCCGTGGAACCTCAACGGCCAACTCGGCCTCGTGGTGGGTGCCACCTACCCGGCCGAGATCGAGCGTGTGCGCGCCGTGGCGCCGACATTGCCGCTGCTGATTCCCGGTGTTGGTGCCCAGGGCGGTGACGCTGTGGCCACGGTCAGGGCTGGTTGGCGCGCTGTGAACGGTGAAACTGTCGCGCCCATCGTCGTCAACTCCTCGCGCGCCATCCTCTATGCGTCAAGTGGAGAAGACTTCGCCCAGGCGGCGCGGCGCGAGGCGATCAGGACGCGTGATTTGCTGCAGGCGGCGAAGGCGGCCTGACTACTGAGTGCCCGGCGACTTGAAGAGACGCCCACCAAACATCACGCACGCCAACGCGGCGATCAGCAGCGCAATGCCGGCCCATTGCCAGCGCGTGATGACCTCGCCCAGGATCAGCACGCCAGTGGCCAGGCCGATGATGGGCACGCCCAGGCCAAAGGGCGAGACGCGGTTCGCCGGATGGCGCTTGAGCAGACTGGTCCACAGACCGTAGCCGACAACGGTAGCAATCCAGCCCAGGTAGGCCACGGCCAGCCAGCTCGACGCGCGCGCCTGCAGCCAGTGCGCGCGTGCCGCTTCCGCGTCGAAGAACCAGGACAGGGCGACAAAGGGCAGCACCGCGACCGTGCTGCTCCAGACGACAAAGGCGAATGGATCGTAATCCTGGCTAATTCTTTGCACACGCCGTGCCACGATGCTGGATAGCGCCCACATCGTGGCCGAGCACAGCGTCAGCACAAAGCCGAGCAACGTGGTGCCATGGCCGGCGCCGGCCGCCGGATTCACATAGTTGAGCGCAAAGCAGGACAGGCCCAGCGCCGCCAGCAGCAGGCCCAGTTGCAGGGGGCGGCTGGGGCGCTCATGCAGCAGCACGAAGCCAAACAGCGCGGTAAAGAAGACCTGGGTCTGCACCAGCACCGAGGCCAGTGCCGCCGTCATGCCGACCTGCAGCGCGATGAACAGGATGCCGAACTGGCCGACACCCTGTAGCAGTCCATAGCGCACAACCCATTGCCGGGGCACTTTCGGCGGACGCATGAACAGCACCAGCGGCAGCGCTGCAAAAGCGTAGCGCGCGGCACCGAGCTGGAACGGCGTGAAGTCGCGCAACGCGAATTTCATCGCGACAAAGTTGACACCCCAGACCAGCACCACGACCAGCGCGGCGATCAGGTCCTTTCCGCTGAGGCTATTGGTCTTTTGCGTCATGTTCGAAGCCCGTTTGGTTCATCGTCAAGCCCCCGCTTCGGGCGCGCGCAAACTGCGTAGGGGGCCATGACTCTTGAACTCGTCATTGCGGGCTTGACCCGCAATCCATCGTCCGCGTATCACTGGATCCCGGATCGGGTCCGGGATGACAATCCGGCGCATCACAGCAAGCGCTTGAGGTAACGGCCCGTGTGGCTGTCGGGATTGGCGGCGATGTCTTCCGGTGTGCCGACGCCCACCACCTGGCCGCCGCCGGCTCCGCCTTCGGGGCCCATGTCGATCAGCCAGTCGGCGGTCTTGATGACGTCCAGGTTGTGCTCGATCACAACGATGGTGTTGCCGGCGTCGCGCAACTGGTGCAGCACCCTCAGCAGCAGGTCGATGTCGGCAAAGTGCAGGCCGGTGGTCGGCTCATCGAGGATGTAGAGCGTGCGCCCGGTGTCGCGTTTCGAGAGTTCGAGCGCGAGCTTGACGCGTTGCGCCTCGCCGCCCGACAGCGTGGTGGCGGCTTGACCGAGCCGGATGTAAGACAGGCCAACATCAAGCAGCGTGTGCAGCTTGCGCGCGATGGTCGGCAGCGCCTTGAAAAAGTCGTGCGCGGCTTCGACCGTGAGGTCGAGGATTTGCGCGATGTTCTTGCCCTTGTACAGCACCTCGAGTGTCTCGCGGTTGTAGCGTGCGCCCTGGCAGACATCACAGGGCACGTAGACATCGGGCAGGAAGTGCATCTCCACCTTGACCATGCCGTCGCCCTGGCAGGCTTCGCAGCGGCCGCCGGGGACGTTGAAGGAAAAACGCCCAGGGCCGTAACCACGCTCGCGCGCCACCGGCACTTCGGCCATCAGCTCGCGGATCGGCGTGAAGAGGCCCGTATAGGTGGCGGGATTCGAGCGCGGTGTGCGCCCGATCGGCGACTGGTCGACGTTGATGACTTTGTCGAAATGCTCGATGCCTTCGATCGCTTCGTGCTCGGCTGGCTCATCGTGGGCGCGGTAGAGCTGGCGCGCCACTGCGGTGTACAGCGTGTCGTTGACCAGCGTCGATTTGCCGGAGCCCGAGACGCCGGTGACGCAGGTGAAGAGGCCGACCGGGAACGCGACATCAACGCCGCGCAGGTTGTTGCCCGTGGCGTTGATGACGCGGATCGCCTGCAGTTCGCCCTGTGTTGCCAGATGCGCGGCATGGCGCTCGGCCCAGGCCAGTGCCGCCTTGCTCGGCGGCGTCTTGGATGCAGGTTTTTTTGCCGGCGCAGTCTGTATCACAACGGGAAGCCAGGCCGTGCGATGGTGCGGTACGGCGATCTTCAGAACGCCCGCCAGGTACTTGCCGGTCAGCGAATCGGGATTGGCCTTGACGTCTTCATACGTGCCCTGCGCCATCACGCGCCCGCCGTGCACGCCGGCACCCGGGCCCATGTCGATCACGTGGTCGGCGGCGTGGATCATGTCCTCGTCGTGCTCCACCACCAGCACGCTGTTGCCGATGTCGCGTAAATGTTTGAGGGTGTCGATCAGGCGCTCGTTGTCACGTTGGTGCAATCCGATGCTGGGCTCGTCGAGCACGTACATGACGCCGGTCAGGCCGGAGCCGATCTGCGAGGCCAGGCGGATGCGCTGCGACTCGCCGCCACTGAGCGTCTCGGCGCTACGGTCCAGGCTCAGGTAGTTCAGGCCGACGTCGTTGAGGAACTTCAGGCGCAGGCCGACTTCGCGCACCACCTTGGCCGCAATCTCGCCCTTGGCGCCGTGCATTTGCAGACCGTTGAAGTAGGCCAGGCACTCGCGCAGCGTCAGGTGGCTGATCTCGTAAATGGCACGCGCCTGCGCACCTTCGCCGATCTTCACGTGGCGCGCTTCGCGTTTCAGACGTGAGCCGGCGCAGTCCGGGCAGGGTTGCGTGCTACGGTAGCGCGCCAGGTCTTCGCGCACCAGGCTGGAATCGGTCTCGCGGTAGCGCCGCTGCATGTTGGGAATGATGCCTTCGAACGGATGCTTTTTGCTGAGCTTCCTGCCTTTGGAGAGGCCCGAGTCCATTACGTAGTTGAACTTGATGTCTTCCTCGCCGGAGCCCTGCAGCACCGCCTGCTGTACGTCGGCGTCGAGCGAATCGAAGGGCTGCTCGATGTCGAAGCGGTAGTGCTTGGCCAGACTCTCCAGCAGGGCAAAGTAGTAACCGTTGCGCCTGTCCCAGCCCTTGATGGCGCCGCTGGCCAGGCTCAGGCTGGGGAAGGCCACGACCCGGGTTGGGTCGAAGAACTCCTGGGCACCGAGGCCGTCGCAGGATGGGCAGGCCCCGACCGGCGAGTTGAACGAGAACAGGCGCGGCTCCAGTTCGGCGATTGAGTAGCTGCACACGGGGCAGGCGAACTTGGCGTTGAACAGGTGTTCCTGCTGGCTGTCGATTTCGAGCGCGATGGCGCGGCCACCGGCCAGGCGCAGCGCGGCTTCAAAGCTCTCAGCCAGGCGCTGCTGGATCTCAGGGCGCACCTTGAGGCGGTCGATGACGACGTCGATGTCGTGCTTCTCGGTTTTTTTCAGTTGCGGCAGTGCATCGAACTCATAAGCCTTGCCGTCAACGCGAAAGCGCACGTAGCCCTGCGCCTGCATGTCGGCAAAGACGTCGAGGAATTCGCCTTTCTTCTCGCGCGCCAGCGGCGCCAGGATCATGAGTCGCGTGTCGGCCGGCAGTGCCAGCACCGCGTCCACCATCTGGCTCACGGTCTGCGCCTGCAGCGGCAGGTCATGCTCCGGGCAGAACGGCGTGCCAGCGCGGGCAAACAGCAATCGCAGGTAGTCGTGGATCTCGGTCACGGTTCCAACCGTGGAGCGCGGGTTGTGCGAGGTGGCCTTCTGCTCGATGGAGATCGCGGGCGACAGGCCCTCGATCACATCGACATCGGGCTTGTCCATCAACTGCAGGAACTGGCGCGCGTAGGTTGACAGGCTTTCCACATAGCGGCGCTGGCCTTCGGCGTACAGGGTGTCGAAGGCCAGACTCGACTTGCCCGAGCCCGACAGGCCGGTGATCACCACGAGCTGGTTGCGCGGGATGTCGAGGTCGATGTTCTTGAGGTTGTGCGTGCGTGCGCCTCGGATGCTGATGGTCTGGTGCTGCAGGGCTTTGGCCAGGTACTTGCCATCGGCGTGTGGGTCGAGCAGGCTGTCGTCGGAAGGGGAGTTCAAGATGGATTGGGCTCGGGGGGAAACCTGCCATGATAGTCAAAGCGGAAGGTCTTGGTATGGGCGCTGCCTGCAATTTGTTCAGGATCGCGGACAATCGTGCCTTTTGCAGCCGTGGCAGTTCACGGCTTTGTGCGTTGGAGAGTCTTGTCTTGTCTACTATCGAAGTTCCGCTCGTCGGGGGAAATGCACTGCCGGCCAGCAAGATGACGGCGGTCGAACTGCGCGCCAGTTTCTCGCTGGCTTCCATTTTTGCCCTGCGCATGCTGGGCCTGTTTCTGATTCTGCCGGTGTTTGCCATCGAAGCCAGCAAGATGCCGGGCGGCGACGATCCGGCGCTGATCGGTCTGACCATGGGCATTTATGGCCTGACCCAGGCCATGCTGCAGTTTCTGTACGGACTGGCGTCGGACCGCATCGGGCGCAAGCGGGTCATTGTGTTTGGCCTCGTGCTGTTTGCCGCCGGCAGCTTTCTGGCAGCGCTGGCCCCAACGCTGACCTGGTTGGCGATCGGTCGCGCGCTGCAAGGCGCTGGTGCCGTCTCGGCGGCGGTGACCGCGCTGCTGGCGGACCAGACGCGTGATGAAGTGCGTACCAAATCCATGGCCCTGGTTGGCGCCAGCATCGGCTTGATGTTTGCGCTCTCGCTGGTGGCAGCGCCGATCCTGGTGAGCTATATCGGCTTGCACGGGCTGTTCGCCATGACCGGCGTCCTGGCGCTGGCCGGGGTGGCCATCGTCATCTGGTGGGTGCCGCCTGAGCCGCACGACCACAAGAACCTGCCGCGCGGGCGCCTGGTCGAGGTACTGCGCCTGGCGGCCCTGTTGCGCATGAATTTTGGCGTGTTCGTGCTGCACGCCGTGCAACTGGCGATGTGGATGGCAATCCCCGCCATGCTGGTGCAGGCCGGCCTGTCGCGCGATCACCACTGGTGGGTTTACCTGCCGGCCGTGCTCGGGTCCTTTGTGGTCATGGGCGGCACCCTGTTCCGGCTGGAGAAGCGCGGCTACCTGCGCGCGGTGTTCCTGACCGCGATCGGTTTGATGGCAGCGGTTCAGGTCGGACTGCTGCTGGCAACGGACGGTGCCAGCGTGGCGGCGCTGGCGGCGCTGCTGTTTGTGTTTTTTTACGGTTTCAACGTGCTGGAGGCGAGCCAACCCAGCATGGTCTCGCGCATGGCGCCGGCGCATGTGCGCGGTGCGGCCATGGGGGTTTACAACACGCTGCAGTCGCTGGGCTTTTTTGCCGGCGGCGTGATGGGTGGCTGGCTCATGAAGCACGGCGGTGCGCCGCGCCTGTTCACGGTCTGCGCCGGCCTCATGGTGCTGTGGCTGGTCGTGGCCTGGCCGATGCGCGCGCCAAAGGCTGGATAATCAAACAACTGGCGTTATAAAACCTCGCGGGACAGACCTTTGGCACTGTTCCCAAATTGATGAAGGGACAAATCATGGCATCCGTTAACAAAGTCATTCTCGTGGGCAACCTGGGGCGCGACCCCGAAGTGCGCTACCTGCCCAGCGGCGACCCAGTGGCCAACGTCACGATTGCGACCAGCAGCAAGTACAAGAGCAAAACCGGCGAGATGGTCGAAGAGACCGAGTGGCACCGTGTCACCTTCTTCGGCAAGCTGGCCGAGATCGTTGGCCAGTACCTGAAAAAGGGCCGCTCCGTCTACGTCGAAGGCCGTATCAAGACGCGCAAATACACCGACAAAGACGGCGTTGAGAAATACGCAACCGACATCATCGCCAATGAAATGCAGATGCTCGGTGGCCGCGAAGGCATGGGCGAACCGTCAGGCGACGACGAAGGCTCCGGCGGTGGCTACCAGCGCCAGGCACCGGCGGCGCGTCCGGCGGCACCCGCAGCCCGTCCGGCGGTAGCGTCGAAACCGTCCAGCGGTTTCGACGACATGGATGACGACATTCCGTTCTAAGCTGGTAGTTCAAGTACTTGCGGCCAGCCGGTCGCGACAGGCGTCCAGGTGCATCTTGATGGCCTCGAAGGTCGCCGTTGCAGCGCCAGCCGCGGCTTCCCATTCCTGCTGCGGGCACACGGCCTCGGCAAATTGAAGAAAATCGTCCCAGCGCTGGCGCGACAGTGTTCCGTAACCGTCGAAGAACGCGGTCGGCAAATTTGCAATCGTCAGTCGGTGCAGGAGTCGCGCAATATGCTGTCCACCTTGCGCCGAACCTTCAATGGTGTAGAGCACACCAATCAAGGTGTTGATGGATTGCAGGTCAGGCAGGTTCGCATTAACCCGGACTGGAGTGCGTCCGAGCGCAGCCAGGTCGGCTTCAAGGGCTGGAAGTTTGCGGCGCGAAGCGTAGTCGAAAAGACCGGGGTGTTGCGCGAGAAATTCAAGAATGGCGGCTTCTGCCTGAACCTGTATGCCATGCAGCGCTTCCAGTGCATTACCGTATTGCACAAGTGTCAGCTCTGGTCTGACCAGCGGCGCCAGCACCGGGTGATGATCGATGATGTGATGAAGTTGTTTGGTCGCCTGCCGAAGCTGGTGATGAAGGCCGACGGATTGACTATTGCGCATGGTGAACATCAGCCTGCTTTTGTTTGCGCTGCAATAGCGCGTGCCCGTTCCAGTGTTTCGTTGGCGGATTGACACCAGCGCGCCGGGAAGCGGCTGGCGTCCCCCATCCAGGACATCAGGCTAGGTACCGCCATATCGAGGCCGCAACACTCGTCGCAGACAGCAGCCCCCATCAGCCCGCCCGCCCTTTTGATCCAGCCTTTGGCGGTGGAATCGAAAGAAACGATCAGTGCATCAAAATCTGCTTGGGGTATCCAGCGTTGTCTGGCTTCACGCAATAAATTGGCAGCGTGCTGCAGCTTGCGGTAGGCGTCTTCTCTTTCGGGAACTGCCGCAGACAAAGCATCGTATAGGCAGTCCAGATGCGCTTCCATCAGCCAGCGCGGCATACCCTTTCCCGCCAGCAGGGCGGCCAGCCACAACACTTGCTTGTCCACCTCGTCCTGCGGTAGGTTGACCAAGGTCACCAGGTAGCCGCCGTCAGAGCGCGCGAATCGGCTGCCGCGGCTTCCATAACGCATGTAGAAGTAGGGATGCAAGTCATAGCAGCGCCGGGCAGCTAACAAACTTGCTTCGATTTCGCGCGGATCCGACGGCAGCGGGTGGTCCACGGTTTCGCTGTTGAAGAGTGGGTTGTCAACGGATTTCATAAAGTCCCTGGTATGCCAACGGCCTGAAAAGCTTCGGTATGGCGCTGTAATTTTTGATAACTATAACGCTGCCCGGCATTTATCGAACGGGAAATATCGGGAAGATATGCGGGGCGCGCGCAATCGATCAAGTTCACCGATCACAGCGCATCACGCAGACCAGCTACGACGTGATCACGCCGCCGCCAAGGCAAACGTCAGCGTCGTACAGCACGGCCGACTGTCCCGGCGTGACGGCCCATTGTGGCGCGGGGAATGTCAAGTCGAAAGCCTGATCCGCACCTGGCGCCAGCGTGCACGGCGCGTCAAGCTGGCGATAACGGGTCTTGGATGCCAGATTGCCAGCCTGCGGCGCCGTACCCGAAATCCAGCTCGCGTCATCGGCGCGCAGCGCGTTTGAGAGCAGCCAGGGGTGCTCGTGCCCCTGCACGACCCACAGGGTGTTGTTTTCCATGTCCTTGCGCGCGACAAACCAGGGCGCGTGGTCACCGCCGCCGCGTTGTGCACCTTTGGCCTTGAGGCCGCCGATGCCCAGACCCTGGCGCTGGCCCAGTGTGTAAAAGCTCAAGCCCACGTGCTGGCCGATGGTCTGACCCTTGTCGTTCTTGATCGGTCCGGGTTCCCTGGCGATGTAGCGGTTCAGAAACTCGCGGAACGGGCGCTCGCCGATGAAGCAGATGCCGGTTGAGTCCTTTTTCTTCGCGTTCGGCAGGCCGATCTCGAGTGCCAAGCGGCGCACCTCGGTCTTGTGCAGTTCGCCGACCGGGAACAGGGTCTTGGCCAACTGGGCCTGGCTCAACCGGTGCAGGAAATAGCTCTGGTCTTTCGATGGGTCCAGGCCCTTGAGCAACTCGTACTTCTGGTTGCTGGCGTTGTGGCGCACGCGGGCGTAATGGCCGGTGGCTATCCTGTCAGCGCCCAGGCGCAGCGCATGGTCCAGGAAAGACTTAAACTTGATCTCGGCGTTGCACAGGATGTCGGGGTTGGGTGTGCGCCCGGCCTGGTACTCGCGCAGGAATTCGGCGAAGACGCGGTCCTTGTACTCAGCGGCGAAGTTGACGTGTTCGATCTCGATGCCAATCACATCGGCAACAGCGGCGGCGTCGACGAAATCGATGTTGGACGAGCAGTATTCGGAGTCGTCATCGTCTTCCCAGTTTTTCATGAAGATGCCGATGACCTCGTAACCCTGCTGTTTGAGCAGCCAGGCACTCACCGCCGAGTCGACGCCCCCGCTCAAACCGACCACCACCTTTTGCCCGCTGTGCTGCTGTTCCATAGGTATGCGATTATCCTTGCCTGCGTTGGATGACATGCTTTTTGCAAAATAATGAGGAGACACCATGGACTTGCAACTCAAGGACAAGACGGCGCTGGTCACCGGTGCCAGCACCGGTATTGGCCGCAGCATCGCCATTGCCCTGGCGGCCGAAGGGGTGCGCGTGGCGATCACAGCGCGCCGCCTGCCGCTGCTGGGCGAGGTGGCCGATGAGATAGTGACCAGAGGCGGGTATCGGCCCGTTGTCATTGAGTCGGATCTGTACGTCGAAGATGCTGCGCAACAACTGACGGCGGCGGCCATCACGGGTCTCGGGCAGGTCGATATTCTGGTGAACAATGCCGGCGGCTCGCGCAGCTTCACCGACCTGCACGTGAGCGAAGAGCGCTGGCAGGAAGCCATGACGCTGAACTTTCATCGGCCGCGCCAGATTGCCGACGCGCTGCTGGACCAGATGATTGCGCACCAATGGGGGCGCATCATCAACATCACCGGCAAGAGCGAGCCCGAGCATGTGAACGGCGCTTTCTGTGCCAAGGCCGGCATCCACAGCTGGGCCAAGGGCCTGAGCCGGATGGTGGGCAAGCACGGCATCACGGTCAACTGCGTGCCACCCGGGCGCATCCTGTCGGAGCAGATTTTGCGCAATTACACGCCGGAGTACCGCCAGTGGCAGTCGGACCATGAAATACCCGTTGGTCGCTATGGTGAGCCCGAAGAACTGGCGCATCTGGTGTGTTTTCTCGCGTCGCCATTGGCGAGCTACATCACCGGGACCGTGATTGCCGTGGACGGGGGTTTGCGCCGATACCAGTTCTGAGACTTTGCGGGACAGACCAAGGCTACAGGAGCGAAGCGAGTGAGCTTGCTCTGTCCTCAACTTGAAGCCATCTTATTGGAAGGGAAACCCATGAATTCAAATTCTTTGATCCATCGCCGCCAGTGGCTGTTGGCCGCCGGCGCTGCCAGCCTTGCAGCGACTGTTTTGCCCGTGCACGCGCAAAGCACCTGGCCATCCAAGCCGATCCGCTTCGTCGT
Organism: uncultured beta proteobacterium; assembly: GCA_903920695.1. Lineage (GTDB taxonomy): Bacteria > Pseudomonadota > Gammaproteobacteria > Burkholderiales > Burkholderiaceae_C > Rhodoferax. Next base: position 21,799 of record CAIXNB010000140.1, read on the forward strand.
GCCCTTTGCACCGGGCGGCACTTCGGAGATCGTGGCGCGCTCGGTCGCGGCTGAATTGACCAAGCAGTTGGGCTACAACGTCTACGTTGAGAACAAGCCGGGCGGTGCCGGCGTCGTTGCCATGAGTGACGTGGCCAAGTCGGTACCCGATGGCCACACGCTGATCCTGGGCCACGTCGGCACGCTGGCGGTCAATCCCTATATGCTGAAGAACCAGTCCTATGACGTGAACCGGGACTTCATCCCGGTGACGCTGCTGGCCAAGGTGCCCAATGTGTTTGTGGTGCATGCCGATGTGCCAGCGAAGAATTTCCGCGAATTCGTCGCCTATGTGAAGAAGAATCCGGGCCAGCTCAACTACGGTTCCGCTGGCAATGCCAGTGCAGGGCATCTGGCGATGGAATACCTGAAACTGGTGACCGGCATGTTCATCACCCATATCCCGTATCGCGGCACCGGTCCGCAATTGACTGATTTGCTGGCCGGGCGCACGCAGGCTTCGTCAGCTGGGTTGCCGGCATTGTCGGCCCACATCAAGAGCGGCAGGCTGCGCGCCATTGCGGTTGGCACGCAGCAGCGCATCTCGCAGTTGCCCGATGTGCCGACGGTGGCCGAGATGGGCTACAAGGACTTCGAGACCTCGCAGTGGTATGGCATTCTGGTGCCGGCGGGTACGCCGTCCGAGATTGTCAAACGCATCCAGGAGGAGTCGCTCAAGGCGCTCAAGTCGAGCGCCGTCACTGAGCGTTTTGCCAACGATAACGCGGTCGGCGGTGGTGGCCCCTCGACCGAGTTTGCGGCCTTCATCGCCAAGGAGCAGCGAATCTGGAGCGACATTGTTGTGCGCGCCCAGATCAAGGCGGATTAGTCCTGCAGGGCACCTGGCACGGGCGTGGAGATTGCCCTTTCATTGACCCACATCATGCTGGTTAGGGGCGGTAGGGGGGGTAAATTCAGTTAAGCTCGGCGTCGCAGTGCCTCCCCTGTCTACTGCCGGTGGGAACGGTGCTGCCCTAGTCATTGCCAATCACAAGTTGAGGAGTCGCTTCATGCAAACTGGCGTACCTACCGGGACGACATCGGGTGATACACCCAAAAAGGGACAGCGTATCGGCGTCCCACGCGAAATTTTTCCATTGGAAAAACGTGTGGCCACCGTGCCCGAGGTCGTTGAAAAGCTGATCAAGCTCGGCTTTTCCGTGGCCATAGAAAGCGGCGCCGGAGACGCTGCCAACATGAGCGACGAGTCCTACGTGGCCGCTGGTGCGACGGTGGTGCCGACTGCCGCCCAACTCTGGGCCGAATCCGACATCGTGTTCAAGGTCTGCGTCCCGACCCCGGCCGAAGTAGACATGATGCGCGTAGGCGGCATCCTGATCGACTTCATCTGGCCTGGGCAAAACCCGGAATTGATGAAGCAACTGGCCGCCAAGAAGGCGACCGTGCTGGCCATCGACGCGCTGCCGCGCATGCTCAGTCGCGCCCAGAAGATGGACGCACTGACTTCCCAGGCCGGTGTCGCGGGTTACCGTGCTGTCATCGAGGCGGCCAACGCCTTCGGTCGCTTCTTCGCCGGCCAGATCACGGCTGCGGGCAAGGTTGCACCCGCCAAGGTCTTCATTGCCGGCGCCGGTGTGGCTGGCCTGGCGGCCATTGGCACGGCAGTCGGCCTGGGCGCCATTGTGCGTGCCAACGACACCCGTGCCGAAGTGGCCGATCAGGTCATCTCGATGGGTGGCGAATTCGTCAAGGTTGATTACGAAGAAGAAGGTTCTGGCGGCGGCGGTTACGCCAAGGTCATGAGCGAGGGCTTCCAGCAGGCCCAGCGCGACATGTACGCCAAGCAGGCGCGGGAGGTGGACATCATCATCACCACCGCGCTGATTCCCGGCAAGCCCGCGCCCAAGCTGATCACGGCCGAGATGGTCAAGAGCATGAAGCCCGGCAGCGTCATCGTTGACATGGCGGCTGAGCGCGGCGGCAACTGCGAACTGACTGTTCCGGGTCAGGCAGTCGTCGTGCACGGCGTAACCATCGTCGGCTACACCGACCTGGCCTCGCGCCTGGCCAAGCAGTCCTCAACGCTGTACGGCACCAACCTGTTCCGACTGGCCGAAGAACTGTGCAAGGCCAAGGATGGCATCGCCAACATCAACATGGAGGATGACGCCATCCGCGGCCTGACGGTCATCAAGGACGGCGAAATCACCTGGCCGGCACCGGCACCCAAGCTGCCCGCTGCCGCCACGGCGGCGCCCAAGCCTGCAGCCGCACCGGCGGCGAAGAAGGGCGGCCATGGTCACGGCGGCGGTGGCGGCGAACCGATGGCGGGCAGCAAGCTGGCCATCATGTTCGGCGTTGCAGCCGCGCTGTTCTGGCTCGTTGGCAACAGCGCGCCACCGGCCTTCCTGTCGCACTTCACGGTCTTCGTGCTGGCCTGCTTCGTCGGCTACATGGTGGTTTGGAACGTCAAGCCAGCCCTGCATACGCCACTGATGAGCGTGACCAATGCCATCTCCAGCATCATCGCCATCGGCGCTCTGGTACAGGTTTCACCGCTGGCCGGCGCAGCGGGGCGACCGAATGACTGGATAAGTTGGGTCGCGGCAGCGGGCATTGTGCTCACAGCCATCAATATGTTCGGCGGCTTTGCCGTCACCCAGCGCATGCTGGCCATGTTCCGCAAATAAGGGAGGCAATTCATGTTTACTACAGAACTGGCAACCGTCTCCTACATTGGGGCCACCATTCTTTTCATCCTGAGCCTGGGCGGCTTGTCGAACCAGGAAACCGCGCTGCGCGGCAACCTCTACGGCATCATTGGCATGGCGCTGGCCGTGCTGGCAACCGTGTTCGGCCCGCAAGTCACTTGGGCCGGTATTCCCTGGATCATTGTTGCCATGCTGATCGGTGGCTCCATCGGCTTGTACGCAGCGCGTACGGTGCAAATGACGCAGATGCCCGAACTGGTGGCTTTGATGCACAGCATGGTCGGTCTGGCCGCCATGCTGGTGGGTATCTCCACCTTCATCGATCCCGAAGCCTCCAAGGGTTTCGTCGGTGCCGCCAAATCCATCCACGAGATGGAGATTTACATCGGCATCCTGATTGGTGCGGTCACTTTCTCTGGCTCCATCGTTGCGTTTGGCAAGTTGTCCGGCCGCATTGGTGGCAACCCGCTGCTGCTGCCGGGTCGGCACTGGCTGAACCTGCTTGGCCTGCTGCTGGTGATTTATTTTGGTCGCGAGTTCATGAACGCCCACACCATTCAAGACGGCATCATGCCGCTGGTGGTGATGACCGTGATTGCACTGCTGTTCGGTATCCACATGGTCATGGCCATCGGCGGCGCCGACATGCCGGTGGTTGTTTCGATGCTCAACAGCTACTCGGGCTGGGCTGCTGCGGCAACCGGTTTCATGCTGTCGAATGATCTGTTGATCGTGACCGGAGCCCTGGTTGGCTCCAGCGGCGCAATTCTGTCCTACATCATGTGCAAGGCGATGGCACGCAGCTTCATCAGCGTGATCGCGGGCGGCTTTGGTACGGCCAGCGCGGCACCGAAACCGGCCGGTGATGCGGCACAACCGGCGGGCGAGGTGACCCCGATCAGCGCGACCGAAACCGCTGAACTGTTGCGTGAAGCCAAGAGCGTCATCATTGTTCCGGGTTACGGCATGGCCGTGGCACAGGCGCAGCACACGGTGTACGAGATCACCAAGTTCCTGCGTGCAAAAGGCGTCAACATCCGCTTTGGTATTCACCCGGTGGCCGGGCGCATGCCAGGCCACATGAACGTGCTGCTGGCCGAGGCCAAAGTGCCCTACGACATCGTCTTCGAAATGGACGAGTTGAATGATGATTTTCCGAAGACCGATGTCGTGATGGTGATTGGCGCCAACGACATCGTGAATCCGGGTGCGCAGGACGATCCGAGCAGCCCGATCGCCGGCATGCCGGTGCTCGAAGTCTGGAAGGCCAAGACCTCCATCGTCATGAAACGCAGCATGGCTTCGGGCTACGCCGGGGTTGACAATCCGCTGTTCTACAAAGAGAACAACCGCATGCTGTTTGGCGACGCCAAGAAGATGCTCGACGAAGTGCTGGTCGTTCTGAAGAGCTGAGATCCTTGCGCGCGGCCATGTTCCTGATGGCTTAGGGAAAGTACAGATACCAAGGGCCTCGGTTGCAGGCAAAATGACTTGTTGCCGCACCGGCAATCGAGCATTGCGGGGCATCGACTGCAACCACAAAGCGATCAGCCCCGTCCTTAACTGTTTGGGAGACAAGCATGGCAGAGCGTCTTTGGCTTAAGAGTTATCCGCAGGGCGTCCCGGCGGACCTGGATACAGCGCAGTATTCCTCGCTGGTGGCTTTGATGGAGGAGAGCTTCACAAAGTACGCCAGTCGAACGGCCTACAACTTCATGGGGCGTGACGTCAGCTACGGTCAGACCGACCGGCTGAGCCTGGCCTTCGCCGCCTACTTGCAAGGCCTCGGTCTGGTCAAGGGTGACCGCGTGGCCATCATGATGCCCAATGTGCCTCAGTACCCGGTGGTTGTGGCGGCGATTCTGCGTGCTGGCCTGGTGGTCGTGAATGTCAATCCGCTTTACACGCCGCGCGAGCTCGAGCACCAGCTCAAGGACTCCGGCTCCAAGGCCATTGTCATCATCGAAAATTTTGCTGCCACGCTCGAAAAGTGCCTGGCAGCGACGCCGGTCAAGCACATCGTGCTGTGCGCGATGGGCGATCAGTTGGGCTTGCTCAAGGGTACGCTCGTCAATTACGTGGTGCGCAATGTCAAGAAGATGGTGCCGCAGTACCAACTGCCAGGCGCAGTGCGTTTCAACGACGCGGTGGCGCGTGGCAAGCGTGGCGCGTTCAAGGCGGTTGATATCAAGGCCGATGATGTCGCCGTGTTGCAGTACACCGGCGGCACCACCGGCGTCTCCAAAGGCGCGGTGCTACTGCATCGCAACATCATCGCCAACGTGCTGCAGTCCGAAGCCTGGAATCAGCCCGTTACCAAGCTGATTCCCGTGAGTGAGCAGCAGACCACAGTCTGCGCCTTGCCGCTGTACCACATCTTCGCCTTCACGGTCGGCATGATGTTGTCCATGCGCACTGGCGGCATGCTGATCCTGATTCCCAATCCGCGCGATTTCCCGGCGGTCCTGAAGGAATTGTCCAAACACACGGTTCACAGTTTTCCGGCTGTCAACACGCTGTTCAACGGGCTGGCAAATCATCCGGATTTCAACACGGTTGACTGGAGCCATCTCAAGGTCTCGATCGGCGGCGGCATGGCGGTGCAAAGTGGCGTTGCCAAATTGTGGTTCGAGAAGACCGGCTGCTCGATTTGTGAGGGCTACGGCCTGTCCGAGACCTCGCCGTCTGCCAGTTGCAACCCGGTGACGGCCAAGGAGTACACCGGCACCATCGGTGTGCCGCTGCCTGGCACCGACATGAAACTGCTCGACGATGATGGCCACGAGGTGGCGCTGGGTCAGGCCGGCGAGATCGCGATCAAGGGCCCACAGGTGATGGCCGGCTACTGGCAGCGCCCCGATGAGACGGCCAAGGTTATGACGCCGGACGGCTTCTTCAAGTCTGGCGATATCGGCATCATGGATGAGCACGGCTATTTCAAGATCGTGGACCGCAAGAAGGACATGATTTTGGTCAGCGGCTTCAATGTCTATCCGAACGAGATCGAGGATGTCGTCTCGCAGATCCCAGGCGTGCTTGAGTGCGCCAGTGTGGGCGTTCCCGATGAAAAGACCGGTGAAGCGATCAAACTGGTGGTCGTCAAGAAGGACCCGAACCTGACGGATGCGCAAATTCGCGCCTTCTGCAAGGAAAACCTGACCGGCTACAAACAGCCCAAGGTGATCGAGTTCCGCACCGAGTTGCCAAAAACCCCGGTCGGAAAGATTCTGCGCCGGGAACTTCGGGACAAATAATAAGCATGACGAACAGCAATCCAGCGCCAGTGCTCGGCATCGTTGGCGGTAGCGGTGTCTACGATATCGAGGGGCTGAGCAACAAGCGCTGGGTGCGTGTGGCTTCGCCCTTTGGCGAGGCGTCGGACGAACTGTTGTTCGGCGAACTCGACGCTCAGCGCCTGGTATTCCTGCCACGCCATGGCCGTGGCCACCGGATTCCGCCGTCCGAGATCAATTACCGCGCCAACGTCGATGTGCTCAAGCGCGCTGGCGTGACCGATCTGATTTCGGTCAGCGCGGTTGGCTCTCTGCGCGCGGATTTGCATCCCGGCATGTTCGTGATCGTTGACCAGTTTATCGACCGCACTTTTGCGCGCGAAAAAAGTTTCTTTGGCACCGGCCTGGTGGCGCATGTCTCGATGGCGCACCCGGTGTGCCGCCGTCTGGGCGACCATATCGAGGCGGCGACGCGCTCTGCCGGCATCGAGGCCGTGCGCGGTGGCACCTACCTGGTGATGGAGGGGCCGCAGTTCTCCAGCAAGGCCGAATCCGAGCTCTATCGCGGCTGGACTTGCGATGTCATCGGCATGACCAACATGCCCGAAGCCAAGCTGGCGCGCGAAGCCGAAATTTGCTACGCCAGTGTGGCGATGGTGACCGACTTTGATTGTTGGCATCCGGACCACGATCACGTGACCGTTGATGCGATTGTCAAGGTCTTGTTGGCCAATGCCGACAAGGCGCGCAGCACGGTCAAGGCCGTGGCACCGGCTTTGCTGGCTGACGCCAGCGCGCCGACCTGTTCCTGCCGCAGTGCACTCGAGCATGCGCTGATCACCGCACCCGAGGTGCGCGATCCGCAACTGGTGCAACGGCTCGATGCCGTTGCCGGTCGCGTGCTGGGGCGCTGATGGCAGCTTGCGGTTCGAGCCGGGTGCAAGACCTGCGGCTGGCGATGGTGGCCGGCGCGCAAAGCTTGAGTGCACAGGGTCTCAATCGCGGCAGTTCCGGCAATATTGGCGTGCGCCTGGACGCTTCCTTTCTGGTGACGCCTTCGGGCGTGCCGGCCGAGGAACTGCTGGCCAACGCCATGGTCGAGATGGATTTCTCGGGCGCCGTGCGCGGTACCGGCCGACCTTCGAGCGAATGGCGCTTTCACCGTGACATCCTGCTGGGGCGCCCCGAGATCGGCGCTGTGGTGCACACCCACTCGCGCTACGCGACCAGCTTGGCCTGCCTGCAGCGCGAGATCCCGGCTTTCCATTACATGATCGCCGTCGCCGGGGGCGACTCGATTCGCTGCGCACCCTATGCGCTGTTTGGCACGCAGGCATTGTCCGATCTGGCCTTGCAGGCGTTGACTGGACGCAAAGCCTGTTTGCTCGGTAACCACGGCATGATCGCGCTGGGCGCGGACTTGCCGGCGGCCCTGGCGCTGGCGCTTGAAGTGGAGACGCTCTGCGCACAGTACTGGAGTGCGCTGCAAATCGGCGAACCCCGGCTACTCAGCACTGAGCAGATGCGCGAGGTGCTGGAAAAGTTCAAGGGCTATGGTCGCCAGACCAGCGCCAATATTTGAGGCTAGGGTATGACACAGGCAGTTCAGACGCTGAGATGGGTTGACGGCGCTTTGGAGATGATCGATCAACGCGTGCTGCCGGCCCGTTTTGATTATGTGCGTTACACCAACGCAGCCGAAGTTGCAGACGGCATTCGTTTGATGGTGGTGCGCGGTGCGCCCGCCATCGGCTGCGCCGCCGCTTATGGCGTTGCGCTGGAAGCCATGGCACTGTTGCACGGCGGGCGTGAGGCCTTTGTGAGCGGGCTGGAGCGCGCATTCGAGGTGCTGGCGGCAAGTCGGCCGACGGCGGTGAATCTGTTCTGGGCACTGCAACGCATGCGTGCAATCTGGCGGATCAACCAGCAGCGCGCACAGAGCGAGATCGCGGCCATCCTGCTGGCGCAGGCGCACGAGATTTCAGTCGAAGATGTCCGCATCAACCGCGCCATGGGTGCGCATGGCGCCGCTTTGCTGACCGATGGCGCCCGTGTGCTGACGCACTGCAATGCTGGCGCACTGGCCACGGCCGGGCATGGCACGGCGCTGGGCGTGATCCGCTCCGCCGTCGAAGCGGGCAAACGCATTTCAGTGATCGCCGACGAGACCCGGCCCTTTTTGCAGGGCGCGCGCCTGACGGCCTGGGAAATGGTGCAGGAAGGCATCCCCGTGACGCTGATCACCGACAACATGGCCGGGCATCTGATGCGCTGCGGCGAGGTCGATGCCGTCATCGTCGGCACTGATCGCGTTGCGGCCAACGGCGACGTCGCTAACAAGATCGGTACCTACATGGTCGCCGTGCTGGCGCAGCGCCACGCCATCCCGTTCTACGTCGCCTGCCCCTTGTCGACCATTGACCTGACACTTGCCCACGGTGACGCGATTCCAATCGAGGAGCGCGCCGCTGCCGAAGTGACCGGGTTCAGAGATTGCCAGTGGGCCGCCCAAGGCGTGCAAGTGCGCAACCCCGCGTTCGACGTCACGCCAGCGGAACTGGTGACAGCCCTGATCACTGAAAAAGGCGTGGTCAGGCAGCCGAACCGCGAGAACATTGCGCGCTTGTTTGGGGCTTGACCGATCCAAGGTACTTGTTTCGGATGGTCAACCGGCATACGGGCTATGAACCCGGGACTTGTCATTGCGGCCTTGATCCGCAATCCATGTCTTCGGTCTTTGACACTGAACAACCGTGTTGCTGCGTTCCTCGCCATGCCGCAAGTTATGTCGTAGCTAAATCGGCGCGGACCCATACCCCAAGCCTTGTGGGTGAGAGGTATGGTTCACACGGCGAGGGTTAACTCTGGGGGACGACTTCGCAGCGTTTGCGGACTTTCATGCTGTGTGGTTTGTGAGTGTCGATGACACTGCGGCAGATGGCTCCGCGAATGTCCTCCGGCCTTTGGCCTCCCCCTTGATTTGGCAAAACCCCAAGTCCACGCTACGCCGTCCGCCACAGCGTCATCGCCATCCAACCGTGTTGGGTTCAACGAATGAAGTCCGTCAAATTGCCCATGCATACCCATAGCGTCCCGCAGCGCATGACACCCAATGAAGCGAGAACCAGTCATCGTCATCGAAAGGGTTGTCAAATGAGCGCAACAGTGAATGACTGCAACGTGTCTCTGATACGGCAGTTGGCACCAAATTCCTAATGACGACCCGGATCGGATCGGGCAGCAACGCAAGGCGGGCGTGGGGTTTGCTCTTCCAGCATGGACTGCCGCGTCGCTTCGCTCCTCGCAGTGACGAGACGTTCGGCGCCTGGCGATGACGACAGACTGTGGACCTCTGTGATGACAGTTGGAGACCCGACTAGGATGCGCGTCGGTCTTAGCGCAACCAGCCACGCCGGTAGCAATACCACATCGGTAGCACCGCGCTCAGGAACATGAGCGTGACCACGTAGGGGTAGGCCCAGGTGCCGAGTGCCGCGAATTCGGGGAACTGCAGGTTCATGCCGTAGATGCTGGCCACCAGGGTCGGCGGCAGCAGCGCCACGCTGGCGACCGAGAAAATCTTGATGATCTTGTTCTGGCTGATGTTGATGAAACCGACGGTCGCATCCATCAGGAAGTTGATCTTGTCGAACAGGAAGGCAGTGTGCGAGTCGAGCGAGTCAATGTCGCGCAGAATCTGGCGCGCCTCTTCAAATTGCTCGTTGTTCAGAATCTTGCTGCGCATCGAAAAGCTCAGGGCGCGCCGGGTGTCCATCACGTTGCGCCGGATGCGGCCGTTCAAGTCCTCATGGCGCGCGATGGAGCCCAGCACTTCATTGGCCAGGGCGTCCGTCATGTTGCCTGACAAGACCTTCTTGCTTACCTTTTCGACCTCATCGTAAATGCCTTCGAGCGTGTCGGCCGAGTATTCGGCGTCGGCGTCGAACAGCTTGAGCAGGACGTCCTTGGCGTCCTCGATCAGACCGGGTGCGCGTCGTGCCCGCATGCGCAGCAGGCGAAAAACTGGCACGTCTTCATCGTGGATCGAAAACAGCACGCCTTTGCTTTTGAGCGCGTCGTTCTCCAGGTTCAGGATGAAGGCCACCCGCACCGTGCGCGGCTCTTCGTCGTCGGCGATCAAGAAGTCGCTGCGAATGTGCAGGTCGTGGTTGTCTTCCTTGTAGAAACGCGCCGATTCCTCGATGTCCTCGTCCATCGCATCCTCCGGGATCGACAGGCCATAATGCTGCTTGACCCAGCGCTTTTCTTCGAGGGTGGGGGACTCCAGGTCGACCCAGATTGGCTGGAAATTGGAGAGTTCTTCGAGTGACTCGATCTCTTCCTGGAACAGTCGACCGCTGGCGAGCGTGAAAATGTTGAGCATGGCTTACTCCCGGGGATTCATTGCATCTGGCAGAGGGTGCGGGTCTTTGCTTTCAACCCCGATGCAGCTAAGGGAGTTGAAAGCTACCGACTGGGGTGGCTTAACAAGGAGATTTCTCCGGGAGTCAATCTACGGAAATTATCGCACCGAGAACGGGTCCGCTTGTGCTGTCAGTTCAAAAACTTTGATTGGTTTTGACGCCAGTGGGCTAAGGCCATTTTTGTTACAGTGGTATTCGAAAAGGTATTGCACTTTGAACCCATCGGGGGCATAGTGAATTCAAGGCAGATTTTTCAACCCGGAAAACAATAGGAGGTTTTTTATGAACTTGACGATCAGCGGTCATCACCTCGAGGTTACGCCCTCCCTGCGCAGTTATGTCACAAGCAAGCTTGATCGGATCGTCCGGCATTTCGATCAGGTGGTTGATGTCAAGGTGCTACTCACAGTCGAGAAGCAAAAGGAAAAAGAGGGCAGACAGCGAGCGGAATGCAATATCCATGTCAAGGGTACCGACATGTTTGCCGAGAGTTCGCACGCTGATTTGTATGCTGCGGTCGATGAGTTGGTGGACAAGCTTGATCGCCAGGTGGTTCGCCACAAAACGCGCTTGCAGGAGCATCACCATGAGGCGCCGAAACGTCTGATGTGATGCCTTCAGCCTGTTAGCTGATCAATCAGGCCGCTCATTTGGGCGGCTTTTTTTCGCTCCTAATCACTTGCGTGCATAATCTCCCACGAATTATGAATCGACTCGCGTCCATCCTCTCCCCTGCCCAGGTTCTGGTACAGGTTGATGCCAGCAGCAAAAAGCGGGCCTTTGAGGAGGCCGGCCTGCTGTTTGAAACCTTGCATGGCCTGAGTCGTGCCCTGGTAACCGATAGCCTGTTCTCCCGTGAGCGGCTGGGTTCGACCGGTCTCGGGCATGGTGTCGCCATACCGCACGGCCGCATCAAGGGCCTCAAGGCGCCAATGGCGGCCGTGTTGCAACTGGCGCAACCGATTGGTTTCGATGCGCCCGACGAACAGGCGGTCAGCCTATTGATTTTTTTGCTGGTACCCGAGGCGGCGACGCAAAAGCATCTGGAAATCCTCTCCGAGATCGCCGAATTGCTCAGCGATGCCACGTTGCGTGAAAAGATGATTCACAGTACGGACGCTGCTGAACTGCATGGTCTCATCAGCAATTGGCAGTCAGCCCAATAGGATTGAGCATGGCCAAGTGACGGGCCCAAGCCGACTGGATTTGATGTGAAACCCAATGTTGTCAGCGCCGATGTCCTGTTCGAGGAGTTCCGCGCCACCTTGAAGTGGGAATGGGTTGCCGGTCTCGGCGCTTCGGAGCGCCGTTTTGACGAGGGCGCGGTGCGTGCCGCGCGCTCCGGTGCCGATCTGGTCGGTCACCTCAATTACATCCATCCGTATCGCATTCAAATTCTGGGCGAACGCGAAATCGCTTACCTGACCAATGCAACGCCTGAGGACTGTGCTCGGCGCATTTCCCGCATCGTCACGCTGGAGCCGCCGGTGCTGGTGCTGGCCGACGGGCAGGTCGCGCCGGAATCCCTGCTGTCAATGTGCGAGCGGGCTCAGATTCCGATGTTCGCGGCGGCCGGTTCCTCGGCCTTCGTGATCGACGTGCTGCGCGCCTATCTATCCAAGTATTTTGCCGACCGTTGCACCATGCACGGCGTCTTCATGGATATTCTGGGCTTGGGCGTACTGATCACAGGCGAGTCCGGCCTGGGCAAGAGCGAGCTCGGGCTGGAGTTGATCTCGCGCGGCAACGGTCTGGTGGCCGACGACGCGGTTGATCTGTACCGCATCAATCAGGACACGATCGAGGGCCGTTGCCCGGAATTGCTGATGAACCTGCTCGAAGTGCGCGGCATCGGCCTGCTCGATATCCGCTGCATCTTTGGTGAAACTGCGGTGCGGCGCAAGATGCGCCTCAAGCTCATCGTGCATCTGGTGCGGCGCGAGACGCTGGAGCGCGAATACGAGCGCATACCCTATGAGCCGTTGACGCAGGATGTGCTCGGGGTGCCGGTGCGCAAAGTGGTGATTCAGGTGGTGGCAGGACGCAACATCGCCGTGCTGGTGGAGGCGGCGGTGCGCAACACCATTCTCCAGTTGCGCGGCATCGACACCTATCAGGAGTTTGTGGAGCGCCACCGCAAGGCGATGAACCTGAGCGAGTGAGACGCGCGCCAGCGGCGCAAGCCCCGCTGTCGCTCAAGTCGGATCGGGCGTGTCGCGTGGGCGGTGCGGACACTGGAGCGTGGTGCAGTGGGCGTACAGACTCAAGGCATGGTCGGCGATGGCAAAGCCCTTGGTCTTGGCAACCGCATGCTGGCGCTTCTCGATTTCGGCATCAAAGAACTCCTCTACCTTGCCGCAATCGAGGCAAACCAGATGGTCATGGTGCTGTCCGGCGTTGAGTTCATAAACTGCCTTGCCGCTCTCAAAATGGCTGCGGCTCAGGATGTTGGCCTGTTCGAACTGGGCCAGCACGCGGTAGATCGTCGCCAGGCCGACATCGGATCGCTCCTCCAGCAGCACACGATAGATATCTTCGGCCGTCAGGTGGCGCCGCGTATTCTTCTGGAAGATTTCCAGTATCTTCAGTCGCGGCAGGGTGGCCTTGAGTCCGGTGCTTTTGAGTTCTTCAATATTGGTCATGGAGGTCTCTGTCTCGCCAGCGGGTGCTGCGCCCGCGCAGGCACAGCCGGTACAATGGCCCGATCATATCGCTACACCTCAATTCAACCCATGTTTGATCTTCAATGTCGCAGTGCCGGCCTGGTTTTGCTGTTCACGGCTAGCGCCAGCCTGGTGGCTTGTGGTAGCTTGGACGGTGCCAGCAACCGGATTGCAGGTCTGGTGACGCCCTACAAGATGGACATCGTGCAGGGCAATTTTGTCTCGAAGGAACAGGCGGCGGCCGTCAAACCCGGCATGAGCCGGGCCCAGGTGCGCGATATTCTGGGCACGCCTTTGCTGACCAGCATCTTCCATGCCGACCGCTGGGACTATGTCTTTACCTTCCAGCGCCAGAGGGTGGAGCCGCAATCGCGCAGAGTCACGGTGTTTTTCAAGGGTGACGCGCTCGAGCGCATCGAGGCCGATCCTCTGCCGAGCGAGGCCGAGTTCGCCGCTTCACTTGATTCGGGTCGGCGTTTCGGCAAGGTGCCGGTGCTTCAGTTGTCGGAAGACGAAGTGAAGAATCTGCCGGTGCCGGCCAAGAAGCCCGAGCCCAAACCCCTGCCGCCACTGCCAGCGAGCTATCCTGCGCTGGAGTCTGCTGCGCCTTAGCCGTCGACTCAAAGTTTGCGCATGAACGACATGAAGAAGCATCGGATCACGGTCGCCGGCGCGTCTGGGCGCATGGGGCAGATGCTGATCGAGGCGGTGCGGGCCAGCGGCGACTGCGAGCTGGTCGGCGCGCTGGACCTGGCCACCAGTCCCGCCATCGGTGTTGACGCGGCGGCATTCCTGGGTCAGCTCAGTGGCGTGTGCATCGACGCTGATCTGCGGCGCGCACTGGCCGGCGCCGATACCCTGATCGATTTCACACGGCCCGAAGGCACGTTGGCGCATTTGCGCGTCTGCCGCGAGCTCGGTGTCAAACTGGTGATTGGCACGACTGGCTTCAGCGCTGTGCAGAAAACCGAGATCGTGGCGGCGGCGCAGGACATCGCCATCGTGATGGCGCCCAACATGAGCGTCGGCGTTAATGTCACGCTGAAACTGCTGGAGATGGCCGCCAAAGCCCTGGCCACCGGTTATGACATTGAAATCATCGAAGCGCATCACCGCCACAAGGTCGATGCGCCATCGGGCACCGCGCTCAAGATGGGCGAGGTGATTGCCGACGCGCTCGGACGTGATCTGAAAGAATGCGCCGTCTATGCGCGCGAAGGCGTGACCGGCGAGCGCGATCCGTCCTCGATTGGCTTTGCCACGATACGCGGCGGCGACATCGTCGGCGACCATACCGTGCTGTTTGCGGGCACTGGCGAGCGCATCGAAATCAGCCATAAGTCGTCCAGCCGCGCCACCTATGCCCAGGGCAGTCTGCGTGCGGCACGCTTTCTGGCCGGTCAGAAAGCGGGTTTGTTCGACATGTTCGACGTCCTTAATTTGAAATGAACGCGGCGCAGCTGTTCTGGCAGGGCGATGGCCTCACCAAGGGCGTGGCCTTGCTGTTGCTGGCCATGTCGGTCAGCAGCTGGGTCGTCATCCTGTGGAAGGTCTGGCTGTTGCAGCGTGCCGCTGGCGATGTGACGCGCTGCGTGGCTGTTTTCTGGCAATCCGAGACGGTCGACACCGCGCTGCCCCGGCTCCAAGCTTTTGACCGCGCCGGTCTCGTTGTCCCGCTGCTGTTGGCAAGCCGAATCGATGGTCAGGGCACGCTGGCAGCCGCCGGCGACAGGTCGCAGCAGTTGACCCGCGTGCTGCGCGACGCCTTGCATGCGGCCCTGCACAAATTGCAATACGGCCAGGTCCTGCTCGCCACGGTCGGCTCGATTGCGCCTTTTGTTGGTCTACTGGGCACCGTGTGGGGCATCTACCATGCGCTGATCGGCATTGCCGGCGCTGGCCAGATCACGATCGACAAGATTTCCGGCCCGGTCGGCGAGGCCCTGATCATGACCGCCGCTGGTCTGGCCGTGGCGATTCCGGCAGTGCTGGCCTACAACGTGTTTGGCCGTTTGATCGGACGCATCGAGGCCGAACTCGAAGGCTTCGCGCGCGACCTGCGCGCGCTGCTGGCCGGAACGCGACCGGGTGAGGTCGAATAGCATGGCGTTTGGCCGCTTCGAGCGCTCGGCGGGCGCGCAGCCGATGAGCGAGATCAACGTCACGCCGCTGGTCGACGTGATGCTGGTGCTGGTGGTGATTCTGATCATCACGGCGCCCTTGCTGGCCAGTTCAATCAAGCTTGATCTGCCGCGTACCGATGCCGCCAAAGCCGGCGAGGCACCGAAGTTTGTCGCGCTGGTCGTCGATAAGTCCGGCCAGGTCTTTCTCGACGACAAACCGTTGGCCATCGAGGCCTTGGCGATTGCGCTGGCGCAGACCGCCAAATCCAATCCTGACACCGAAGTGCAACTGCGCGCCGATGCCGCCGTACCCTATGGCCGGATTGTCGAAGTGATGGGGACGGCGCAACAGGCTGGATTGAACCGGATCGGTTTTGTTGCCGATCCTGTGCGCCAGAGTTCGCCCGACGGGTCGACTCGCGCCAAACCCTAAAATCGGCTGCTTGCGGTCCCTTGATCGCCCGAGAGTAAATTTACATGCAAGAAAAATACAGCCATCTCGACGTTGAACAAGCCGCCCACAACCATTGGACGGCGCGTGACGCCTACCGTGTCAGCGAGGACACGTCGAAGAAGAAGTTCTACGCCTGCTCCATGCTGCCCTACCCGAGCGGCAAGCTGCACATGGGCCATGTGCGCAACTACACCATCAACGACATGCTGACGCGCCAGTTGCGCATGAATGGCTACAACGTGCTGATGCCCATGGGCTGGGACGCTTTTGGTCTGCCAGCCGAGAATGCGGCTTTGAAAAACGGTGTGCCGCCGGCCAAGTGGACCTACGAGAACATCGCCTACATGAAGACGCAGATGCAGTCCATGGGGCTGGCGATTGACTGGTCGCGCGAGGTTGCTACCTGCGACCCCAGCTACTACAAATGGAACCAGTGGCTGTTCCTGAAGATGCTGGAAAAAGGCATCGCCTATCGCAAGACCCAGGTCGTTAACTGGGACCCGGTGGACCAGACCGTGCTGGCCAACGAGCAGGTGATTGACGGCAAGGGCTGGCGCACCGGCGCTGTCGTGGAAAAGCGCGAAATCCCCGGTTACTACCTCAAGATCACCGACTACGCCGAAGAACTGCTTGAGCACGTGCAAACCGGTCTGCCGGGCTGGCCCGAGCGCGTCAAACTGATGCAGGAAAACTGGATCGGCAAGTCTGAAGGCGTGCGCTTTGCCTTCCCGCACGATATCCGGGAGAGCAGCGGCAAACTGATTGGCGCCGGCCGCATGTACGTCTTCACGACGCGCGCCGACACCATCATGGGCGTGACCTTTTGCGCCGTTGCGCCCGAGCATCCGCTGGCCACGCATGCGGCCCAAAGCAACCCGAAGCTGGCCGCCTTCATCGAAGAATGCGCGCGCGGTGGCACGACCGAGGCCGAACTCGCGGTGCGCGAAAAAGAAGGCATGCCCTCGGGCCTGTTCGTCACCCATCCGCTGAGCGGCCACAAGATTGAAGTCTGGGTTGGCAATTACGTGCTGATGAGCTATGGCGACGGCGCGGTGATGGGCGTGCCGGCGCACGACGAGCGTGATTTTGCCTTTGCCAAGAAGTACGGCATTGACATCATTGAAGTCGTGCTGATCGACGGCCTGACTTTCGATTACGACCAGTGGCATGACTGGTACGGCGACAAGCAGCGCGGCGTCACCATCAACTCCGACAGCTTCAGCGGCCTGGCCTTTGAAGACGCGGTCAATGCCGTCAGCCACGCCTTGCAGCAAAAGGGTCTTGGCGAGAAAAAGATCACCTGGCGCCTGCGCGACTGGGGTGTCAGCCGCCAGCGCTACTGGGGCACGCCGATTCCCATCATCCATTGCCCCGAGCATGGCGCCGTGCCGGTGCCTGAGAAAGACCTGCCGGTGATCCTGCCGCAGGACTGCGTGCCCGATGGTTCCGGTAACCCGCTCAACAAGCACGAAGCTTTTCACGCCGGCGTGGTCTGTCCGATCTGTGGCGTCGCGGCGCGGCGCGAGACCGACACCATGGACACCTTTGTGGACTCCAGTTGGTACTACATGCGCTACTGCGACCCGAAGAACGCGCAGGCCATGGTGGCCGAAGGCGCGGCCTACTGGATGCCGATGGATCAGTACATTGGCGGCATCGAACACGCCATCCTGCACCTGCTGTACGCACGCTTCTGGACCAAGGTGATGCGCGATCTCGGACTGGTCAAGGTCGACGAACCCTTTACCAAGCTGCTGACCCAGGGCATGGTGCTCAACCACATTTACTCGCGCAAGTCGGACAAGGGCGGCATCGAGTATTTCTGGCCGGCCGAGGTCGAAGATATTCAGGACGCCGCAGGCAAGGTGACGGGTGCCAAATTGAAGCAGGCCAAGGGCGATCTGCCGGCCGGCACGCTGATCACCTACGAAGGTCTGGGCACCATGAGCAAGTCCAAGAACAATGGCGTTGATCCGCAGGACCTGATCGAGAAATACGGGGCCGACACCGCGCGTCTGTACACCATGTTCACGGCGCCGCCCGAGGCCACGCTGGAGTGGAACGACGCGGCGGTCGAAGGTTCGCACCGCTTCCTGCGCCGGGTCTGGAATTTTGCCGTCAAGCAAAGCAACAGGGCGGGTTCGGCTGCGCCCGGTCAGGACGCAGCCTACAGCAAGGAAGCCAAAGCTCTGCGGCGTGAAATCCACACCGTCTTCAAGCAGGTCGATTACGACTACCAGCGCATGCAGTACAACACGGTGGTGTCGGGCGCGATGAAGATGCTCAACGCGCTGGAAGACTTTGCCGACGATGGCAGTGCCGGCAGCGGCGCTGCGCTGCGCGAATGCCTGGGCATCCTGCTGCGCGCCATTTATCCGGCGACACCGCACCTGGCCCACGCGCTATGGCTCGAACTCGCTTATGCCGCCGAGTTCGGCGACCTGCTCGATGCGCCCTGGCCGAAAGCCGACGAAGCGGCCTTGCAGCAGGACGAGATCGAACTCGTGCTGCAGATCAATGGCAAGCTGCGCGGTGCCATCGTGGTACCGGCTGGCGCCTCGCGCGAGCAGATCGAAAGCATTGCGATTGAGAGTGAGGTGTTTCAGAAGCTCGCCGGTGGTCAGGCCATCCGCAAGGTGATCATCGTGCCGGGCCGGCTGGTCAACGTTGTGGTCTGAGGCGCAAACCGATGCAACGCCGCTCTGTTATTGCGCTGATCGGGCTGTCTGCCGTGGCCGCTTTGTCCGGCTGCGGCTTCAAGCTGCGCGGCGTCCAGAATTTCGCCTTCAAGACGCTGGCGGTCATGCCCAATCCGGGCGGCCCCGTTGCCGTGGAATTGCGGCGCTCCATTGGTGCGGCCGTGCACGTGCTGAGCGTCGATGAGCCGCTGGCGCAGGCGCAACTGGTGCTAGACATCCTGCAGGAGCAGCGTGAAAAAATCGTGGTCGGTGTCAACAGTTCGGGGCAGGTGCGCGAGTATCAACTGCGCATCCGGGTCAAGTTCAGGGTCGGCACGCCACAGGGCAAGGAATTCACACCTGAGAGCGAAATCCTGCTGACGCGTGACATCAGTTTCAATGAATCCGTGGTGCTGGCCAAGGAGGCGGAAGAGGCCTTGCTCTACCGCGACATGCAGACCGACGTTGTCCAGCAATTGCTGCGGCGGCTGGCGATGATTCGGGTCGATTGAAGTCTTCGCGTGGACTTGCCTGCACGCTGATTTAACTTCGTTTCCCCTGTTACCTTTTTTCGGATGTTTGATTCCCCCCCTTATCCCCCCCGCCCCTTTTCACCCCCGCCGGGGCGAAAAGGGGAGCCTCATTTGGCCGCGTGTGAAAGGGAAGAAGTACCCGCGCCACTGCGCGCTGCAGGTGAACGACAACAAAGCACGGACCTTAGAGGTGTCGACAAGTCAACAAGAAGCAACGGTCAAAGCATTTCGCGAAGCACTTCACACCTTCAAAGACGCGGCCAAATGAGGCTCCCCTCGGGTTATTGGGGTCAGACACCAATTTCGCTGCGGCGTGAAACGCCGCAACCTGCGGTAACGCCGAAGGCGTTGCGAATTTGGGCTCTGACCCCAAAAACCCTGGCAGCATCAGCTGTGGAAACGGGTTGTAGTAAGCGGCCGATTTTTCGATCACGCCGTCCAGCCCCTTGCCGCCCGTGGGCGTGCGCGCAATCTCGGCAAACATCGCTTTGCCAATCGCACC
>CAIXNB010000141.1 GCA_903920695.1 uncultured beta proteobacterium
GTATGAAGTACAGTAACAGTTCAAAGTACAGGAAAACATGCACCCATGACCCGGACACCCGCGCCCAGGTTGGAGAACGCCTGCGTAACTCACAGAGTGTCCGGCCTACCAACTGCCTTTAGATTGGCGCTTTCGAATGGCCGTGGCAATAATTCCGGCTACGTCGTTGCGCCCGGCGCGCTGCGCGAAATCTATAGCAGTCAGATCCTGGTTGTTCTTCAGCATGGGGTCGGCCCCGGCGTCGAGCAGCAGTTGAGCCGCCGCCGCCGTGCCATAGTGCGCAGCCATCATCAGCGGCGTCGTGCCGTTGGGTGACGCGGCGTCGACATAGGCATAGTCGTCCAGCAGCAAGGCCATCACTGCCAGATGACCATTGGTGGCGGCGTAATGCAGCGGCGTCCAAGCGGGCTTATTGACATCAGCGCCACGGGCTATCAGTTGCTGGCATAGTTCAGTCAGGCCCTTTAGCGCGGCCAGCATCAGTGGACTCTCATCGGCCGCGGTCCGCGCTTCGACCTGGGTGGTGGTTTGACGCAGCAATACCGAAGCAACCTTGAGCGACGACTCCCGTATGGCGAGAAACAGACCCTGTTCACCCGTCGGATTCGGCGTGTTGGGATCAAAACCGCGGCTCAGCAAACCAGCGACAAGCTCGGCATCGTCGCGTTTAATGGCGGTGAAAAAATCATCATAAGAACCGGCAAATGATGAAGAATATGTAATAAATACAATAAGATATATAGCTATCTTAAATTTATACTTTAACTTGAAAAATGGCTGAAAACTCATTTCAGTACACCCTTGAACAGGGTTTCAAAGTTGCTGCTGCTGGCCTGGGCGATCCGCTCCAGCGGCAGCCCCCTGAGTTGTGCCAACTGCGCAGCCACGTGCGGAACATAGGACGGGTTGTTGGTCTTGCCTCGGTACGGTACCGGCGCCAGGTAGGGGCTGTCGGTCTCTATGAGCAAGCGGTCCAGCGGTACAAAGGCGGCCACGTCACGCAGATCCTGCGCTTTTTTGAAGGTCAAAATGCCGGAAAATGAGATGTAGAAACCGAGGTCCAGCGCGGCGCGTGCCACCTGTGCGGTTTCGGTAAAGCAGTGAAAAACGCCGCCGGCGCTGCTAGGCGAACCATCCTCCCCCTGTTCACGCAGAATCGCCAGCGTGTCGTCAGATGCTGAGCGGGTGTGGATCACCAGCGGCAGGGCGAGTTGCCGCGCCGCCTGAATGTGAGTGCGAAAACGACCGCGCTGCCATTCCATCTCTGCAATGCTGCGCCCAGCCAGTCGGTAATAGTCAAGCCCGGTTTCGCCAACGCCGACCACGCGTGCCATTTGGCCCCGGCTCAGTAAGTCCTGCAGACTTGGCTCTTGGACGTCTTCGTTGTCGGGATGGACGCCAACCGTGGCCCAGAAGTTGTCGTATTTGGTCGCCAGTTCATGCACAGCCAGAAACTCCTCCAACGAGGTGCAGATGCACAGGGCGCGGCCGACCTGCGCCTTGGCCATGGCAGCACGGATGGCTGGAACCTGTGTTGCCAGTTCAGGAAAAGTCAAATGGCAGTGCGAATCTGTAAACATGGTGAGCAGTTAGAGCGGCATGCGGGTTGCGGAAGCAGTCAGTGCCAGTGCTATTTCAGCGCGCGTTGGGCTTGACTCACCAGTGCTTCGAGCATCAGACCAGTGTTAAAGGGGTGCTCTACGGTGCGCGTCGCTGCGGCCAGCGAGCGTGCCCAGGCGGTCAAACTCGCAATCGACCCGCCAGCGGGTAAATCGGCCAGCTCAAAGAAACGTGGGGCTGCCCCGTTGCGCAGGGCCAGCACATCGTGGCAGATTTTGTGCAGCGCGTTGACGGCCTGCGCCGGCGACCAGTCTTTCAACACGCTCACGTCGCCGCGTGCCATGGCTTTTGGCAGTGTGACCCACGCCTGTAAACCCGGCTCCCAGTGCGAAAACTGCAGGGCGTCTTCCGGGCGTCCGCCGGCGGCACGCAGCATGACGCGCGCAGGCTCAGCCGCGACGCCGCATTGCTGCAGCCAGTCCAGCGCCTCCTCCTGCGCCGGCCAGACCATCGTGTGTCCCAGGCAGCGGCTGCGGATCGTCGGTAGCAACTGGTCAGCCGCTTCGCTGGCCAGCACAAATCTGGCGTCACCCGGCGGCTCCTCTAAGGTTTTGAGCAGGGCGTTGGCCGTCACATTGTTCATGCGCTCGGCCGGGAACACCAGCACCGCCTTGCCGCGTCCGCGCGCGCTGGTGCGCTGTGAAAATTCAACTGCATCGCGCATTGCGTCGACCCGGATTTCCTTGCTGGCCTTGCGCTTCTTCTCATCAATCTCACCCTGCGCCTTTTCGCTCAGGGGCCAGCCAAGTTCGAGCATCGTGGTTTCCGGCATCAGCACGCACAGGTCGGCATGGGTGCGCACGTCGATGGCGTGGCAACTGCCGCAATGGCCGCAGGCGCCCTCCTCAGACGGCTGTTCGCAAAGCCAGGCCCGAACCAGGGTTAGCGCCAATTTGGACTGTCCAAGTCCTGATGGCCCTGCCAGCAACCAGGCGTGGCCGCGCTGCGTCAGCAGGGATCGGGTCTGCGCCGCAATCCAGGGCGCTACGACGCTGTTCGTCATGCCAGACAAGCTCGGCCTTGCAGCGCTGCCAGAACGTCGCGCCAGACCGCCTCGCGTGTCTGGTTAGCGTCGATTCGCGCAAAACGCGCCGGGCTCTCCAGCATGCGCTGCCGGTAGCCGTCGGAAACGCGGCGGAAGAATTCCACTGGCTGCGCCTCGAACTTGTCGGGTACACGCGTGCCGGCCAGACGCTGGGCTGCAATTTCCGCCGGCAGGTCGAACCAGACCGTCACATCGGGTTGCCGCACCAGGTCTGCAGTGTCGATGGAAGTCGTCTGCACCATGCGCTCCAGCACCGACAGCAGACCCAGATCAAAGCCGCGGCCACCACCCTGGTAGGCGAACGTGGCATCGGTAAAACGGTCGCATAGCACCACCTGATCCTGAGCCAAAGCCGGTTCAATGACCTGGCGCAGATGATCGCGCCGCGCTGCAAATACCAGCAGGGCCTCGGTCATGGCGTCCATCGCATCGTTAAGCACCATGGCGCGCAGCGTTTCCGCGAGGGGTGTGCCGCCCGGTTCACGCGTCAGGGTCACTACCCTGCCCTGCGCGCGGAAGGCTTGCGCCAGACCGTTGATGTGGGTGGATTTGCCAGCGCCGTCGATGCCTTCGAAGCTGATGAAAAGACCCTGCAAGAGACCACCCCCGTTTGACATCTGTTCTACTTTCCGCGCTGATATTTGTCGATGGCTCGATTGTGCGCCTCCAGGCTGGCGCTGAACTCGCTACTGCCGTCGCCGCGTGCCACAAAATACAAGGCCTTGGTCGTCGCCGGTTGCACCGCCGCCAGCAAGGCTTGTTTGCCCGGCATGGCAATCGGGGTCGGCGGCAGGCCGGCTCGCGTGTAGGTGTTCCAGGGCGTGTCCTTTTGCAGGTCGCGCCGTCTCAGGTTGCCGTCAAAGGTCTCACCCATGCCGAAGATGACGGTCGGGTCCGTTTGCAGCAGCATCCCTAAGCGCAAGCGATTGACAAAGACGCCGGCGATCAGGTTGCGGTCGCTGGCGCGCCCCGTTTCCTTCTCGACAATACTGGCCAGCGTCAAGGCCTGCTCGGGTGTGCTCAGCGGCGTGTCGGGCTGACGCAGCATCCAGGCTGCCGCCAGTTGTTTGTCCATGGCGCGCATGGCGCGCTTGAGGACGGCTAGATCGCTGCTGCCCTTGGCGTAGGTGTAGGTGTCCGGAAAGAAGCGGCCTTCGGGCGCGACACCGGGCTTGCCCAGCACTTTCATGACTAGGTAATCGGGCATGGTTTTCGATTCCGGTGCGAGTTGCTCGGCTTTCAGGAGCGCGGCACGAACCTGGGTGAAGTTCCAGCCTTCCACCAGTGTCACAGCGCGCAGCGCCTCTTCGCCGCGCACGAGTTTGCGCAACAGACTGCGCGGGCTTGTTCCACCCTCGAGTTCGTAGCTGCCGGCCTTGATCTGGCGTGCCTGCCCGGACAGGCGAAACCACCAATACAACAGCGTCGGGCTGACCCGCACCCCGGCATCGCTGACGGCTTGCGCCACGCCGCGCACCGTGGTGCCCGGCTCCACTGACAGATCGACCGTGTCGGCACTCAGGTCCAGGTCCTGGTTCAGCCACCAGCCCACAGCGCCACTCAACAGGGCCGTTAGCACAACAATGAAAAAAAAGATACGGCGCACAGCCCTACAGCCTTTGATGAAATCGAGGGGGGATGATAATTCAGTCCATGCATACCAAACTCAATGGCGTAGCGCGACTCGGACATCTGGGCGTCATCCGGGTCGAAGGCGTTGACGGTGCCAGCTTTCTTCACAACCAGTTGACGCAGGATTTTTTGCTGCTGGGCCAGTCCGACACGCGACTGGCCGCCTATTGCTCGGCCAAAGGCCGGATGCTGGCAAGCTTCTATGGCATCAAGCGCAGTGCGACTGAAATATTGCTCATTTGCAGCCGCGACCTGCTGGCCGATACGGTTGCGCGCTTGTCCCGCTTCGTCATGCGCGCCAAGGCCAAACTGACAGACGCCAGCGCCGAATACAACCTGCTTGGTCTGGCCGGCGATGCGCTGGAAGCGATCACCGGCGCTAGCCACGCGCCCTGGAGCCGGCTTGACTTGGATGCCGCCTCGGTGCTGTTCCTGTACCCGGCCGACGGTGTGCCACGGGCCGTGTGGTTGGCGCCGGTGGCGCTGGCCTTGCCCGCCGGGATCACCTTGAGCGCGCAGGACTGGGCATTGGGCGAAGTGCGCAGCGGCATTGCCCTGATCAGCGCGGCAACGGTCGAAGCCTTGGTGCCGCAGATGCTCAACTACGAGTCGGTCGGTGGCGTCAATTTCAAAAAAGGCTGCTACCCCGGCCAGGAAGTGGTAGCGCGCAGCCAGTTTCGCGGCACGCTCAAGCGCCGCGCCTACCTTGCGCATACGGATGCCGCCACGAAGGCGGGCGACGAAGTATTTCAGGACGCAGACCCGGAGCAGCCCTGCGGCATCGTGGCGCAGGCGGCGGCCGCAGCAGGCGGTGGTTTTGATGCGATTGTCTCGCTGCAGGTCGCAGCCTTTGAAGCCGGTGACCTGCATCTGGGCACGGTCACCGGCCCGGCACTGGTCGTGGCCGCAGCGCCCTACCCTTTGCTGGCAGACATTTGATCAATCCTCCGGTTAACCGGGCGCATTGCGTCGGGTGCACTGTGCAGGCGACCGATTTCTGCGCATTTGGCAGCATGAGGGCGCCGGTACAGCGCACCCCGACGCCGATTGCAGTCTAAAGCGCGTGCGCCATCTCGATGTGCACGATGCCGGCTTCCTCAAACGGTTCGCCACGCGGCACAAAACCAAGGCGTGCATAAAAACCTTCGGCCGTGCGCTGTGCATGCAAGACCACTTCCCGATCGCCGCGCTCTTTGGCCGCCTGCATCAGGCTGCGCAGTACATCGCGCCCCAGATTGGAACCGCGCAACACCCGGCTGACGGCCATGCGGCCGATTCTTCCAATGCTGGGAGCTTGCTGCAACAGTCGGCCAGTGGCCACCGGCACGCCGAGCCAATTGCGTGCCAGCGCATGCACGGCGATTTCGTCGCTGGCGTCACAGGTCAGCTCGGCCGCAATCCCTTGTTCGTCTTGGAAGACCTCTGCGCGCAGCGCGCGGGCCGCTGCGCCGAGGTCCTGCCAGTTGCCGATTTCAAGCCGTGCCATCGGCTGCCAGGCTTCGTAGCCCAGCATGATTTCGCGCAGAGCATCGGGCAAGGGCTTCGAGGTTTGTGTCGCGGGGTCGGCAAAGACATAGATAAGTTCGCAACTGATCAGGTGCTTCTCGCCGCGAAAGACAGCGCCGGTGAAGCTGAAGGACGAGTTGCCAATGCGGCTGCATTTGATAGCCACGTCAATCTGATCGTCCAGAGCAGCCGATCCGTGGTATTCAATCGTGGCCTTCTTGACGTACATGTCGCCGCCCAATGCCAGCATCGTGCTCTCGTAGGGTAAGGCCAGGGCGCGCCAGTAATCGGCAATGGCCGTGTCGAAATACATCAGGTAATGCGCGTTGAAAACGATTTTCTGCAGGTCGACTTCGACCCAGCGCACCCGCAGGCGGTGAAAGAAGCGAAAATCCTGGCGTTGCGTGTCAGTCATGGCGATCACAGTTCGGGTTCATGGGGGTGCGTTTATCGTACCCTGGAATATCCAGTGGCACCAACATTGCTAGTATTCGTTTAGGGCAAACCCTTGCCCCCCTATAAAAAATCAGACCATGTCCATTCACGCTGCCCTGAATCACGTCACCCACTACAAGTATGACCGACTGGTCAATCTCGGTCCGCAGGTGATTCGACTGCGCCCGGCACCGCATTGCCGCAGCAAGATCATTTCCTACTCGCTGACGATTGAACCAGCCGATCATTACCTTAACTGGCAGCAAGATCCATTTGCCAACTACCAGGCACGACTGGTCTTTGAGAAGAAGACGCGCGAGTTCAAGGTGACGGTTGACCTCGTGGTCGAGATGGCAGTTTTCAACCCCTTTGATTTTTTCCTGGAACCGTCCGCCGAGAAATACCCGTTCAAGTACGAAGAACTGCTCAAGCAGGAACTAGCGCCTTACCTGGCAACTGAACACTTGACCAAACGACTCAAGGCCTACCTGGCGCGCATCGACCGCAGTAAACGCCGCACCATTGATTTTCTGGTTGACATCAACACCATGGTGCACAAGGACATCAGCTACCTGATCCGTATGGAGCCCGGTGTGCAGGCGCCTGATGAAACCCTCAAACTCGGTTCTGGCTCCTGCCGCGATTCGGCCTGGCTGCTGGTGCAATTGTTGCGCCACTGTGGTCTGGCAGCACGTTTTGTCTCGGGCTATCTGATTCAGCTCAAGCCCGATGTGAAGTCGCTGGACGGTCCGAGCGGCACGGAAGTCGACTTCACCGACCTGCACGCATGGTGCGAGGTTTACCTGCCTGGCGCGGGCTGGGTCGGGCTAGACGCCACCTCCGGACTGCTGGCCGGTGAGGGCCACATCCCGCTGGCGTGCACGCCGCAACCGTCGGGTGCGGCACCAATTGAGGGCGGCATGGACAAGTGTGAGGTCGAGTTCGCGCACCACATGGCGGTCACCCGCATTTACGAGTCGCCACGCGTGACCAAGCCCTACACCGAGGAGCAATGGGCTGATGTCATGACGCTCGGTGTTGCCGTTGACAAGGAACTGCTGGCTGGCGATGTGCGCTTGACGATGGGCGGTGAGCCTACTTTTGTTGCGGTTGACGACCGCGATGCACCGGAATGGAACACCGAGGCACTGGGCCCGACCAAACGCGGTTTCGCCACCGAATTGGTGCAGAAGCTGCGCACCGAATACGGTGAGGGTGGTTTTCTGCACTTCGGCCAGGGCAAGTGGTACCCGGGCGAGCAGTTGCCGCGCTGGGCCTTGAATATCTACTGGCGTGCCGACGGACAACCGGTATGGCGCGATCCGGCCCTGTTCACCGATGAACGTGTGCCGACGCATTACGCGA
Source organism: uncultured beta proteobacterium (assembly GCA_903920695.1). Taxonomy (GTDB): domain Bacteria; phylum Pseudomonadota; class Gammaproteobacteria; order Burkholderiales; family Burkholderiaceae_C; genus Rhodoferax. The sequence continues at coordinate 7,604 of CAIXNB010000141.1, forward strand.
GCGAGGACGCGCGGCGCTTTACGCAAACGCTGGCCGGCAAACTCGGCGTGACCGACAAGTTCATGCAGAGCGCCTATGAGGACGTCTGGTACTACCTGTGGCGGGAACGCCGCCTGCCGATCAATGTTGACCCGTTCAACTCGAAGCTCGACGACGAGATGGAACGCGCGCGCCTGCGCCGCGTCTTCGAGCAGAAGCTCGACACGGTGGTTGGCTATGTGTTGCCGGTCAAAGTGGCGGAACAAGCCGATGCCAGCGGCGGCGGCTGGACCACCGGCTCCTGGTTCCTGCGCGACGAACGCATGTACCTGATGCCAGGCGATTCGCCCATGGGATTGCGCCTGCCGCTGGACTCCCTGCCCTGGGTTAGCAAGAGTGATTTCCCGTATCTGCTGGAACAGGACCCGAGCGCGCCACGCCCGGAGTTGCCGAGCCAGGGTGCCATGGCGGCACGCTATGCCAGCACTGCGCATGACGGCGGTGCAGCCAGCGCCACGCCTTATCTGTCGGGCACCGGACCGGCCAGCGAAGCGGCGCGCAAATTTCAGAGCGCCCCGGGCGGCGCCCCAGCCTTGGCCGCACGATCAGCGGCGGCCAGCGCGCAAAGCACGCTGCAGGTTGAGCCGGCAGAGTTCACCCGTGTCCCGAAACAAAAGGAATCCGCACACTGGATCACGCGTACCGCGCTGTGCGTGGAAGTGCGCGACCCGCGCCGCGCCAGCGGACCCAAGGCCGAGGCCGTTGGCGAGAAGTCAGGCGTGCTCTACATCTTTATGCCACCGCTGGAGCGGCTGGAAGACTATCTCGATCTGCTCAGCGCCATCGAGGCGACAGCCAAAGATCTGGGCGTCCAGATCGTGCTCGAAGGCTATCCGCCACCGCGCGACCCACGTCTCAAACTGCTGCAGGTCACGCCCGACCCCGGTGTCATCGAGGTCAACATCCACCCGGTGACGAATTGGGGTGATCTGGTGCGCAACACCGAGTTCCTCTACAACGCGACATTCGAGTCGCGCCTGTCAGCCGAGAAGTTTATGAAGGACGGACGCCACACTGGCACCGGCGGCGGCAACCACTTTGTGATGGGCGGCGCCACACCGGCCGACAGCCCGTTCCTACGAAAACCCGAGTTGCTGGCCAGCCTGCTGCTGTTCTGGCACAACCACCCGAGCTTGAGCTACCTTTTCAGCGGTATGTTTGTTGGCCCCACGAGTCAGGCGCCACGCGTCGACGAGGCGCGCAACGACCAGCTTTACGAGCTTGAAATCGCCATTGAGCAGATTTACAAAAACCGCGAACTGCACGGCCAGAGCATGCCGCCCTGGCTAGTGGACCGCACGCTGCGCAACATCCTGATCGACGCCACCGGCAACACGCACCGCAGCGAATTTTCGATCGACAAGATGTACTCGCCAGACTCTGCCACCGGGCGCCTGGGCCTGCTGGAACTGCGTGCCTTCGAGATGCCGCCGCACCCGCGCATGAGCGTGGTGCAGCAACTGTTGCTGCGCGCGCTGGTGGCCCGCTTCTGGAAGACACCGTACAAGGCGCCGGCAACGCGCTGGGGCACCGAGTTGCACGACCGCTTCCTGCTACCGACCTTCATCAAGATGGATTTTGATGACGTGATAGCCGAGATGCGCGGCGCTGGTTATGCATTCGATACCGGCTGGTTTGCGCCGCATTATGAGTTTCGTTTCCCCATCGTCGGTTCTGTTCAGTCGGCTGGTGTCGAGCTGACCTTGCGCAACGCGCTCGAACCCTGGCATGTGATGGGCGAGGAAGGCGCGCCCGGCGGCACGGCACGCTATGTGGACTCATCGCTCGAGCGCATTGAGGTCCATGTAACAGGCCTGAACGAAAGCCGCTACGTGGTCACCTGCAACGGCCGCGCCCTACCCCTGCAATCAACCGGCACCATCGGCGAATATGCTGCTGGCGTGCGCTACAAGGCCTGGAATCCGCCCTCGGCATTGCATCCCGGCATCGGCATTCATACGCCGCTGACCTTCGACATTGTCGATACCTGGATGAAGCGTTCACTCGGCGGCTGCCAGTACCACGTGGCGCATCCGGGCGGTTTGAATCCCGATACCTTTCCGGTCAATGCCTACGAGGCAGAAAGCCGGCGCATGTCGCGCTTTGCAGCCATGGGCCACACGCCGGGCAAACTGATCGTGCCGCCAGCCACCATCCACGTGGCGGCCAGTCGCGAGTTTCCGTTCACGCTGGATCTGCGCCGCAGTTAAACGCAGGGCTCGAAAAGCCGGGCTGCCGACCTGTTCGACAGCCCGGCTATTTTTTGCTGGAACGCAGGGGCTTGAGCAGGCCCGTCAAGCCGTTGTGGTCAATCTCGTGCATCAGGGCAAGCAAGCGCCCGATCTCGCCCTTGGGCACGCCTTCGCGCGCAAACCAGCTCAGGTAGTTGCCCGGCAGGTCTGCGATGTAGCGCCCCTTGTACTTGCCAAAGGGCATGGTGCGGGTGACCAGCAGTTGCAGGTCTTCGGGGTTCACAACTCAGCCTGGGCTCAGACCGAATACAGGGTTGAAGCGGTCTCGCCACCGCGACCGGTCCAATTGGTGTGAAAGTACGTGCCGCGCGCCTGGTCGGTCCGTTCATACTGATGCGCGCCGAAGAAATCCCGCTGCGCCTGTAATAGATTGGCCGGTAGGTTCGCGCAGCGGTAGCCATCGTAATAGGCCAGGGCCGAGGACATGGCTGGCACTGGGATGCCATTCAGAACTGCCTGCGCCAGCACATGGCGCAAGCCCTGCTGCGCACTGGCCATGCTGTCCCGGAAGAACGGATCGAGCAGCAGATTGTCGAGATCGGGCTTGCCCACAAAAGCCTCCTGAATGCGCCCCAGGAAGACCGAGCGGATGATGCAGCCGCCGCGCCAGATCGACGCGATGCCACCGTAGTTCAAGTTCCAGGAAAACGCCTTGCCCGCAGCCTGCAGCAACTGGTAGCCCTGCGTATAGGAAACGATCTTTGCCGCATACAAAGCCTTGCCAAGCTGATCAACGAATGCCCTTCTGCCTGCGGAATATTCCGGCACCGGACCGGGCAACAGCGTGGAGGCCACAACGCGCTCGTCCTTCATGGCCGAGAGCACACGGGCGAAGACCGATTCGGTGATGAGAGTGAGCGGTACGGCAAGGTCGAGTGCGGTCGTGACGGCCCATTTGCCAGTGCCCTTTTGACCGGCCTTGTCCAGAATTTTGTCCAGCAGCGGCAGCCCGTCCTCGTCCTGGACGGCCAGGATGTCGCGGGTGATTTCTATCAGGTAGCTCTTGAGCTCACCCTCGCTCCAGACCTTGAACACCTCGTGCATTTCAGCGGCCGTCATTCCAAGCAGCTTGCGCATCACATCGTAGATTTCACAGATCAGTTGCATGTCGCCGTATTCGATACCGTTGTGAACCATCTTGACGAAATGCCCAGCGCCTTCTTCGCCAATCCACTCACAACAGGGAACACCTTCAACGCGTGCCGCAATGGCCTGAAAGATCGGCTTGACGCTGTGCCATGCGGCTCTGGAGCCGCCCGGCATCAGCGACGGACCGAGCAAGGCGCCCTCCTCGCCACCAGAAACCCCGACACCAACGTACAACAGGCCCTGTCCCTCCAACATTTGCACTCTGCGGGTGGTATCCGGGAAATGAGAATTCCCGCCGTCGATGACGATGTCGCCCGGCTGCAGAAATGGCAGCAGCGCGTCGATCACATCATCAACCGGTTTTCCCGCTGGCACCATCAGCATGATTCTCCGCGGCAGCGCCAGGGAGTCGACCAGCAGTTTGACAGAATGGCAGCACTCGATGCGCTTGCCCGCCGCTCTGGTGCTGGCGAACTGATCGAGCCGGGCGCTTGATTGGTCGAAAACGGAAACGCAAAAGCCCTTGCCTTCCATGTTGAGGGCGAGGTTTTCCCCCATCACGCCGATGCCGATCAGGCCAATATCAGATTTCATGCGTTGCATTTGTGGCCCTGTGAAAGCGCTCGAATGATGGTCTGCAACCCGCATAGATACTAGGTTTCACTTTTTAGAATGGCGTTTCGTTCCCCGATTTGTTCCCCGGTTTCGCCTTGGATACCTGCCAGACTTCGGGTCGCTGAATCTTACCCTACCCCCCCATATACACATATACAAAAGGTACGATTGCTCCAATATTAAGCAGTCAGACCTTTGGCGCTCACGGGAATTGACCCACCCCTGCTCACCGGAATTGACCTGGCAGTGATTTCGTCGATGGACCTGGACGCGGCGTAGGTAATCGCGCCCGCCATGGACGAC
>CAIXNB010000142.1 GCA_903920695.1 uncultured beta proteobacterium
CTGGGTGTTGATCAGCATAGACAGATTAGCTACGCCAACGCCCAGCAGAGCCGGACCCATCAGCTTGAGGATGGCCTGGGTACCGGCATCCCTCCAGGCGGCACGCAGCGCGCCGATGCGCCAACCTATGGTCGGTGCCAGTCCGAGTCGGCGCAGGGCCAGCACCTGGACGCCAAGCTGCAATATGCCACCAATCATGACCCCGCCGGCCAGGGCGTAAACAGGCTCCAGACCGTGAGTCTTAAACCAGGGCGCGCCAAGCCAGGCGGCGCCAATCATGCACAGATTGAGCAGCACGGGTGTTGCCGCCGGAACGGCAAAACGCTTCCAGGTGTTGAGCACACCAGCGGCCAGCGCTACCAGCGACATGAAGGCGATGTAGGGAAACATCCAGCGCGTCATGACAACGGCCATGTCAAAACCACGCGGATTCTGCTGCAAACCACTGGCCATGACCCACACCAGCGCCGGCCCCGCCGCCACGCCAATGACACTCAGCAGCAGCAATGCCCAGACCAGCACGGTGGCAACGCGATCAATCAAGGCACGGGTTGCATCCTCACCGTCGCGGGTGCGGGTAGCGGCCAGCACCGGAACAAAGGCCTGGCTAAAGGCCCCTTCGGCGAAGAAACGACGAAACAGATTGGGAATGCGAAACGCGACGTTAAAGGCGTCGGTCAAGGCGCTGGCGCCGAAAGTCGAGGCAATCAGGAGTTCACGCGCCATCCCGGTGATGCGCGAGAGCAGCGTCAGCAGGGATACAACAGAGGCGGATTTGAGGAGACTCACGGCCGGAAGTGTAGCCGCGTCCTGCCTTTGGAGCGGGCGCGCCCGGTCAGCCGGGCCATAGCTGGTAGAATTGCCGGCTTTGCTGACAACATCCACAGACTCAAGGAACACAATTTATGGCATCTGGAAAACCCAAGAAAAAAAACCCGCGCCTGGCGTCGGGCCGCAAGCGCGTCCGTCAGGACGTCAAAATCAACGCCGCCAACACCTCGCTGCGTTCCAAGTACCGCACGGCGGTGAAGAACGTGGAAAAGGCTGTTCTCGCTGGCGACAAAGCCAAAGCAACCGAATTGTTTGGCAAGATGCAAGCCGTGGTTGACACCGTGGCCGACAAGGGCATCTTCCACAAGAACAAGGCCGCTCGTGACAAGAGCCGCCTGTCGACCAAGGTGAAAGCCCTGGTCGCCAAAGCCGCCTGATTTCAGGAAAATCGCACGGATCAAATTTCTCAGGAAGATTGATCCGCCGTTTGTAACGGGTGCGCTGTCAGCAAAAAATGCAAGAGAGCCGTCGCAAGACGGCTTTTTTGTTGGCCTAAAATCTCGCTTCAACGGCCCGCCATTGAACGGGCTGTTTTATTTTGAGCCTTTGTGGGACAGACCGCAGCTACGCATGGCGAGCAGATCTGTCCCCAACTGATTACCAGGAATGCCATGAACGCCCCTTTCATCGAAGCCGCTTCGCCCCACGTCATGAACACCTATGGCCGCCTGCCAATCGCCTTGTCGCACGGCCAGGGTTGCCGCGTCTGGGATGTCAACGGCAAGTCCTATCTGGACGCCCTGGGCGGCATCGCCGTCAACACGCTGGGCCACAACCACGCGAAACTGGTGCCGGCCCTGCAGGACCAGATCAGCAAGCTGATCCACACCTCCAACTACTACCATGTGCCGAACCAGGAGGTGCTGGCGAAGAAACTGGTTGAGCTCTCGGGCATGACCAACGTCTTTTTCTGCTCGACCGGCCTCGAAGCCAACGAAGGCGCGCTGAAACTGGCGCGCAAGTTCGGCCACGACAAGGGCATTGAACGCCCTGAAGTCGTGGTTTACGAGAAGGCTTTTCATGGCCGCTCCATCGCCACCTTGAGCGCCACCGGCAACCCCAAGATCCAGGCCGGTTTCGGCCCCCTGGTCGAAGGCTTCATCCGGGTGCCGATCAACAACATCGAGAGCCTGAAGCAGGCCACCGAGGGCAATCCGAATGTGGTCGCGGTGTTCTTCGAGGCGATACAGGGCGAAGGCGGCATCAACGCGATGCAGCCGGACTACCTGCGCGCCGTGCGCCAGCTCTGCAACGAGCGTGACTGGCTGATGATGATCGACGAAGTGCAATGCGGCATGGGCCGCACCGGCAAATGGTTTGCCCACCAATGGGCCGGCATCGTGCCCGATGTGATGCCGCTGGCCAAGGGGCTGGGCTCGGGCGTGCCGGTAGGCGCCATCGTCGCCGGGCCGAAGGCCGCCAACATCTTTCAACCCGGCAACCACGGCACGACCTTTGGCGGCAACCCGTTGGCGATGCGTGCCGGCGTCGAGACCATCCGCATCATGGAGGAAGACGGCCTGCTGGCGAATGCGGCCAAGGTTGGCGCGCACCTGGCGCAGTCTCTGGCTCAGGCCCTGAAAGCCGAACTGGCAACGGGTGCGGTCAAGGAGATCCGCGGTCAGGGCTTGATGCTGGGCGTCGATCTCGCCAAACCCTGCGCCGCCCTGGTTGGACGCTGTGCCGAAAACGGCCTCCTGATCAGCGTCACAGCCGACAGCGTGATCCGTCTGGTGCCGCCGCTGATCATGAGCACAGCCGAGGCCGACGAAGTCGTCAGCATCCTGTGCCCGCTGATCAAGCAGTTGTTGTCCGAGTCCAACTGAGCCTCACAGCAAATACCATGAAGCATTACCTGCAATTCAGCGACCTCAGCGCCAGCGACTACGTCTACCTGTTCGAGCGCGCTGCCCTGATCAAGAAGAAGTTCAAGGCCTACGAGAAGCACCAACCACTGGTGGACCGCACGCTGGCCATGATCTTTGAGAAGGCCTCAACGCGCACCCGCGTCAGCTTCGAAGCCGGCATGTACCAGATGGGCGGCAGCGTCGTGCACCTGACCACCGGCGACAGCCAACTGGGACGCTCCGAGCCGATCGACGACAGTGCCAAAGTCATCAGCCGCATGGTTGACCTGGTGATGATCCGCACTTTCGAGCAGACCAAGATCGAGCGTTTTGCCGAGCACTCGCGGGTGCCGGTGATCAACGGCCTGACCAATGAGTTCCATCCATGCCAGATCCTGGCCGACATCTTCACCTACATCGAACACCGTGGCTCGATCGCCGGCAAGACCGTGGCCTGGGTCGGCGACGGCAACAACATGGCCAATACCTGGCTGCAGGCCAGCGAGATCCTGGGCTTCAAAGTCCACGTCAGCACGCCAAGCGGTTACGAGGTGGACCAATCCATCGCCGGTCTGCGCTCGACTGAGAGCTACCAGGTATTCAACGACCCGATGCAGGCCTGTGCCGGTGCCGATCTGGTGACCACCGATGTCTGGACCAGCATGGGCTATGAAGCCGAAAACGAAAAGCGCAAGCTCGCGTTCAACAACTGGTGCGTCGACGCCGAGATGATGAGCGTGGCCAAGCGCGACGCCTTGTTCATGCACTGCCTGCCAGCGCATCGCGGCGAGGAAGTCCAGGCCGACGTCATCGACGGCCCGCAATCGGTGGTCTGGGACGAAGCCGAAAACCGCCTGCACGCGCAAAAGGCGCTGATGGAGTTCTTGCTATTGGGAAGGCTCTAAGGCAACAGCGCCGGCGTCAGATCACCCATTTTGGCGCGCACACCGGGCAGCGGCGGCAGGTCGAAGCGTTTGCTGATGAACTTGAGAATCGACGTCGTGTCGTAAGGCGTCGAGTCAATGAAGCCGCGCTTCACCTGCGGCCCGATCAGCAGCGCCGGGATGCGCGAACCCGGTCCCCAGCGGTCGCCCCAGCCCACGCCCTGCGGCGGCGGCACATGATCCCAATAGCCGCCGTTCTCATCGTAAGTCACGACCACCAGCATGTTATTCCATTGCGCGCTGGCACGCAGCTTTTCCAGCAGACCCGCCATGTGAGCATCGCCTGACATGATCTCAGTGGAGGACGGATGCTGGCTGTCACGCCCGGCCGGCTTGTAGAAGGACACAGCGGGCAGTTTCCCGGCCGCAATATCAGCCACAAAATCATCGCCATCTTTCAGGTGCAAGGCGCGCTCCGGCGTGCCCGGCGCAAAGCGGGCAAAGTAGTTGAAGGGCTGATGATGCGGCTGGAAATTGGGTGAGCCATCGGCGCGCTGGTAAATAACTTTTCGTTTGGCGTCTGTTGCTTGCATGCCGTCGGCCAGCGCCGCGTTCCAGCCGCCGGCATACCAGGCCCATGACACGCCTTTGGCTGACAACGTATCGCCGATGGTCGTTGCCGTTTGCGGCGGTATCGGTTCGCCGGTATCCAGCAAAGCCGTGCGAAAACCCTTGGGGTTGGCGTGCGTCCGTGGCCCGTCTGCCGCTGGCGGGATGCCGCTGGGCTGATACGGCGGCTGCGTCGTGTTGACTGACCAGCCATCGGGCGTAACGCTGCGGCCCAGACCGTTGCTCACGACCTGCACGGCACCCACGCTGGCGGACGGTGAGCCATCGCGTTTGACCAGTTTGCCATTGACGTCGAGCCGCACGCGCATGCTGGCTGGGGCCTCGGCATGGCGCGGTGTGCAGGCGCAGATCAGCCACTGGTGGTTCAGGTAGGAGCCACCAAACGCAGCCTGAAAGAAGTTGTCGGCCAGCGTGTATTCGCGCGCCCACTGCCAGAGCTTGAACCCACTACCGTCGTAGTAGCCCAGCGTCCAGCCACCCACTGCCGACATGGCGGCAAAGTAGTTGTTGGCGCCGCCGTTGATCTATTCCTGGTGAAAGAAGAAGTCATGGGTCGGGCTCGGCACCATACTCATTGGTGAACGGTTCACCGGTGCCGAGTCAATACGAAACGGCGCATTGGGCAAGCGCGGATAAGCGGAGTCTGGTTTGCCGTCGCGCCCGAACACCAGCAGTTCGGGCAGCGGCCTACCGTCGTGGTCCAGTTGCGTGCGTTGCTCTGGCGTCGCGAGGGCGATGCCGTTGGCGCCGGGGAACAGACCATACAAATTATCGAAGCTGTGGTTCTCGGCGTAAATCACGACCACATGCTCAATGCCTTGCAAGGTCGCCGCCGCGCTTGCGCTGCTCGCGCCAAGCACTGTCAGCCAAACCGCGCCAACGCCAAAGCGGCGCAAAGACCGGGTAAGCCAAGAATTCATCATCTGTCCCTCCCTTAACGCAAGCCTGTTATTCGCGTCATCACCGGGCCTTAATCATCGCGTCGCAGCAACACTTTGGTCATTTCGTGACTGGAAAGTCTCAATCGCTTGGTCCGTTGTACAGCCAGGGCAAGTCCAGCAAACGCTCGCCGAACATTTTCATGGCAAGGTCACGCCCCCAGCGCACGAGGCCGGTGGCGTGAAAGATCTCGCCATTGCGCAGCGCCCGGGCTTGCACCCGCGCATTGCGTTGCCAGCGGACTCTGGCGTAATTTTGCAGCGCAGCGGGCAGGTCCGCGCCGGCACCGGCCAGCGCCTGCGCCAGTGCCTGCGCATCCTCGATCGCCATGCCCGCGCCCTGCGCCAGAAAAGGCACCATCGGATGCGCGGCGTCGCCCAGCAAGGCCACCCGGCCCTGCGCCTGCTCCTGTGCGCCGCGCATCGGCGGACGGATACTCAGGCCCCAGAGCCGCCAGTGCCCGATCACCTGCACCAGATCCTGCAAGGGGGCGCAGGCCAGCTTCAGGCTGTGGCGCACGGCCCCGGAATTGGCACGGTGATCCCAGGACGCGAGATCACGCTGCAACTGGCCGTGCACGATCACGACCACATTGAGCCATTCACCACCGCGCACCGGGTACGCAATCACATGAAGGTTTGGCCCGAGCCAGGCCGTCACCTGGGTCGACCTCAGATGTTGCGGCAGCATGCGTTGCACGACCATGGCCCGGTAGGCGAGTTTTCCGGTTGCGACCGGCGCGCCATCGCCCAGCAAGCGCTGGCGCACGCGGCTCCAGCCGCCATCCGCGCCGAGCAAAAAATCAGCCTGCAGTTCACGGCCCGCCGTGGTGTGCACCGTCACACCCGCGTCATCCTGCTCGTAACGATCAAATTCGCTGTTGAGCTGCAGTTGCACCCCGGCTTCGCGCTGAACCGCGGCCAGCAGCAGCGCCTGCAGATCCGCCCGATGGATCGTGGCGTAGCGGGCGCCATAGCGCTGCACGCTGCGCTCACCGAGTCGCAGCACACCGAGCTCGGCGCCGGTGATGGCGCTGCGCACCTGCAGACGGTCCGGAAAGGCGGCGACCGCGCTCAGCGCATCGCGCAAACCCCAGGCATCGATTAGTTTCACCACATTGGGGCCAAGCTGAACGCCAGCCCCGACCTCGGTAAATTCGCTGGCGCGTTCCAGCAGTTCAACCGCAACGCCGGCGCGCGCACAGGCCAGCGCTGCCGCCAAGCCACCAATGCCCCCGCCGATCACCACCATTCGTTTGTTCATTGCGGCCTATTCTGCCAGCTTCGGGCGACCGGGCGCAGCATCGGCCGGATCAACTTGTTGTGCCATATCACGCATCTGCTGCTCGATGTCCTGGTCTGACATCGGCAGCGTTTCCGAAAGCGCGGGCGACGTGGCGTCGAGCCGGTGCACCAGCGACGGCTGCAGAAAGACCAGCGCTGTGACAACGCATTGCACGGCGACAAACGGCAGCAAGGCGCGCAGCAGGGCGGCGATGGCCACCGCGCCGAGGCCAGCCCGGGAACGCGCAATCAGCACCGCGTAACCCATGGGCGGAATCAGAAAGCTCAGTTGCAGCACCAGCAGCAGCAGGACCGCCGTTTGCTGGGCATCGCCCAGCATGGCGATCAGCGGCGGCGCCACGATCGGAATCACGACGAAAATCATCTCGAAGGCGTCGAGCACCCAGGCGCACAAAGCCACCGCCAGCAACACCAGCGCTGCCGTCGCGTGCGGCGACCAGTCGGAATTGAGCAACAGCTCGGCAATCCAGCGATCCGTGCCCAGCAGCCGGAAGATCAGACTAAAAGTCGTGGCGCCGACCAGCAACGCAAACAGCGCACCGCTCAAGGCCAGCGTGTCCCCCAGGACCAGGCGCCACTGCGTCCAGCTCAGCGCACGCGAAACCAGAGCGCCCAACACCAGCAACACACAGCCAGTGGCAGCAGCCTCCACCGCGTACAGCTTGCCGGCAAAAACCGACCCCAGCAGCACGACGATGGTCAGCACCACGAGCAGTGACAACAACGATTGCCGCCCGCTCGGTGGGGCACTCGCCCGTTGCGCCGGCTCATCTCGTACTGCGCGAGCGCGCCACCAGGCGACAAGCGCCCACAGTACGAGCACGCACAACGCCGGCACCAAGGCAGCATTGAAGACGTCGCGCGTGTTGATCATGCGCTGACTGCCCAGCACAAAACCCGGCAGGTTGCTGGCCTCGGTGTGGGCGCGCAACATGGCGTCTCCCAGCAAAATCAGAACCAGCGATGGTGGCACCACCACCCCAATCGTGGCCGAGACGCTGATCAGCGCCGTCGCCTCGGCCGCCTTGATCCGGCCCAGGCGCGGCACCACCAGACGCGCCAGCAGTGCTGAACTTGACGCCACCGAACCGTTCATGGGCGCAATCAACGCGCCAACGCCGAGCGCGGCCAGGCTGGCGCCGGCTCCGCTGCAGCTGAACAATCGCTCGCAACTCGAGAACAAGCGGTCCGCCACCGTCAGGTGCTGCAACAGCACGCCGACAAAAACATAGAGCGGCAAGGCCTGCAGCAGGTCGTACTCGAGCAGACCGACAATGCGCATCGGCAGCGCGACCAGAATCGACAGGTCGATGCTGCCGGCGGTCAGCCCCATGCCGGCGAAGGCGCTGGCAACACCGATCAACAAAGCCCATACCGGCAACCCGGTGACCGTGATCAGCAGACCGAGCGCCAGCAGCATCCACAGGCCGCCGCTTGCGCCCACCAAGGTCGTCATGGCGCGCGGCGCGTGGCGCGCCAAGCCTGCACGGCGTCGATCAGAACCAGCGCCAGCAGCAGACCGAGCGCCAGCTTGATCAGGAAATAGCCCGGCGTCAGCGTCTCGCCGAAGCGATCAAGATGGCGCACCGATGCGGCGATCAGCGGCGCGGCGGCCCAGATCATGAACAGCGTCCACGGCCCCAGGCACAGCAGCATCAGGCCGGCACGCCAAAGCCTGCTGCGTCGGCTTGCTGCAGGCTGCTTGCGCGGTGCCGCCAGATGGGTGTTGGCGCGTGAAGCCGCCGTGATGCCGACGGCAACGTAGAACGCAAACAGGATCTGCGCCGCATCATTGGCAAGCAGCGAGCCCGCCTGCACCCAATCGCGCAGCGGCCACTGTGCGAACAGCAACAAGGCCAGCGGCAACACCAGCAAGCTGGCCAGCAGCATCACTGTCTGCATCGGACGGACGCGATGCGGCGACGGCGCAACGCTCACCGGAACCTCGCAATCACGGCGGTCGGCAAGATGGCGATCAACCGTGCCACCAGCGCCCAGGGCCAGCGCGGTACGGTGGCACATTCAACCCGCTTCTCAATCAGATCAACCAGCAGCTTGCCACCCTGCTCCACCGGGATCACGAACGGGCGGCTTTTGGCGCCGCGGTTGATTGGCGTGTCGATGAAGCCGGGCGATAGCGTGGTTACCAGAATCGGCCCGCCATAGCACTCGGCGCGCAGCGCCTGCAGGTAGGCTGTAACTGCGGCCTTGGACGCGCCATAGACGCCACCCGCAGGGATGCCGCGAAAAGCCGCGACCGAGCTGATGCCGACCAGATGACCGTAGCCCTGCGCCGTGAAGCATTGCATGGCGGCATCCACCGTGGCCATGAAGCCCGTGATATTGGTATTGATGGTGTCGCGCACCTTGGCGAAGGCCAGTTTGCCAATGCGCCCGTTATGCCCGATGCCGGCGTTGGCAGCGACGATGTCGAGCGAGCCGAGAAAGGCACGCGCATCAGCGAACACCTGCGTCACCGCCGCCTCATCAGTTACGTCGAGCGCCGCCACAAACACGGCGGGTGCGCCCTGCCGCTGCAGTTCCAACTGCAAGGCTTCGAGCAGATCAAGGCGGCGCGCCGTCAGCGCAAGACGGTAGCCGCGCCGAGCGAACTCGATCGCCATCTGGCGCCCGAGACCGGACGAGGCTCCGGTGATAAACACACTTTTTGCTCTGCTAATTTGAGTTTGCATGGGTGTCACGTCCTGTGGTGCTATTGTGCTGTACTTGAACCGCGGCTTTGCACGCCAGCGCTTGTTACCACCCCGATTGGCCCCACATGACCCGGATGATTCCTTTCTCTGTCCTCGATCTCTCCCCCATCGTGCAAGGCGGCAACGCCGCGCAATCGTTTTGCAATACCCTGGACCTGGCACAGCACGCTGAGCGCTGGGGCTACCAGCGCTACTGGCTGGCCGAACACCACGGCATGCCCGGCATCGCCAGCGCTGCCACTGCGGTCCTGATCGGCCACGTGGCGGGTGGAACCCATCGCATCCGCGTCGGTGCCGGCGGCATCATGCTGCCCAACCATTCGCCACTGCAGGTTGCCGAGCAGTTTGGCACGCTGGCCTCGCTCTACCCGGGCCGCATCGACCTCGGGCTCGGCCGTGCGCCCGGTTCCGACCCGGTGACGGCGCGCGCCCTGCGCCGCAATCTGGCCAACGATGTCGATGAATTTCCGCGCGATGTGGTCGAACTGATGGACTACTTTTCTGCCGACTCGAGAAATCCGGTGCATGCCGTGCCGGGTCAGGGGCTGGACGTCCCGCTCTGGATACTGGGCTCGAGCCTGTTTGGCTCACAACTCGCCGCCGCGCTCGGTCTGCCCTATGCCTTTGCCTCGCACTTCGCGCCGCAGCAGATGATGCAGGCAATTGCCCTGTACCGCGCCAATTTCCACCCCTCGGCGCAACTCGCCAAGCCCTATGTCATGCTGGGGTTCAATGTGTTTGCCGCCGACAGCGACGAAGAAGCCGCCTATCAGGCGACCTCAATGCAGCAGGCTTTTATCAACCTGCGCAGCGGCCGCCCGAGCCGCTTGCCGCCACCGGTGCGCGATTTCGCCAATCATGTCGCACCCGCGGAAAAGGCTCTGCTTGACAGCGTGCTGTCGTGTTCGGCCATCGGCGCGCCGCACACCGTACGTGCGAGCCTGAACGCCTTCATCGAGCGCACCGGCGCCGATGAACTGATGATCACCTCACAGATTTTTGACCATGGCGCGCGCCTGCGCTCCTACGAGCTCACGTCCGGGCTTGTTTCCACAACACCCTGAAAAGGTCCGCAGTCTGGCGACACGCCGAATTGGCAGTCTGGCTGGGGCACGCAAGAGAACCGCGCGATCAGGCCTTCCCGGGCACCGTCACCTTGCCGCCGAGGTGCATGCCGGAGTCCAGCAGAATGATCTCCCCGGTCATCGTGCGTGCGCCATCAACCAGCCAGACCACGGTCTCGGCCACATCTTCGGGTGTGCTGGCGCGCGCCAAGGGTGCCGTTTGCTCATAGACGGCCTTGATCTTGTCGAAGCCCTCCTGCCCGATGCCATCAACAAACCAGCGCGTCGTGATCAGGCCGGGGCAGACCGCGTTGACACGGATCTCGGGCGCCAACGCGCGCGCCAGATAAAGCGTGAGGGCATTGACCGCGCCTTTGGACGCGATGTAGGGCACAGAAGAGCCGATGCCCAAGGCCCCCGCAATCGAAGACACGTTGACGATGCAGCCTTGCACCGCCTTCAGGTGCGCCACACAGGCCCGCACCATGAAAAACGCACCCATCGCGTTGACGCCAAAGATGTGCTCAAAAGTCTGCGCGTCCAGCACGTCCCAATTGGCAGGGCCGGTGAAGGTGGTGATACCCGCGTTGTTCACTAGCGCGTCCAGGCGGCCCCAACGCGCCACCGCCGCTTGCGCAATGTTCTTGCAATCGGCATCCACCGACACATCGCCCTGCACAACCAGCGTGTCGGCACCGGCCTGGGCGCAGGCGGCTTGGGTGGCCAACGCTTCGGCTTCGCTGCGTGAATAATTGATAAGCACGTTATAGCCCTTGCCCGCCAGCATCAGCGCGGTTGCGGCCCCGACGCCAGTGCCCGAGCCCGTGATGATGGCCACTTTGCGGCCCGTGGCGGGGCTTGATACGGCTGTTGCGGTATGCGTCATAGAAGCGACCTTGTGAGTAACAGGATTGGAAAGTTGCCCATTCTCGGCGATATTTCTTTCCGTTGCGAAGGGGCGCATCGCTTGGGATGGGTTGAATCACGATAATTCCGGTTGGCATTGCGAAGCGCAAAGCGACGCGGCAATCGCATTGACGAAAATTGGTACCATGAATTTCCAGAAGGAGACAAACCTATGACCGATCAGACCGACACCCCGCAGCCCTTCGCCTCGACGGTAGAACCTGATGCAAGTTCCTTGAGCGCCACTGCCATGGTGAACTTCAATCACCCGCGTATTCAGGCGTTCGTGGCCGAGCATGGCAAAGGTGGCGATGAACGGGAGCGGGCCGTGGCCCTCTATTACGCGGTACGGGACAGCTTCAAATACGACCCTTATCGTATTGATTTGACCGAACACGGAATGAGCGCGAGCAAGGTGCTTAAACAGGGTGCTGGTTGGTGTGTCACCAAGGCAACCTTGCTAACCGCTGCCTGCCGTGCCCTTGGCATCCCGTCGCGCCTGGGCTTTGCCGATGTCCGCAATCATCTGTCCACGCAGCGTATGCGAGAGCTCATGCAAACCGATGTGTTCATCTGGCACGGCTATTCGGAAATCTGGTTGAACGGTGCCTGGCGCAAGGCGACCCCGGCATTCAACCTTGGTCTGTGCGACAAGTTTGGCTTGCTGCCACTGGATTTCGATGGCGTCAATGACTCGGTCTACCATGCTTTTGACCGAGTCGGCCAGCGCCACATGGAATACCTGAATTACCACGGCAGTTTTGCCGACGTACCGCTGCAACGCATGATCACTGATTTCGATCAGGTTTACAAAGGCATGGTCCACGGGCAAAGCGATTTGAAAGAAGCCGACTTTGAGGCCGACGTTTCAAAGGAGCCTGAGGCATTTCCCCTACGTCGGTGAGACCAAAAACTGGTCCACTCATCACAGGTCGGGTCGACCGTCACGCTTTGGTTTGACGTGGCCTTGCCTGGCACAACCAGAGATTCAGGCGCACTTGAAAGCATCAGCAGGCGCCATCCTGCCTCGCCGCTTGAATCCTTCAGGTTGATGAGATCGCGGCCCACCATCTTTTCGTTGGCGCCATGCGCAATCATCGTGCCGGTGAGATTCATGGCAAAAGCATACAGATCCTTCTTGGTCAAGGTGTTCTTGTCTACTGTGAAATCCTTGTAAGCCTGTTCAGTTCCCACCTTCTTGACGTGCGCCAAGGCGGCGTCGAGCATGACCCTGGCTTCCTCTTTTGTGCCACGATCCAGTGCAAACGATGGCACCTAAAGGAGCATCGCGAAAATCAAGGTGGTTATCGCTCGAATGAATGTCATCAGCTTCTCCCAAATAGTTGAACCGATGCCTTCCCGGTCCGCCTGATAGCAAGACTCGACCGGGAAGAACGGCGACGGTGAGTCGTATCTATACGTTAAGGGTTTTCGCCGGCACTTGATCGAACAATAAGTGCCTAAATGTCGCCGCTATTTGTCCTGATCATGATTAAGGACTGTGGGCTGGCGCCCGCCCGCACTGGGCCACATGCGCCCATTGCGCCAAATACTTGAATGCGGCTTGCGCCGGCAAGACTACAAGGCTTGGCGCAGTCGCCCAATTCCCTCTTCGATCTTCTCCAGCCCAACCGTGGCAAAGCTCAGGCGCAGGGTTGAAAGATCGGGGTTGTGCGCGTAGAAAGGCGCGCCCGGTACAAAGGCCACGCCTTTCTCAATGGCGCGCTTGGCGAAGTCCGCAGTGTTGCTGATCTGGCCGTTGGCACCGGTCAGACGGGCCCAGAAAAACATGCCGCCTTGCGGCTGATTGAACGCGATGGCGTCACCGAGTTCGCGGCGCAACGATGCCGCCATCACACCAGCCCGCTCGGCGTAGGTCTTGCGCACCACCGCCAGTGCGTCGCCCAGGCGGTTGAGCGTGAGGTAATGCGCGGCGATGGCCTGCGTCAGGTTGCTGGTGTGGGCATCGCTGAACTGTTTGCACATGGTTGCCTTGGCCAGCAACTCGGCCGGTGCAATCATCCAGCCTACGCGCAGACCTGGTGACAGGATCTTGCTGAACGAGCCGCAGTGCACGAGCCAGTCGCGGCTGCCCGGTACGCCGTCGCTCAGCGCGAGCAGGCTTGGCGGCGGTGGCTGGTCGAAATACAGTTCACCGTAAGGGTCGTCCTCCACCACCAGCGTCTGCGTACGCGCTGCGATCTCCAGGATGCGCTTGCGCCGCGCCAGACTCAGTGTGGCGCCACTCGGGTTGCCAAAAGTTGGAATCAGGTATACCAGTTTTGGTTTGTGTTCCTCAATCAACTGCTCCAGTTTGTCAACGTCAACGCCATTAGCGTCGATGGGCGCGCCGATGATATTGGCACCGTACAGGCGAAAGCATTGGATGGTGGCGAGAAAGGTCGGCGCTTCAACGATCACCTTGTCGCCCGGCGAAATCATGGTCTTGCCGATCAGGTCCAGCGCCTGCTGGCTGCCGGTGGTGACGATCAGGCCCTCGGGCTGCACCGTGGACCCTTTGGCTGCCATGAAGCGGCTGATGCCTTCGCGCAGCGGCTGGTAACCTTCGGTGGCGCCGTATTGCAGCACCGGACCGGCATTGCCGGCCAGTACCGCGCGGCTCGACTCGGCAATGCCCTCGACATCAAACAGCGCCGGGTCCGGGAAGCCGCCGGCAAAGCTGATGATGCCGGGTTTGCCCAGCAGTTTGAAGAGCTCGCGGATGGCGGAGGTTTCGATGGCGTTGAGGCGTTCGGCAAATTGCATGGGTATCTTTCCGAGGAGTGGCAGCTGTGCTTTATGCTGTGATTATTATTCATGCCAAAGTGCAACCCGAACCAACCATGACACCGAACGCGATTGAATGTTTTTTTGCCACCCTGAAAGCGGCCAATCCGATGCCGGTCAGCGAACTTGAATACAGCTCGGTCTTCGAGTTGCTGGTGGCGGTGCTGCTCTCAGCGCAGGCCACCGATGTCGGTGTCAACAAGGCAACACGCCGCCTGTTCCCAGTGGCGAACACGCCGCAGAAACTTCTGGCGCTGGGCCCGGCACAACTGGAGGATTACATCAAGTCGATTGGACTGTTCCGCTCCAAGGCCAAGCATTTGATGCAGACCTGCCAGATGCTGATTGAGCAGCACGGCGGCCAGGTGCCGGCCAGCCTTGAGGCACTGCAGACCCTGCCCGGCGTCGGCCGCAAGACGGCCAACGTGGTGCTCAATGTCGCCTTCGGTGAAGCGACGATGGCGGTCGATACGCATCTGTTCCGCGTTGCCAACCGCACCGGACTGGCACCGGGCAAAACGCCGTATGAGGTTGAGATGAGTCTGTTGCGACGGGTCCCGAAAGCCTACTTGACCGACGCGCACCACTGGTTGATCCTGCATGGCCGCTACATCTGCCAGGCGCGCAAGCCGCTGTGCTGGCAATGCGGCGTCAGCGCCTATTGCGATTTCAAGGACAAGACGGCGCGCCCCTGAAGCGGTTCACACGGGTGGCGCTATCGGCAGGGCGACCCACTGCGCGCCCAGCGCATGAATCGCGATGCGCCCCTCAAAGACATGTTCCAGCGCACGGTGCGTTGCGGCATCGATGCAGGCGCCCTGATGCACGACGCGGCCAGCAGCCACGACCAGCATCTCATCGGCCTGCAAGGCCATCGATATCTCGTGCAGCACGCTGACCACGGTGCAGCCCTGCTTGACCAGTGTGCGCACCAGCCCGAGCCAGTCGGCCTGGTGCGGCGGGTCCAGATTGGCCAGCGGCTCATCCATCAACAGCACCTGCGCCTGCACCGCGAGTGCGCGCGCCAACAGCACGCGCTGGCGCTCACCGCCGGATAGCTGACCGAGCGTGCGCGCGCGCCAGTCCCAGGCTTGCGTGGCCTTCAGCGCGTGCTCCACGGCCGCGTGATCGGCGGCGCTAGGCGCACCCAACAGGGCCTGGTGCGGCAGACGCCCCAGCATGGCCACGTCCCACACCGTCAGGTCATCGCCGCTAACCTCGCTCTGCCCAAGCCAGGCCAGTTGCCGCGCACGCTCACGCCGTGGCAGCGTGGCCAGTGACTGCCCGAGCAGCGTCACCTCACCCTGGTACGGCAACAGGCCAGCCAGCACTTTGAGCAGCGTCGACTTGCCGGCGCCGTTCGGGCCGACGATGCTGGTCCAGCGCGCCGCCGGCAGGGCCATGTCCATGCCACGCAGCACTTCAGTCTGCCCGAGGCTAGCCCGAATGCCACGGGCGCAAATGGCAACCGGATTGATGACGCTACTCATGCGACGTCCCCCGCCGTCGCGCGTGTGCTGCGGTGCATTAACCAGAGCAAGTAGCCGCCGCCCAGCACCGCGGTAAGGACACCGACCGGCAGTTCCTGCGGCGCAATCAAGGCGCGGGCCAGTAAATCGGCGGCGGTCAGCAGCACGCCACCCATCAGACTTGACAGAAGGATCAGACCGCCATGACGTGTGCGCGCCAGCGGACGCACCAGATGCGGCGCAGCCAGGCCAACAAAGGCAATCAGCCCGGTCTGTGCGACAGCCGTTCCGGTGGCCAGTGCCAGTACCGCGATCAGGGCGGCACGCATCTCGGACATGGGCAGGCCCAGGCTCGCCGCCGTGGCCTCACCGAGTGACAAACCGTCCAGCCCCTGACTCAGCAGCCAGGCCACCACCATGCACAGCAACCAGACCGCGGCCATCAGGGCGCAGGCAGCCCAGTCGACAAAGCCCGTGCTGCCAAGCAGGAACGCCTGCATCGCCTGCATCACATCGGGCACCATCAGCATGGTCAGCGAGCTCATAGCACCGAGCACGACGCCGACGATGACGCCGGCCAGCAGTAGCCGCAAGGTATGCTGCACGCCCTGCGCCAGCAGCAGCGTGAGCAGCACTGCCGCCACCGCGCCAACAAACGCGGCGCCGGTCAGCCCCATGCGCACCAGACCGTGCGCAGCGAGGGGCGTAACACCGAACAACACCAACGCCAACGCGACACCGAGCGAGGCGCCCGAAGCGCTGCCCAGCAGATAGGGATCGGCCAGCGGATTGCGAAACAGCCCCTGCGCCACGGCACCGGCCAGTCCGAGCAGGGCGCCGGCAGTCCAGGCGCCGACGGTGCGCGGCAAGCGGATATCCCAGACGATCTGCAGCGCCAGCGGGTCAACCCAGGCCTTGCGCAAGCTGTCAAAACCGGTGCTGCCGACACTGGCGCCAAGCAGCATCAGCAGCACACTGATCAACAACAGGCCCAGGCCGAGCCAGGATGCCTTGCGCTGTTGATGATCGATCGCGGTCATTGTGCTTTGTCCTGCAAACACTGCAGCATCAGACGCGCGCCCTCGGCCAGGCGCGGCCCCGGACGCACCAGCATGTCGGTCTGCTCGGCCGTGAAGATGCAAACCCGGCCTTCGCGGATGGCGCGGATGCGTTGCCAGCCAGGACGCCCCTGCAAGCCCGAATAATTGCGGTCACCCACCATGATCAGGTCCGGGTTCTCGCGTACGACGTACTCGGGATTGAGCTTGGGAAATATGCCCAGGCTGGCTGGCACCATGTTGCGCAGGCCCAAGCGGGTCATCGTTTGACCGATGAAGGACACCTCGCCAGCAGCATAGGGCGAGCTGTTGACTTCAAAGTAAATCCGCATACTTCTGGCACTCGTCGGCACTGCCTGGGCCGCCGCCGTCACGCCAGCGTCGATCTCGCGCCAGACGCGTTCGGCGTCGCTCACTTCGAGCACTCGGCCCACGACCTGTAGCGCACGCCTGACATCGGCATGGCTTTTCGGTTCAAGCGAGAGCACCTTGATGCCGAGCGACTGCAGGCGATCGGCCACCGGGGTCGATGTGGCCATCAGCACCAGGTCCGGCTTAAGCGCCGCGATGGCCTCGATATTCGGATCCAGACCGCCACCGACCTGCGGCAGACTGCGCACGGCATCGGGGTAGTTGGAATAACGATCAACACCCACCAGGCGCTGGCATTGCCCAAGCGCGCACACCGTTTCCGTCAACGACGGCAATAAACTGACGATGCGCTGCGGCGGGTGCGCCAGCGTAAGCAGCGCGCCACGGTCATCGGTCACCGGCAATGCCCGCGCCGCCGCCGCTGCCAGCAGCAAACTGGTCAGCATTGCGCGGAGAAGACACAGGCTTGCCATGGTGCAGCGTCTGCTATTTCTGTGCCCAGACCAGGCCTGCATAGACCGCGCGACCCGACTGGTTATAGCCATAAGCGGTCTGGTACTGGCGATCAAACAGGTTGTCGATCCGTGCTGTCAATGCCAGTTCCCGGGTCAGGGCATAGCGTGTCGTCAGGTTCAACAAGCTGTAAGACGGCAGCGCTGGCACCGACACGATGTCGGGGCGCTCACCGGTGTAACGCAGGTCGCCGCCAAATGTCCACTGCCCCAGCGGAGCCGAAGCGCCAAACGACGCCATACTGCGGGCGCGGCGGATCAACCGCGTGCCGGTGCTCTCATCAACCGGGTCCTGCAGCGTCAGACTGGCGCGCAGATCGGCACCAGCGAATTTGCCGCCGTAACTCAATTCCAGCCCCTTGTTGCTGGCGTCGCTGACATTGTTGAAGGCCCATGTGGCGAAGTCGTACAGCATCAAGTTATCGGTGCGGGTCTTGAACAGTGTGGCACGCGCCACCTGCTTGTCCTGCGCCCACTGCAGGCCCAGTTCGGTTGAACGCGCAGTCTCGGGTTTGAGCGCCGGATTGCCCGAGAACGGGTCGTACAGGTAACCCAGTGGCGGCAGGTTAAAAGCGGACGAAACACTGGCAATCAACTTCCAGGCCGGCAGGAACTGGAATCCGTAGCCAGCGTAGCCCGTGGTTTCACCTGGCAATCCCTCGGCGTTGTCACGCCGCAGGTTGAACTGCAGCGAATGATCGCCCAACGCGCCACTCAATCCGGCAAAAACCGACGACACATTGCGCGCGCGATTGAGCTGCGTGGCAGAGCTATCGATCGTGTCGATGGCCTGGCGCTGTGACTCGGCGCCGGCGGTCAGCAGCCAGGCACCCAAAGTCACATGGTTGGTCCAGTTCAGCGTGCGGCTGCGCGACACGGCCTCACTGTCATACGGATAAGCGCTCAAGCGAGCGTCGTAAATTGATTGCTCGCGTCCCTGGCTGAACGTCAGTTGGCTGCGCCAGTCGCGCGTCATCTGGTTGTGGCTATAGATCGACCAAGTGCCGAGTTTGGTGGCGCCCTTGTAGATATCGGTCGGCGTGCCAAAGCCGCCACCATCGGCATCGAACTCACCATCGCTGCCCTCGGCGCGCAGACCCAGCATGTGCCCCGGGGCCACGGTCTGGGACAGTCCAAGGTTGTAGTTGCTGTTGCTGTAGCCATCGGCATCCGGGTTTTCGTTCGGGTACTGGCTGGTGTTCATCGCAGAAAAGCCGCTCGTTTTGTGGCGGCCAACGCCGACGAAGAAGCTCGTTTCGCCGACCTGCCCGCTGACACCGGCCGAGACACGCGAACTGCCGTAGGAACCGGCTTCGATCTGGGCGAAGACCTTTGGCGTGCCCTGCCCTTTGCGCATGAAGATCTGGATCACACCGCCGACGGCGCCGCTGCCATAGATGGCCGACACATTGCCGCGCACAATTTCCACATGATCGACCTGGTCGAGCATGATGTGCTCCAGACTGACGCTGCCCGTGCTGTCCTGCTTGGTCAGCGGCACGCCGTCGATCAGCACCAGCACCTGCAGCGAGGCGCTGCCGCGCAGGAACAAGCTGGCCGCTGTGCCGCGACCACCGTTCTGCGTGAACTGGAAACCGGCTTCGCTCGACAACAGCGTCGGCAAATCGACCGCCTGCGAACGTTCGATGACGTCGCGTCCGATCACCGTGGTATGCGGCAGGGCCTCGGTCAATAGTTGTTCTGAACGATTAGCGGTGACAACAGTCTCCTCAAGTTGAACGGGTTTGGAAATAGCTTGCGCGAAAACCGCAGCGGTCGCAAGCAAGGGCGCGGCCAACACGAGAAGGCGCTTGCGCAGAAAAGTTTTTTTCATGAGAGAAATACATCAACAAAAGCCCTCGCCGTCGTCCCCGACAGCACATGGACATTACGGCTGTACACCAGGGCGTGCAGCCACCTTGTTGGCCGGTATCCGGGCTGGTGGCACAACCGCCATCGCCTTCCCAAGCGTGTGTTCGAAACGCTCAGTGGCTGTGATGGCGGCGAGTCGCAGGGCGAATCGTCCACTTACCGTTGCGGGGGCAGCGCAGGTTAGGTTTGCCGCTGATGGCGGGCCCTCCTGCTTCCCGTTGAACTGCAGTGTGTGAACCACACCGCGAGCACCAACGAGTGTATTTTACAGCCGTTCAGTTCAGCAAACCCTACAATGGATGCCCTATGTCGAATCAAAGCCAAATCGACCAGATCGCGGAACGTGTCGAGCGGCTGCTGGTGCGTTATGCCGAACTACAGCGCACCAACACACTGCTCAGCGCGCAGGTCGAAACCATCACGCAGGAGCGCGACTCCCTTAAATCCAGGCTCGGCGCCGCGCGGGCCCGTGTCGACGCGCTGCTGGACCGTTTGCCGCAGACATCGGCCAACAGCCGACAAAAAGGCAGCGCATGAAGCAACTTGAAGTTCAAATCATGGGGCAGAGCTACCTGCTGGGTTGCCCTGAGGGTGGCGACGCCAGGTTGCTTGAGGCAGTCGAACGCGTCGATAGCGCGATGTGTAAGATCCGTGATGCAGGCAAAATCAGGGCGCGTGACCGCATTGCTGTGCTGGCCGCGCTCAACCTTGCGTTCGATCTGGCGGACCAGGGCAGCAGCGTCAAGCCGCCAGCTACCGAATTACCGATGACAAACAGTCCCCCTGACTTGGCTACGGCCGCGTCAACAGGGGCTCATGCGCAATTGCTGAGCTCCCTGTTGGAGCATCTGGACCAGGCGCTGGCCGACGACGGTCGCCTGATCTGAATGTCTGCCTTCGCGCATTGCGATTGGGTTTATCAGGATAGGTATCGGTGCGGGCAACAGGCTGGGTCACGGCGGCGGACGTCATGACTTTTGCAGATCACAGCAGGACCGCACAGTACAGATCAATCGCTCATCCCCACCACAACAGTCGATGACACCCGAACTCATCCCAGCCCAGATCCAGCGCTACTACTTCTTGGCGGTCTTGTGCTTCGCGCCAACCCTGTTCTTCTATTACGTCGGGGAAGAGGCTGTGTTTACGCTCAACTCGATTGAGATGTGGCAGCACCAGGAATTCTTGAATACCGTCATGTATGGCATGCTTGGCGGTGGTGGCAATGGACGCCCTCCCCTGTTTAGCTGGCTCATGATCCCACTGGCACAGCTGCTGGGTTGGGACCATGTTCTGGTCGCCTCTCGCATCATCACAGTCGGCGCCACACTGGGAACCAGTTTGACAGTAGCCTGGTTGTCCTATCAGCTTTGGCGCGACAAGCGCATTGCCTGGATGGCAGCCCTGTTGTACCTGCTCACAGTCGATGTGCTCTTCTACCGTGGTTGGTTGGCCTATGCTGATCCGCTGTTTGCCATGCTGGTCGTGCTGGCCATCGCGCTGACCTGGGTTGCGTGTCTGCGCACCAGTTATCGGTGTCTCGCTGGCGCCGTGCTGGCGGCCTTTGCCGCCATGCTAACCAAGGCATTGACCGTATATCTGTTTCTAGGCATATGCTGGCTGGTGCTGCTGACCCAGGCCGACTACCGCCGTTTCCTGCTGCGCTGGCAAGCCTGGTGCGTCTACGCGACAGCGCTGCTGATGCCGCTGCTTTGGTTCAAATTGGGCAACCCCGATGTCGCCCAGCACACCATCCTATTGCGCGACATCACAGGGAAACTGGTCGTGCCGCAGTGGAGCGACTACCTGCTTCGCTTTCTGACTTATCCGCTGGAATTGTTCTTGCGGCTGATGCCGGCGTCCGTCTTCATCGGCTACGTTCTCTGGCGCAAGCGCAGTGCGGCGGAAGCGCCACCTGCGGCGGTGCGAATGGCGCTATGGATGGTTTTGTTGAATTTCCTGCCGTACTGGCTGGCACCATCCGGCGGCACACGTTATGTTTTGCCAATCTACGCCCTGCTCGTGTTGCCCGCAGCGTATTTCGCGGTGCATCAATTTGAGCGCCTGGCTTTGCGAAAGTGGGTGATCGGACTGATCACGCTGGCCTTGGTCGCCAACCTGATCATTTATCCGCAGTACCAAAAAAAGGTGCGCGGGCAAAACTACGCCAAGATGGCCGAGCAGATTGTCAGCGAGTATGGAAAGTTCCCGCTCTACGCGACCAACGTGACCTCTGTCGGACTCTCGGTCGTCGCCCACATTAACAGCAGGCGCTTGAACCAGCCGGCTCTGGTTTGGCCGCCGGTCGATTTTCAGAACGGCATCGTCATCGCCTACGCTGAAACCGATGTGACGGGCACCCTGCTGAGAAGACTTCAGATCAATAACGATGCAGTTCTGTTGATCTGCCGTGGCGATGCCTGCACAGCGTCAAGATGAGGCTTGTGCAGGCAAGCGCCAATCTGAACATACCACTGAACATTCCTAGGTTCATTGCGTCATCCAGCCCTACAATGAACACCGTCTGCAGTGCTCGCCGGGCTTTATATTTCCTTGAACCAATGCTCTTAGAGCCCGGGCTTGGAACATCGCGGGTCAGGCGTGATCATCTCGCGTCAGATGAACCCAATGTCCCGTTGACCTCGCCCACCTGAACCCCGGTTCAGGATGCCGGTCCGGTGGCACTTGCAGACACCTTTTTCTCACCCTTCGCCCATCACCCATCACCCATGACCTTCGAACCCCTGTTGTTCATCGAACTTGCCGTGCTGGGCCTCAGCACCGGTTTTCTCGCCGGCCTGCTCGGCATTGGCGGTGGCATGCTGATGGTGCCTTTCATCACCATCATCCTGTCGGCGCGTTCGGTCGGACCCGATCTCGCAGTCAAGATGGCGATTGCAACCTCAATGGCCACCATCATCTTCACATCGATCTCCAGCGTGCGTGCCCACCACAAGCGCGGTGCCGTGCGATGGGAACTGGTCAAAGGTCTGGCACCGGGCATCATCCTGGGCGGTTTCATCGCCAGTCTCGGTGTGTTTGCCTTGCTCAAAGGCTCATCACTGGCAATGTTCTTTGCGGTGTTCGTAAGCTTTTCGGCGACGCAGATGTTCCTCGACAAAAAGCCCGCACCGACACGGCAGGTGCCGGGCACGGCCGGCCTGATTGGCGCCGGCGGCGTGATCGGATTCCTGTCAGGGTTGGTCGGCGCAGGCGGCGGCTTCATCAGCGTGCCTTTCATGACCTGGTGCAACGTCGCCATTCATAACGCGGTGGCCACTTCAGCCGCGCTCGGCCTGCCCATTGCACTGGCCAATGTGATCGGCTATGTGGTTGCCGGCCAGAGCGTGCAAAACCTGCCACCCTATTCATTTGGCTACATCTGGTTGCCGGCGCTGGCTGTCATTGCGACCTGCAGCGTGCTGACCGCGCCGCTCGGTGCCAAGGCCGCACACATGCTGCCGGTGAAGCAGCTCAAGCGCGTGTTTGCCAGCATCCTGTATCTGCTGGCGGCCTATATGCTCTACAAGGCACTGGCCTGACGCGCCGAACGGTCAACAGAAAGCACAAATGAAAACGGGCCAGAAGGCCCGTTTTCATTTCTATAACTGGCGGAGCAGGCGGGATTCGAACCCGCGGAGGGTTTTACCCCTCGCACGCTTTCCAGGCGTGTGACTTAAACCGCTCATCCACCGCTCCAGCATCCTGCATTTTAGCTGAGGCCAGAGTCTATTTCGCCCCGCGACGCCGCAAACGCACAATAAAAAAGCCACCCGAAGGCGGCTTCTTTACTTAGCAGAGAACCGGATCAGTTCAGCGCATTCTTCTTGCCGCCCTTGTAGCTCGACAGGGTCATGGACGGATTCTTCATTTCGCCATTGGATTCAAAGGCGATGTTGGCCGTCACGCCCTTGAAGTTGGTCTCGGCCAGTTTCGGCACATACACCTTGGGGTCGGTCGAATTGGCGCGCTTCATGGCATCAACCAGAACGAAGGTGGCATCGTAGGTGAACGGGCTGTAGATCTGGAACTGGCCCGGGTACTTGGCGTCGTAACGTGCTTTCCATGCCGTGCCACCCGGCATCTTGGCGATCGACGCACCGCCTTCAGCGCAGACGACACCGTCCAGGCTCTTGGCACCGGAAGCGATCTTGATGATTTCAGTGGTGCAGATGCCATCGCCGCCGAAGAACTTCACGTTCGACAGATTCAACTGGTCCATTTGGCGCAACATGGCACCAGCTTGTGCGTCCATGCCACCGTAGAAGATACCGTCGGGATTCTTCGATTTGATGGCGGTCAGGATGGCCATGAAGTCGGTGGCTTTGTCCGTGGTGTACTGTTCGTCGACAATCTGGATACCCTTGGACAGCGCCGTCTTCTTGAACACTTCGGCCACGCCTTGGCCGTAGGCAGTACGGTCATCGATCACGGCAATCTTCTTGAGCTTCAAGGTGTCAGCCGCATACACAGCCAGACCAGCGCCGAGGGCGTTGTCGTTGGCAATGATCCGGTACGTGGTCTTGTAGCCGGGCTTGGTCAGGTTGGGGTTGGTGGCAGCGCCAGTGATGTGGGGAATGCCGCAGTCGTTGTAAATCTTCGAAGCCGGGATCGTGGTGCCCGAGTTCAGGTGACCGACCACACCCGCAACCTTGGCGTCGCACAGTTTTTGTGCCACAGCCGTGCCCTGTTTCGGGTCGGCTGCATCATCTTCGGCCATCAATTCGAACTTGATCTTCTTGCCGCCGATGACCAGATTTTGCGCATTGAGGTCTTCCACCGCCATCGCAGAACCATTGGCATTGTCCTTGCCGTAGTGGGCCTGACCGCCTGACATCGGTGCAACGTGACCGATCTTGACAACTTGCACGTCCTGCGCCATGCCCATCCCGGCGACGGCGGCAATCGCTGCTGCCACGGTAATTTTCAACTTCATTTGCATAGAAAACTCCAAGATTAAATAAAAAATGTGAACTCAATAGCTCCACACCCGACACCATAACGCAATAATTAAGCCACAAGCATAGGGAAGACACCAATTTGATAAGTCAGTGCAAATTTATTTCATCGAATCCTGACTTCTCGCAGACGACATGACCTGCATCACAGACTGCCTGACCAAGGGTTCAATCTCACCACGCATCGACAAGCGCAGACCCTCCAATTGCTCCTTCAGCAGCGCTTCTGCCACTTCCCGCCAACGGTACGCGAACGCTGCGTCCACTCGCTGCAAAACCAGTTGCACCAAGTGCTCAAGTTCGAGGGTTGGTGGTATTGGCGCCGAGCTCTGGTCCAGCGTGGCGACATCAATCACCTCGGTCAGGGTCGGCACGAAACGTGGCGGATTGCGCGGCAATGAGTTCATCAGGGCGACGTTTTCAAGGTCAGGTCGTGGCGCGTGATGGCATAGCCCTGTTCGGTGTAGTGCTTCCAGCGGCCACGCGCCAGGCTGCGGTCTTCGTCATCCAGACCGACCACTTCAATGACGCGCTCGAAACGCTCGAAACCAGCGGGCACATGCTGGCCCAGATTGATCAGCACCTGCTGATGCGGCACTGACTGAATTGCCGCCGCCAGGATCACCGGTGAAGCGGCGACAAGGTCAGGCTCGCTATCGCTTAGGCAGTGCGGAATAAAGTCGGTCGGTGAAAACGTCCACAGCAGTTTGTCCAGTTGCGCCATGGTGTCGGGCAAGCCTGTCACCACGACCCGCGCATTGGCGCTGACGGCCTTGCGCAGCAAACGGCAGCAATAGGCCAAGCGATCTGGCGCGTTGAAGTGAAAGGCAATTTCCGTCATAGCCGGGTCCAACCCACTATTTGGCCGCTGTCAACAGGTATTCCAACAACAGCGCCACAGGGCGTCCGGTCGCCCCTTTGGCCGCGCCACTTTTCCAGGCAGTGCCGGCGATGTCCAGATGGGCCCAAGCAAACTTGGCCGCGAAACGCTGCAAAAATTTGGCTGCCGTGATGGCGCCTCCTTGGCGACCGGCGACATTGGCAACATCGGCGAAGTTGCTCTTGAGTCCTTCGGCGTAGTCATCGTCGAGCGGCATGCGCCAACACAGATCGGTTGAGGACTCGCCCGCCAGCACCAGGGCGGCGGCCAGTTCATCGTTGCTGGAGAACAGACCGCTGCGCACGCCGCCCAGGGCGATCATGCAAGCACCGGTCAGTGTGGCGATGTCCACCACCGCACGCGGTTTGAAGCGTTCGGCATAGGTCAGGGCGTCACACAAAACCAGCCGACCTTCGGCATCGGTGTTGAGAATCTCAATGGTCTGGCCACTCATGCTGGTGACGACGTCGCCCGGTTTGATGGCCCGTCCGCCCGACAGATTCTCGCAAGCCGGAATCAGGCCAACCACATTGATGGCCGGCTGCAGGTCCGCCAGCGCGTGAAAGACGCCGAGCACGCTGGCGGCGCCGGACATGTCGAACTTCATCTCGTCCATCTCGGGTGCCGGCTTCAAGGAAATGCCGCCGCTATCGAAGGTGATGCCTTTGCCGATCAAAACCGTCGGTGCCTCAGTCTTTGCAGCGCCCGTGTACCGCAGCACGATGAAGCGCAAGGGCTCGTCCGTTCCCTGCGCCACCGCCATGAAGGAGCCCATGGCCAACTTGGCAACCTCCTTCGGTCCGAGCACCTCGCACTCGATGTTGTGCAGTTTGGCCAGCGATTTGGCTGCCCCCGCCAGCAGCGTCGGCGTGGCGTGGTTGGCCGGCCGATTTGCCCATTCCTTGGCGTACTCGATACCGGCCACGGCCGCGACGGCCTGAACAAAAACCGACTTGAGCCGAGCGACCGTCGGCAATGCGATAACGACGCGCTGAATCAACCTGGGCTCGCCTTTGGATTTGGTGCTGGTATAGACATAGCTGGCCTCGGCCACGGCCATGATGGCGCTACGCAGCGCGCGTTCATCGGGCATGGCGGAAAAGCAGATCGCCAGCTTTTTCGCGGGGCTTGACTTGACGGCTGCCACGGCCGCCGCAACGCCTTGGCGCATCTCCCTGGCCGTCCCATCACCAACGCTGGCCAGCACCACACGCGTGGCGCCAATACCAGCCGGGCGATACAGTTGCAACAACTTGCCGGCCTTGGTCTCCAGATCGCCAGCCTTCAAGGCCTGTGCGACGAGGCCGGACAAAACATCTATTCCCGGCTTGAACGAGGCTTGCAACAACACGATCAATGCATCACATTTCTCGGCAGCCGCACCGGCCAGATCAAATGTCTTGAGTTCAAAGTTCATAATTGGTCTTTTCAATCAGTTGAGGATGGTGCGGAACTGGCCGCTGCGCAACAGTGCCAGCGCCCGCAAATTTTAATCAGTGAACGACAGGGCCCACTCAGCAGCGGACTGACCCGCAAGACGCCAATGCTATTCCATTCTTCAATCCGACAAGAACTTGCACGCAGTTTCGGTGCCACGCTGGTGGTGCTGGCGACGGTTGTCATGACCATGACCCTGATCCGCACGCTCGGCCAGGCTTCGCGCGGCAGCTTCAACCCTTCGGACGTCACGCTGGTGATGGGCTACACCGTGCTCGCCTACATGCCGACTATCCTCACCATGAGCCTGTTCATTTCCATCTTTGCCACCTTGTCGCGTATGTACCGCGACAGCGAGATGGTGATCTGGTTCACCAGTGGACGCGGTCTGTCCTCATTTCTGAAGCCCTTGTTCCAGTTTGCCTGGCCCGTGCTGCTGGTGGTCATGGCGCTGGCGCTGCTGGTGCTGCCGTGGTCGAACCAGCGCATTGAAATTCTGAAAGACCAGTACGAGAAACGGGGCGATATCGAGCGCGTTGAACCCGGTCAGTTCCAGGAGTCGGCCGGCGGCACACGGGTGTTTTTCGTGGAAAAGGACGCCAGCGGCAAAACCTCTGGCTCCAATGTCTTCATTGCGACCAGTGAGAATGGCAAGGAAACCATCACATCGGCGCGCAGCGGGCGCATTCAGCGCGAGGCGCAGAACCGCTTTCTGCTGCTGAACAATGGCCAGCGCCTTGAGAATCCGATCGGTAACAAGGGTGAACTCAAGATCAGTGAGTTCGACGAGTACCGTATCCAGGTCGGCCAGGATATTCTGGGCAACACAGACGAGTTCATCCCGGTCAACACGCGGCCTACAGCCTACCTGTTCAATAACCTGACGCTGCCCAACCTGGCCGAGCTGTCCTGGCGCATCGGCTTGGTTCTGGCAGCGTTCAACTTTGTCATCCTCGGCATTCCGGTCTCCAGTGTCAATCCGCGCATCGGGCGCAGTTTCAACCTGGTCTTTTCGCTCTTCGCCTTCATCCTCTACAACAATCTATTGAATCTGGGCCAGAACTGGATTGCCACCGGTCAGTTCAGCTTTGGCGGCTTCATGCTGAGCCTGCACGGCGGTGCACTGGCCCTGGGCCTGTGCTGGCTCGCCAAGGCCCATAACAACTGGACCCTGCGTTCGCTGGCCGGCCTGCGCACGGCCCTGTCACGAAAGCGCCCGTCTTGAAAACCATTCGACGCCTGATCTATGGCGAGGTCCTGTCTGCCGTGGGTTTCGTCACGCTGTGCTTTCTTTCACTGTTTTTCTTTTTTGACGTCGTCGAAGAAATCCAGTCGATCGGCCGTGCCGGTGCGGGTCAATACCAGATCATCCAGGCCCTGACGTTTGTCGCGCTGATGATTCCGAGCCATCTCTATGAATTGCTGCCGATTGCCGTTCTCATCGGCACCATCTTTGTCATGGCGCGTTTTGCCCAGACCTCGCAGTACACCATCCTGCGAACCAGCGGGCTCGGGCCCGGACGGGCGCTCAAAACCCTGCTCTGGCTCGGTGCCGTCTTTGTGCTGTTGACCTTTGTCCTGGGCGACTACATTTCGCCGGCGGCGGACCGCAGCGGCCAACTGCTCAAGGCGCGCTACCAAGGCGTCATCACGATCGGCCATACGGGTGCCTGGCTCAAGGAAAAGCAGCGCCATTCGCAGTTCGCCGTCAATATCAACGCGTTGGATTCGGACGGCAGCATGCGCGGCGTGCGCATCTTCGAGTTCGACAGCCAGGGTTTCCTGATCTCCATGATGCAAGCCGAAACGGCCACGCACGGCCCGGACGACGCGTGGCGCCTCAGGCGCATGGTGCGCACCGAGTTCCCAGCACGCAACACCGAGAACCCACGCATCGAACGCACCCAGCTGGACGACTTCCGCTGGCCCAACGAGATCAGCGCGGAAATGGTGTCGGCGGCGCTGCTCAAACCTGAGCGCATGAGCACCTATGACCTGTTTCAATACATCCGTCATCTGGACGCCAACCAGCAGAGCGCGCAGCGTTACGAAATCGAATTCTGGAAGAAAGTGTTCTACCCGCTGAGTTGCCTGGTCATGGTGGTGCTGGCGCTGCCTTTCGCCTACCTGCATTTCCGCTCCGGCGGCATCACTGGCTATGTGTTTGGCGGGGTCATGGCCGGCATCAGCTTCTTTTTGCTCAACAACGTCTTCGGCTACATCGGTGAAATGCAGAACTGGCAACCCTGGCTCACGGCTGCGCTACCCGGCCTGATCTATTCGCTGCTGTCGTTGACTGCGTTTGGCTGGCTGGTGCTGCGACGATGAGTTTGCCAACAGCTCAAGCCAGTCCGGACCTGGCAGCGACCGGTGCGGCGCGCGGCACCATCCTGCTGGCGCATGGCTCACGCGACCCCTTGTGGAAGCAGCCGATTGAGGCGGTGGCCTGCCACATCCGCAAAATCGCGCCAACCATGGCGGTGCGCTGCGCCTATCTGGAGGCAACGGTGCCGGATCTGGCCAGCAGCGCGGCCGAACTGGCGGACCTGGGCGTCGCCGCCATCACAATCGTGCCCTTGTTCATCGGTGTGGGCAAACACGCGCGCGAGGACTTGCCCGTTCTGCTCGCCACCTTGCGCGTCCGCCATCCTCAGATTGCGTTCGACCTGCGGCCATCCCTCGGTGAAGAGCCACAGATCATCGAATTGATCGCCCAAATTTCTATCTCCTGAGCAGGCTCGGTGATTGATTATGCGATTGAGGCATAATAAATTTCACTGTTAGCTGAAATTTGGCATGAACTTACATCAATTCCGTTTTGTCCAGGAAGCCGTGCGGCGCGACCTCAATCTGACCGAAGCCGCCAAGGCGTTGCATACATCCCAACCCGGCGTCTCCAAGGCCATCATCGAACTGGAAGAAGAACTCGGCATCGAGATTTTTGCCCGGCATGGCAAGCGTCTGAAGCGCGTTACCGAACCCGGCCAATTGGTCCTCAAGAGCATCGAGCTGATCCTGCGCGAAATTGGAAATCTCAAACGCATCGGCGAGCAGTACAGCGCCGAGGACAGCGGCACGCTGTCGATCGCCACCACCCACACGCAAGCGCGCTACGTACTACCGGCGCCAGTCGCCAAATTGCGCCTGACCTACCCCAAGATCAACATCAGCCTGCACCAGGGCTCACCGGATCAGGTGGCGCGCATGTTGATTGACGAAGTAGCGGAGATCGGCATCGCCACCGAGTCCCTCTCGGGCTATGCCGAACTCGTCACCTTGCCATGCTATGAATGGCAGCACGTGCTGGTGCTGCCGGTTGGCCACCCGCTGTGCCAAAAGGAGCACATCACGCTTGAAGACATCGCACGCGAACCCCTGATCACCTACCACCCCGC
Organism: uncultured beta proteobacterium; assembly: GCA_903920695.1. Classification (GTDB taxonomy): domain Bacteria; phylum Pseudomonadota; class Gammaproteobacteria; order Burkholderiales; family Burkholderiaceae_C; genus Rhodoferax. The sequence continues at coordinate 29,860 of CAIXNB010000142.1, forward strand.
CTACACCGGACGAACCAAGATCGACCATGCTTTCGCCACGCGCAAGCTGGAGCCACGCATTGCGCTGGAAGCAATCGACTCGGACGTGATCAAAACCTATGTGCGCCTGGGTCTGGGCATTGGCATCGCAGCCGAGATGTCGGTCACCGACGTGGTCGCGGACGGCGCCAAGAGCGATCTGGTGGTGCGCCCAGCCGGTCAACTGTTCGGCCAGAACGTGACCCGCGTCGCCTTCAAGCGCGGTGCCTACCTGCGCAACTTTGTCTACAACTTTGCTGAATTGCTCAGCGACCGTCTGAGCCGAATCCTGGTCGCCCGCGCCATGACCGGGCATGTGGATGATTATGAGTTGTAAAGCTTTGCGGGACAGACCGCAGGCGGCGCAGCCGACCAGCTCTGTCCCCAACACTTTAGGCTTTGCGGGACAGACCGCAGTGAAGCGGGGCTCTGTCCTCAACATTTTGACCTTGCGGGACAGACCGAAGCGAAGCGGAGATCAGTCCTCAAAACTTTAAAACTGCCATGCCCAACGAAAGACCCCCCACCCTGCAAAGCCGTCTGCCAAATGTCGGCACCACCATTTTCACCGTCATGTCGACGCTCGCAGCCGAAAAAAATGCGGTCAATCTGGGCCAGGGCTTTCCCGACTTCAACTGTGATCCAGCCCTGGTTGACGCGGTCACGCAGGCCATGCAAAAAGGCTTGAACCAGTACCCGCCGATGACCGGAGTGCCGCTGCTGCGCGAAGCCGTCGCGAGCAAGATCGAGGCGCTGTACGGCCACCGTTACAACGCGGCCAGCGAGATCACGATCACCGCCGGCGCCACGCAGGCCATCATCACCACCATCCTGGCGGTTGTGCATCCGGGCGACGAGGTCATCGTGCTCGAGCCCTGTTACGACAGCTACGTGCCCAACATCGAGCTGGCCGGCGGCGTGACGGTGCGCGTGCCTTTGACGCCCGGCACGTTCCGCCCCGATTTCGACAAAATCGCTGCCGCCATCACCCCTAAAACCCGCGCCATCCTGGTCAACTCGCCCCACAACCCAAGCGGCACAGTGTGGACAGCGCAGGACATGCTGCGCCTGCAAGACATATTGGCGCCGACCGAGGTGCTATTGATTTGCGACGAGGTCTATGAGCACATGGTGTTCGACGGCCAGCAGCACCAAAGCGCAGCACGCTTTCCCGGCCTGGCAGCACGCGCCTTCATCGTTTCGAGCTTTGGCAAGACCTACCACGTGACCGGCTGGAAAGTCGGCTATGTGGCGGCGCCAGCCACCCTGACAACCGAATTCCGCAAGGTGCACCAGTTCAATGTCTTCACCGTCAACACACCAGTGCAATACGCACTGGCCGCGTACATGTTGGATGCCAAACCGTATCTCGAACTGGCTGCCTTCTACCAGCGCAAGCGCGACCTGTTCCGCGCCGGGCTTGCGCGCACCAAGTTCAAACTACTGCCGGGCGAAGGTACCTACTTCCAGTGCGTTGATATTTCCGGTCTTAGCGTGCCCGAGCGCAATCTACCCGAAGCCGAGTTCTGCCTCTGGTTGACGTCCGAGATCGGCGTCGCAGCGATTCCCTTGTCGGCCTTTTACGGCAATGGGTTCGATCAGCACGTGGTGCGCTTCTGCTTTGCCAAGAAGGACGAGACCCTCAACGCCGCCTTGCTGCGGCTGCAGGCGCTTTGACCCGACGCCAGGGTCAGAGCAACTGAGCCCAGGCTTTATCGAGTCGCTTGACGCTGACCGGCTGCGGCGTGCGCAGTTCCTGCGCGAAAAAACTCACGCGCAATTCCTCCAGCAGCCAGCGGAACTCTTGCATGCGCTCGTCAACGATGCCCTTGCGCTCGGCCACCAGACGCCAGTAGCGCTGTTCCAGCGGGCGCAGTTCAGCCAGACGGGCCGCATCACGCGCGGGATCGGCGCGGTACTTGTCGAGCCGCGCCGTGATCGCCTTGAGGTAGCGCGCAAAGTGCTGCAACGGTCCCCAGGGTGAGTTGGCGAGGAAGCGCTTGGGCATCAGGCGCGCCAGTTGCTGGGCCACGTCGGCCGTGGCTTCAGGCGCGTTGCGCGTGTCCTTGAGCTTGCGCGCCGCACTGGCGTATTCGAGCAAAATAGCGCCCGCCAGACGTGCCACTTCATTGGCAATCAGCGTCAGGCGACCTCGGCCCTCCTCAATGCGGCGTTTGAAATCGAATTCGTTGCTCGGCAAGGGGTCGAGCAGAAAGGCCCGGTCCAGCGCCACGCTCACAATCTGTTCGCGCAACTCCTCGATGGTGCCGCCACCCGCCTCATCGGCCGACTTACCCACCTGCACAAAGGTGATCGCCATCTTCTGCAGGTCGGGAATGTTCTTCTCAAGGTACTTGAGCGCGTCCTTGATCTGCAGCGAGAACAGGCGGCGCAGGCCAGCACGGTGCTTGGCAGCCGCCACATCGGGTTCATCAAAGACCTCGATCAGCACGGCGTCGCCAGCGTCGATCAAACCGGGATAGCCAATCAGGGTCTGACCGCCCTTTTGAATCTCCAGCAGCTCCGGCAACTCGCCAAAGGTCCAGGCGGTGTAGCGCTGACCGGCGGGCGCGGCTGCCGATGTCGTCTTCACGCCAGTGCCTGCCGCTGCCACGGTGCCAGCTGGCGGCGCAGCCTGCTTCGGTGTTGGCGCGGCTGCGGCATTGCTTGCCAGCTTGAGGCCGGCCAGCGCCTGAAATGCACCACGCGCCTGGGCCCCGAGTTCGGCTTTCAGCGCACCGAGGTTGCGCCCCTGCCCCAACTGGCGACCGTGTTCGTCCACCACGCGAAAGTTCATGAAGAAGTGCGGGCTCAGCATGTCGACCTTGATGTCGGCTCGCACCACGTCGAGTGAGGTCGCCTGGCGCACCAGCTTCAGCACGGCATCAACCAGCGAGCCATAGCCGAAGACGGCAGGCTCACCAAGCGCCAGCGCCATCTTGCTGGCTGTATCCGGCAAGGGCACAAGCCGCGAACGCGGCCGCTGATGCAAGGTTTTGAGCAGCGCCTGAACCTTATCTTTGAGCATGCCCGGCACCAGCCACTCGCAACGCTCCTCATTGACCTGGTTCAGCACAAACAGCGGTACCGACGCTGTCAACCCGTCCTTGGCGTCCCCCGGTTCGTGCAGGTAAGTGGCGGCGCAATCGATGCCACCCAGACGCAGCGTCTTCGGGAACGACTGGGTCGTGATACCGGCCGCCTCATGGCGCATCAGTTCATCGAGCGTGAGCAGCAAGAGATTGGGCTGCTTCTTGATTTCCTCGCGGTACCAGTTCTCGAAACTGTAGGCACTGCAGACATCGGCGGGCAACTGCTGGTCGTAGAAGGCGTAAATCAGTTCCTCGTCCACCAGCACGTCCTGCCGGCGTGCCTTGTGCTCCATGTCTTCCACTTGGCGGATCAGCCGCTGGTTGGCAGCGAGAAAGGGCAGTTTGGTCTCCCACTGCCCGGCCACCAGCGCTTCGCGGATGAAGATCTCGCGCGCCGCCACGCCATCGACGCGGCCGAAGTTAACGCGTCGCCCGCCGTAGATCACGATGCCGTACAGCGTGGCGCGCTCCAGCGCCACGACCTCGCCAGCCTTTTTCTCCCAATGCGGATCGAGCAACTGCTTCTTGAGCAGATGCCCAGCCACTTGCTCCAGCCACTGCGGTTCGATATTGGCAATGCCACGCCCGAACAGGCGCGTGGTCTCAACCAGTTCCGCCGCCACCACCCAGCGCCCCGGCTTCTTGCTCAGGTGTGCACCCGGATGGGCAAAAAACTTGATACCGCGCGCACCGAGATACTCGCCCTGATTCGCCTCGACCTCGACCTTGCAGCCGATGTTGCCCAGCAGCCCGGACAGCATCGACAAGTGCAGTTGCTCGTAACTCGCCGGTGCCGTATTCAAACGCCATTTGTGCTCGGCCACGACCGTGTGCAACTGCGAGTGGATGTCGCGCCACTCGCGCACGCGCCGGATATTGACGAAGTTCTGCCGCAACAACTGCTCGTACTGGCGGTTTGACAATTTATGTTGTCCTTCACCGCCCTTGCCGTCGTTAATCCATTTCCACAGCTTCAGATAGCCGCTGAATTCGCTCTTCTCGTCGTCGAACTTGACGTGCGCCTGATCGGCCTGGGTCTGCGCCTCCATCGGTCGATCCCGCACGTCCTGCACGCTGAGCGCCGCCGCAATCACCAGCACCTCGTCGAGCGCGCTACGCGTACGCGCTTCCAGGATCATGCGTCCGACTCGCGGGTCCAGCGGCAGGCGCGCCAGTTCAGTGCCCATAGCGGTCAACTCGTTGGCCTCACCCACCGCGCCCAATTCGGTCAGCAACTGGTAGCCATCGGCGATGGCGCGCCCGGAGGGACGTTCGAGGAATGGAAACTCCTCAACGCCACCAAGGTGCAGCGACTTCATGCGCAAGATAACGCCAGCAAGCGAACTGCGCAGGATCTCGGGATCGGTGAAACGCGGTCGGCCGTCGAAGTCCTTCTGCTCATAAAGGCGGATGCAAATGCCGTTGGCAACGCGGCCGCAGCGCCCGGCGCGCTGATTCGCAGAGGACTGGCTGATCGGCTCGACCAGCAACTGCTCGACCTTACTGCGAAAGCTGTAACGCTTCATGCGCGCCGTGCCGGCGTCGATCACGTAGCGGATACCGGGCACGGTGAGCGAAGTCTCGGCCACGTTGGTGGCCAGCACAATGCGCCGGCCGTTGTGCCCGTCGAAGATGCGATCCTGCTCGGCCTGCGACAGGCGTGCAAAAAGTGGCAGCACTTCGGCGTTTCGAAACAAGGGCTGGTGGCTGAGATGGCGGCGCAAATGGTCGGCCGCCTCGCGGATTTCGCGCTCGCCCGGCAGGAACACCAGGATGTCGCCGCTGTTGTGCACATCACGCCAGAGTTCGTCGACGCCATCGGCGATGGCATTGTTGAGGTCGTACTCGCGCGACTCCTCGAACGGACGGTAGCGCTGCTCAACCGGAAACATGCGCCCGGACACCATGATGACCGGGGCTGGAACCAAAGGCCCCCACGCTCCGCGCTGCGCGTCGTCGCTGCCTCCCGAGGGGGCGTCGCCTGGCTTGGAGCGGCCCGGCGCCAGGCGCATTCTTGTCGCAAAGTGGTCGGCAAAACGCTGCGCGTCGATGGTGGCCGAAGTCACGATGATTTTCAGGTCCGGGCGGCGCGGCAGAATCTGGCGCAGGTAGCCGAGCAGGAAGTCGATATTCAGGCTGCGCTCATGCGCTTCATCGATGATGATGGTGTCGTAGGCCTCGAGCAGCGGGTCGGTCTGCGTCTCGGCCAGCAGAATGCCGTCGGTCATGAGCTTGACCGAGGCGTCACGGCTGAGCCGGTCCTGGAAGCGCACCTTGTAGCCGACCACATCACCGAGCGTTGTCTTGAGTTCTTCAGCAATGCGCTTGGCGACAGAACTCGCGGCAATGCGGCGCGGCTGCGTGTGGCCAATCAGTTTGCCGCGCCCCGGCGGGTAGTTCAGCTTGCCGCGCCCCATGGCCAAGGCGATCTTGGGTAGTTGTGTGGTCTTGCCGGAGCCGGTTTCACCGCAGACGATGATGACCTGATGCTGCTGCAAGGCGGCGCTGATCTCGTCGCGTTTATCCGACACCGGCAGCGCTGGCGGAAATTCGATTTTCAGGGGACAGGCAGACAAGGGGAAAACTTCAGTCAAAATCAGGGGCATCAGCTTGGGACTGGGCGATTATCCCCTCATGCATTCCTTTTGGCCGCGCACCTACCACCTTTGATTTGATGTCCTCTGTTTTCAACTTCACCTTCGTGCCCTGGTTTCGTTCGGTGGCGCCTTACATCCACAAGTTTCGCAATCAGACCTTCGTCGTCGGCATCGC
>CAIXNB010000143.1 GCA_903920695.1 uncultured beta proteobacterium
CCCCGTATTGCGCTGCGCTCGATCCGAGCTACGCGTCGCAATGACGGGACTGTTGCGGCCCTAGCAGCCGGCCGTCTTCTTGAAAGACTTGGCGGTGTTCTTGCCGTCTTTGTCGAAGCGGGCGCGAATCTCGTCGCCCTCGACGATGCGCTTGTCCTTGAACTTGTCCAGCGTCAGGTCATCGCTGACGGTCACATTGACCTGCTCGCCGCTCTTGGCGTCCTTCAGTGTGGCCACTGCCGACTTGCCATCGGGCGCGAGCTTGATCTTGGTGACCGGGCCGACCATCTTGCCTTCGTCAGCCAAGGCGTTGCCGGTGAAAGCGGCACCCGACATGGCCAGCACGGCGGTCAGGATGAGGGTTGAAAGTTTCGATTTCATTTTGATCTCCTTGAAAAATGTTTAGAACTTCACTTCGAACGTGGCGTAAATGTTGGTGGCGTTTTCCAGCGGCGTCATGGTCATCATCTGGCCATTGACGCTGTTGATGTCGACCGGTGCGCCAACCCAGTTGTTGCTGCCGGTGTAGTTGAAGTGGTAGCGCTGCACGCCCAGACGGAAGAAAGTCTTGCTGAAGAATGACGAGATCGGCGCCTTGTCGAGTTCCTGGATCAGGTAGGCTTCAACCACGTCGCCGCGCGTGCCAACCTTGGATGTCCACATGTCGTCAGCGGCCGGTGCGAAGGTGATCCAGTCCTTGGAGCCGTGGTTGTATTCGAAGCCGAGCTTGGTCTTCGACGGCAGGTCATAGCGCACACCGAGTGCGTAAGCAGTGCCGGTCTTGCTGGTCGGGGCTTCAGGGCTGAAGAAGGCCCCGGTCATCAGACCCTGAAATCCGAACTGGGCCGAGACGTTGCTGTTCGGGTGCGTGACACTCATGCCCCAGTCGGCAAACAGTTGCAGTTCACCCGGGCCGACTTTCTTGAACGTGCTCATGAAGCCGATGCCGTACCAGTCAATGTCGCCGAGGTTGGTCTTGGCGCCGGTATTGCCAAAGTAGGTGTTTTTCATGGTCGGTGCATCAAAGATGTTGATGCCACGGTTCCATTGCAGCCAGACGCGCAGCGGGTCGGTGTCGATTGGGATCACCGCGATGCCGACCATGTCGGTATCGGCCAGCGAGTTGCCCAGCGGATTGGTATAGCCGCTCTCGAAGCCGCGGCCATAGCAGAACTTGGCGTAGGCGCCGGGCAGGGAGTCGATGTCGGGCGCATAGCCCACGGTCATGCCGTCAAAGGCGTAGTCGACCAGCAAAGATGGCGTGCCGCCATTGCCGGGGCGCGGGTTGTTCAGGCGCAGATTGCTCGGTGCTCCGGCGGTCGAAGGCCGGCGGCCGACCGAGAACCAGATTTCTTTGTCGGCGATATTGCTCCAAGTGGCGTAGACGCGGTCCACGTTAAGCAGACTGCTCGATGGCACGCGGCTCAGTGTGCCGTCAAAGACGCCAACGCGGTCGGCGAAGAAGGGTGCGCTGCCGGAGTTGGTGATCGCGGCCTCATCTTCGGCGCCAAACACCTTGTACATCGCCAGGTGCGCATTGACGCTGACATCCTGCGTTGCCTTGGCGCTCAAGTCCAGACCGAAGCGGTTGCTGTAAATGCTGTTGTTCTTGGGCTTGTAGGCCGGTATCGTGGCGGCGAATGCGCCCATTGCGCCGGCCATGGCGGCATTGGCGCCGAGGAATGCATTGGCTTGGTCAAAGGTCTGTACCCGGTTCATGGCTTGCGAAAAGCCCATCAGACCTGTCAAGGCCTGCCCCGTGGTCCAGCCCGGGTTAAGCGACGAGGGCGCTGCCGGATTGGCAAAGAACTCGCTCTGCAGTGTATTTTGCGCATTGGCAAAGGTGGCGTTAACGTCGGTGAAGGTCTTGGTCTGGCCGTCGAGGTAGTCATAGCGGAAGCGGTAGTCACCGCCAACGGTCAACCACTTGCCGAGCGATTTGCCTTCGAGTTTTGTGACCTGGCTCTTCAGATCATCGATTGCTGCCGCTTCGGACTTGCCGGCTACGGCCTTGACCTGTTCTGCGGTCTGTGCGGCCTTGGCCTCGTTGGCTTTGACCTGGCCCTTTAGGGCTTCGAGTTCGCGCGACATGGTCTCGATCTTGTTGAGCAGGTCGGCGTCCGCCGCTTGGGCTGCCATTGGCAGCACCATGCTGGTGATCAGGGCGACCAGCAGCTTCTTCTTGAATGTTCTGTTCATAAATTTCTCCTAGAGAGTTGACATAAAAAATCTAGCTGTGCTTGCCGGGCGCTGCTTCGTCACCGAGGTCTTCCCATCCGGTGAGCATCGCTTTGATTTGCGATGTGAGCTTGTGACCGGTGGTGGACAGATACAGGTGCGAAATGAGGAAGGCCAGCATCAGGAAGGCGCCCAACGTGTGGCCGGTGGCAATCCACTCCAGGCGCAAGCCGCCCAGACCCCAGGCTGACCAGCTTGCATAGAACAGGTAGAGCCAGCCGGTGAACCAGATCAGCGGACTGAGCAGGGTCAACACGGCCAGATAGGTCAGCCGTTGCAGCGGGTTGTGCTTGTTGCTCAGGCTGGGCCGGAACGGATGCGGCTCATCCTTGAAGATGCCCGATGAGTAGTACTTCGCGATCGCGGCGACGTTCTGCAGCGTCGGAATGTAGTGGCGCCACTCGCCTGTTGTCAGGTGCCAGAAGATGGCGAAGATCCAAAGTCCCACCAGTGTCCAAGCCGCGATGGTGTGGTAACCCACCGCTTTTTCGAAACCGAACAGACGGTAAGTGCCATGGACCTCGAAACCGGTCACCAACATGGAGATGACCAGCAGGGCCTGGCACCAGTGCCAGAAGCGCTCAAAGGGCTTGAAAAGATAAACGCGTGTCATGTGTGTTCTCCGGTTAGCTGTTGCGTTTGTTGGCGACGACGCGGATGAGACCGTGTCCGAGGACGCCGAGCAGGGTCAGCAGGGCCACTGCCCAGCCGCCAATCTCAAGCCAGCGGGCGTGATCGCGGTCACGGCCTGGCATGTAGACGCCATCGATCTTTTCCAGCCGCGCGCCATTGGCATGGCATTCGACACAACCCAGCGCTTTTTCCTTCGGCGCGACCATGTGCGTGATGGCCCACATGCTTTCGGTTTCGATGAAGTCGACCTTGCCCGAGAACTTGACGCCGCCCGCGGCCATACCGGTGGTGACTGCCTTTTCCCAGTTGAAGTTCTTCCAGAAGGCGGTGTCGTCGCTGCCGGCCAGATGGGTGATGACCAGCGACTTGTTGATCGGGTCGTATTGCTGTTTGCCACGGAACAGCTTGATCGGCCAGATCATGGACTTGCCGTCGCTCGCGCTGCCTTCGAAGTGGTTGATCTGCGTCGGTTTGTCGCCCTTTTCAATTTTGTCGCCGACCAAGGTGTAGTGGTTGACGCCGTTGAACCAGACGTACTCGGGCTTGACGTTCTCTTTCCAGACGAAGTTGCCCTTGATGCTCATGTAGCTGTCGTAGCCGTCCTCGTCTTTCAGGATCATGGGCTTGCCGTCCTTGTCGAGCTTGCCAGCGGTGGACCAGTCCCAGGCCATCTTGGTTGGCTGTCCGCCGCGCGCGAAGGCCGGGATGTGGCAAGTCTGGCAGGCGATCTTGGCCGTGTGTTCATTCAGGCGCGCAGCCTTGTGTGGCGCCTGGCCGTGGCAGGCCTGGCAGGTGTCGGGATTGGTCTTGTCGGCTTCGCCGCGCATGTGCGCTGGTGCCTTGTCCCGCGCGGTGGGTGCGTAGCGACTGCCCGAGACCTTGTGGTCATCGGTCTTGTGGCAGGTGGCGCAGGCGAAATTCAGGCCTTTGGCATCCATGTGCACGTCAAGATCTCTGCCTGGGTTCTCCATTGATGTGTCAAGGTCGCCATGCTTGACGCCATCACCGCCGCCGCCGTTGAAGTGGCAGACGCCGCAGGTGCTGCGCGTGGTCGGTCCCACCTTCTTGGCGATCTCCTTCAGGTTGATGCCCCTGACAATCTTGCCCGAGCCGGCAGGAAATTCGGTGTCCTTGGTGACCGGCAGACCGGCAAAGCCGGAAGGTTTCGTGTATTTGCCTGAGTGGTCGTGGCACACCAGGCAATCGACGTTTTCTTCCACGCTGAAATCAAAGCTGTTGTCGCGCCAGCCATAGCCGATGTGGCAGCTGTTGCAGGCCGCCTCGTTCGAGCGTACCGAGGTGCAGAAGTTGTTGACAACGTGTTTTTTGCCGAGTACCTGTTTGGTGTCGGGGTTGACGAATTCCCATTTCCAGTGCTGGGTCTGGTGGATCTGTTTGGCGGCTTCGGTATGGCAGCTCAGACAGGCCTTGGTCACCTCGGGGCCGGAGGCAAAGTCACGGTCCAGTTCCTTGAACTTGCTGTGATCGGCCGTCGATTTCAGCAATTTCACGGGTGCAGTCTCAGTGGCTGCGGGAGGGCTCTGTTCGCAATAAGTATTGATTTTGTTGCGTTTTTTGGATTTTCAGAGGAGAATTGCGCATGCGCGTTTCTCAGTTCAAAAATCTACTCGCCGAGTTGCCCCGTCTCAGCCCCGAGCAGCTCACAAACTTGCGAGCG
>CAIXNB010000144.1 GCA_903920695.1 uncultured beta proteobacterium
ATCTGCAATTCTTGAAACACTTCGCGAGCAGATTACCGCTACCAAACCTATCCGTTATCAGGGTGATAACTATGCCGAAGCCCTTCAGACAGCAGCAAAGGAAAGAGGTCTGCCGGTGCACCTGACAACCTCCGACCCAGCCGCGCACCTGGTCGAGACCCTGCACGGCTCACTCGAACACCTGACTGTTAGCCGTATCGATCCGCATGAAGTGACGGCGCAGTACCGCGCGCAGGTGCTCGCCGTCAAGGGCGCTGCGCTCGACGCGCAAGGGCGCGCCGTGCTCGAAGAAGACCTGCGCTCGCCCTGCACCGAAGAGATCGCTGTCTTTCAGGCGTTCTCGCGTGTGATCCGCGAGGCCGGCAAGAAGTTTGTCGTGATGGACACTGCACCGACCGGCCACACCCTGTTGCTGCTCGATGCCACCGGTGCCTATCACCGTGACGTCGTGCGCCAGATGGGCGAGAGCGGCATGCACTTCACGACGCCCATGATGCAGTTGCAGGACCCCAAGCAGACCAAGGTGCTGCTGGTCACACTGGCCGAGAAGACGCCCGTGCTTGAAGCGGCCAACCTGCAGGCCGATCTGCAGCGCGCTGGCATCGAGCCCTGGGCCTGGGTTATCAACAACAGCGTGGCCGCGCGCTCCCTGAGTGTGCCGCTCACATCGCCCCTGCTGCGCCAGCGTGCGCACAACGAACTGATCGAAATCGCAACCGTGGCCAGCCGGTATGCCAAACGCTATGCCCTCGTGCCCTTGCTGCAAGACGAGCCCGTTGGCGTAGCGCGTTTGCTGCAACTGGCTGCCAACACCCCCGAAATAACACTCACTACAAGACCTTCCTGATATGAGCGAAAAGACCCTCAAGGTGCTGTTCCTGTGCACCCACAACTCGGCACGCAGCATCCTGGCTGAAGCCATCCTCAATCACATCGGCAAAGGCCGCTTCACGGCCTACTCAGCCGGAAGCAGCCCGCGCGAAAATCAGCAGCCCAACCCCTTGGGCTTGCAGGTGCTGCAAAGTGCCGGCATTGCCACAGTCGGCTTGCGCAGCAAGAGTTGGGACGAGTTCGGCACGCCGCAGGCGCCGCAGATGGACCTCGTGATCACGGTCTGCGACAACGCCGCAGGCGAGGTCTGCCCCTACTGGCCGGGTCAGCCGGCCACGGCGCACTGGGGCTATCCCGATCCTTCTGCGGGAGATGGTACGGATGCGCAGAAACTCGAAGCCTTTCGCCAAACCCTGCACGCGCTCAAACGCCGGCTTGAACTGCTGGTCAGCCTGCCGGCGGCCAAGCTGGAAAAGACGATGCTGCAAAGCACGGCGCGCGCACTGAACCAGACCTGAAGTCATGAACATCTTCGAACGCTACCTGACGGTCTGGGTCTTTCTATGCATCATCGTTGGCATCGCGCTTGGGCAGGTGTTTCCTGGCGTGTTCCAGGCCATCGGCGCGCTTGAAGTGGCGCAGGTCAATCTGCCGGTGGGTCTGCTGATCTGGGTCATGATCATCCCGATGCTGGTGAAGGTTGATTTTGGCGCGCTGCAGGAAGTGCGCAAGCACGTCAAGGGCATAGGCGTCACGCTGTTCGTCAACTGGCTGGTCAAGCCCTTTAGCATGGCGTTGCTGGGCTGGCTCTTTATCCGCCACTGGTTTGCGCCGCTGCTGCCGCCGGACCAGATTGACAGCTACATTGCCGGCCTGATCCTGCTCGCGGCCGCGCCTTGCACGGCCATGGTTTTTGTCTGGAGCCGACTCACCGGTGGCGACCCGCTGTTCACGCTCTCACAAGTCGCCCTCAACGACAGCATCATGGTGATCGCGTTTGCGCCGCTGGTCGCGTTTCTGCTGGGCATCTCGGCCATCACCGTGCCCTGGGCCACGCTCTTGATTTCGGTGCTGCTCTACATCGTGATTCCGGTCATCCTGGCGCAGCTCTGGCGCAAAGCGCTGCTGGCCAAAGGACAGGCCGCATTTGACGCCGCCATGGAAAAGATGGGACCCTGGTCCATCGGTGCGCTGCTGCTCACGCTGGTGCTGCTGTTTGCCTTTCAGGGCGAGGCGATTCTGAAACAGCCGCTGGTGATTGCGCTGCTGGCGGTGCCGATCCTGATTCAGGTGCTGTTCAATTCCGCGCTGGCCTATTGGCTCAACCGCGCACTGGGCGAAAAGCACAACATCGCCTGCCCGTCGGCCTTAATTGGCGCTTCCAATTTTTTTGAACTTGCGGTGGCCGCTGCCATCAGCCTGTTCGGTTTCAATTCGGGCGCGGCGCTGGCCACGGTGGTGGGCGTGCTGATTGAAGTGCCGGTGATGCTGCTGGTGGTCTATGTCGTCAACCACTCCAAGCGCTGGTATGAACGCGCATGACCGAAAACACTGAAGGTCCGTTCGGGCCGCGCCGCTACCGCGCCTGGAACGAGCATGTGAAGACGCGCTACGGCGGACGCGTGCAGAAGGTGTCAATCGAGGCCGGCTTCACCTGTCCGAACCGCGACGGCAAGCTTGCCACTGGTGGCTGCACCTTTTGCAACAACGACGGTTTCACGCCCGGCTACCTGAACCGGCGCCAGAGCATCACCGAGCAGATCAACGCCGGGCTCGACTTCCTGCTGCGTCGCTATCCCGGTACCGACCGCTACATTGCCTACTTCCAGAGTTACAGCAACACCTACGGCGAGTTGGCGCACCTGCGCGCCTTGTACGAGGAGGCGCTGGCGCATCCGAAGATCAGCGGCCTGGCCATTGGCACGCGGCCCGACTGCCTGCCCGACGCGGTGCTGGACTATCTGGCAGAGCTCGCGCGCGGGCACATCATCGAGTTGGAGATCGGCGTCGAATCCTGCAACGACGCCGTGCTGGCCAGCGTCAATCGGGGACACGACTTTGCCGCCAGCGTTGACGCGATAGGGCGCGCTGCCGCGCGCGGTCTGGAGGTCACGGCGCATCTACTGCTCGGTCTGCCGGGCGAGTCCATGGACAGCATGCTCGACGGTGCGCGCCAGATGTCGGCGCTACCGGTCCACGCACTCAAACTGCATCAACTGCAACTGGTGCGCGGCACGGCCATGGCGCGCGCCTGGCAGCGCGACCCCAGCAGCGTGCCCTTGCTCGACGAGCCGGCGTGCATCGCCATGCTGGCCGATTTCATTGAACGTCTGTCACCGGCGATACTGCTGCAGCGCGTCGGCAGTGAAGTGCCGCCCTCCATGAAACTGGCGCCGGCCTGGAACGTGCGCCTGTCCGAACTCGCGCCGCGCATCTCGACTGAGCTGGCGCGCCGCGGCAGCTGGCAGGGTAGCCGCTATATGGCCACAGGCAGCACCAGCACCGGTGCAAAACCACCGCCTTCGGTTCTGAAGTTGGTAGTCTGACCAGCGTACATGCGCGCTGCCAGCAGTTGCACCTGGCCCGCGTAGGCGTAGGCGCGGATGTCGAACTTGAGGTCGGTCCGTACGCCATCGACTTCAACCAGGCGCTGGCCTGGCGCCACCAGTGCCTGCGCCACAAAGTCGCCGGCCAGAATCTCGGCCCAGACCCGGCGTGTCAGCTTGTCACCGCGATACGCCGCCTTGGCGCCGAAGCCGGCCACCGGCTTGAAGAACAAGGCTCGCCGGCGTGCCCACAAGTCATCGGCGTGTGCGGGTGTTACCAGTTCGGTCTGCGGCACACCGGCTTGCAGCAGGGTGCGGTCCGCTGCACGGGCGCCCCAGCTCTCCAGTAGCGCGTCCTGACCCAGTGCAATCAGGTTGCGCTTGTCGGCGTACAGGGCGTGGGCATGCGGGTCCGGCGTTAGCACCACAGCGCCGGCTTCATAGGCCTGGCGCAGTGCCAGGTGGCCGGCTTCGTTCAGGTAAAAATCGGTCACGCGGTTGTAGACCATGTCAACCGGCGTTCCGCCGTGCCAGAGCTTGCCGTCGTGCCACGCGAGGGCCGAGGGATCGGCAATCGCGGCGTTCAGGCCGAAGCGCGCAAACAACTGGCGGAACAACTCAAACTCGGGCGCCAGGTATTGCTCGGCCGGGTCGTCGTCCACGATCAACACGTTCTTCAAGGGCGCTGCCCCGCGCTGCAGGCGCCACTCGGCCAGGAACATGTCGAACAGGGTCTGCTCTAGCGTGTCGGCTTTGGGCCTGGCCGGAAAAGCCCAGTCCATCGCCTCGCAACAGGACTGCTGGGCGCGTGCCAGTGCGACATTGAGCAGGGCGCCGCCCGCATTGGTGTTGATCTCGATCAGCTGCGGTCCGTTGGCACTGAGGTGAAAGTCAAAGCCCATGCAGGCGCCGACCGGACCGAAGGCAAGCTGCGCAATCGCCGGCGCGCGTGCCAGCGCTTGTGCGCGGTAACCGGGCAAGGCGGCGATGCGCTCGATGATCGCCACCATTTGCATGATTTGCCGTTCCATCTCGTGAGACAAAAACACGACCGTGGATGAGAACAGGTGTGGACGTGTCTGCGTGATGTTTTGCATCAACCCGTGCAGGCTCGGATCGCTTTCGAGTTGCTTGTGCAGGCGCTCCAGATTCAGCGTGCGGCAAAAGCAGCCCTGGTTGAGGACTTTGGCGGAACAGGCAGCGAGCAGGCTTGCGGGTGTTGGATCAGTGTTCATGATGGTGATGTGGGGGCGCAGCCGGTGCAGCGCAAGCCTGGGTGAAGGCCTCCTGCATGACCTGCAACGTGACATGCGTGATCTCGAACCGGTCATGCAACTGTGCGCTGGCGAGTTTCAGAAAGGCATCGTCGGCCTGTCCGTGGGGCATCACCAGATGCGCGGTCAACGCGATGTGCGAGGTGCCCGTCGCCCAGATGTGCAGGTCGTGCACGCGCGTCACACCGGGCAGCGCCGCTAGGCAGGACTGAACCGCCTGTGGGTCAACACTGTCAGGTACACCGTCAAACAGCAGATGCAGAGACTGCTTGAACAGCCCCCAGGTGCCGAGCAGGATCACGAAGGCAATCGCCAGACTCGCCACCGGATCCAGCCAGACCCAGCCCATCCACAGTGTCAGCGCACCGGCACCAACCACCCCGGCTGATACCAGTGCATCGGCAGCCATGTGCGTAAAGGCACCGCGGATATTGAGGTCGCTGTTGCGTCCGCGCATGAACAGCAGCGCGGTTGCGGTGTTGATGAAGATGCCGACGCCGGCCACCAGCATGACGGTTACGCCCTGCGCGCCTGCCAGAGCGGGGGGGCTGAGCAGACGTCCGATCGCCTCCCAGGCCAGGGCGCCGATCGCCATCAGCAGCAGCAGCGCGTTGGCAAAGGCGGCCAGAATCGTGGCGCGTTTCCAGCCATAGGTGTGGCGCGCATCCGGCTGCAGTTTGACTGCCAGCGCACCACCCCAGGCCAACACCAGCCCGGCGACGTCGCTCAGGTTGTGACCGGCGTCGGCCAGCAGCGCCAGCGAGTTGACGCGCCAGCCGTAGAAGGCTTCGATCGCGACGAACAGCGCGTTGAGCGCAATGCCGATGGCAAAGGCGCGGTTGAAGTTGGCAGGTGCGTGGTCGTGGTCGTGATTCATGCCGCCATTGTCCACGAGCGCTGTTATTCGCTGTCCGTTCGCTTGTCGATCCCGAGCTTGCGCATTTTTTCCCACAAATTCTTGCGGCTGATGCCCAGCGAATCGGCGCAGCCCTGAATTTGCCACTGGCAGGCGCCGAGCGCACGCACGATGAAATCGCGTTCACATTCGGCCAGGTAGTCGCGCAGGCTGCTGGCGACATCCTGTTGTCCGTTCAGTGGCGGCGCCGGTCGGTCGAACAGGATGTCATGCGGTATGGAGCGGCCGTCGCTCATCAGGCTGGCGCGTTCCAGCGCGTTCTTCAGCTCCCGGATGTTGCCGGGCCAGGGGTAGGCCTTGAGCGCGTGCTCGGCCGCCGGCGTCAGGGTTGGCGCTGTTCTGCCACTGGCAGCGGCGATATCGGCCAGCAGCGCGTGCGCAATCGGCAGAATGTCTTCGACCCGCTCGCGCAAGGGCGGTATGCGCAGTTCGACGACGTTGATGCGGTAATAGAGGTCTTCGCGGAACCTGCCGTTGATGACACCCTCTTGCAGCGCCTGATGGGTGGCGCAGACCAGCCGGATGTTGACCGGAACCGGGGTTTCGCCACCGACCCGCACGATGCAGCGCTCCTGCAACGCGCGCAGCAGCTTGACCTGCATCGACAGCGGCATGTCGCCGATCTCGTCAAGAAAAAGCGTGCCACCGTCGGCCTGTTCGAACACGCCTTTCTTGGTCCGCGCAGCGCCGGTGAACGCGCCTTTCTCGTAGCCGAACAACTCGGCTTCGAGCAGGCTCTCGGTCAGCGCGCCGCAATTGACCGCAATAAAGGGTTTGCTCTTGCCGGTCAACTGGTGCAAAGCCAGCGCCACGCGTTCCTTGCCGACGCCGGACTCGCCCGTGATCAGGACCGAGGCTTCACTTGCGGCCAACCGGTGCAGCATGGCCTCGATCTGTCGCATGGCGGCGGAGCGCCCGAGCCCGCCGGGACCGAGTTCACCTTCGGGCGCGATGATGTCGAGAACTTTTTCGATCAGCGCATCGAGGTCAAAAGGTTTGGTGATGTAGTCCTGCGCGCCTTGTTTGAGCAGGCGCACAGCGGTATCAATGTCGCCATGACCGGTGATGAAAATGAAGGGCGGCAGGCTGCGGTTTTCGGCCAGCAATTGCTCGAACAGGGCGTCGCCCGTCATGTCGGGCAGTCGGATGTCGCTGATGACCAGCGCGTAGTCCTGCCGGCGCAGGGCCGCCAGCGCGTCGCCACCAGTGCGATGCCAGTCAAAGCTGAATCCTTCGAGACCAAAGCGGTCGGCGAGCGATTCACCCATGATTTCGTCGTCTTCAATCAGGCAGATTTTTCGCTTCGCTGCTGTCATTTTGGGAGTCCAGAGGAATGTGTACGGTGAAGCGGGTCAGTTCTTTGCTTGACTCGGCGCGGATTGTGCCGCCAAGTTGCGTGACGATTCGGTAGCAAATCCACAGGCCCAGGCCGTGCCCCTGTTCCGAGAAACTGGTAAACGGCTCGAACAAGCGTTCTAGCTGCTCCGGCAGAAGTGATTTTCCATTGTTCTCGACAAGCAGCAGAAGTTCATTTTCTTCGGCCCGTGCGCACACCGCAACCTGCCCATCCTTGCCCGCAGCGGCAATGGCGTTGAGTATCAGATTGAGGAGCACCTGGCGCACCAGGGTTGAGGGCAAGGAAAGTGTAGCCGGCATATCGACGGCCCAGGACACCAGCGTGCCTTGTTTGTTGGCGGCGGGATTGATCAGGATGCGGACATCCTCGAAGTCGGCCGTGCTCAGCGGATGGCTCTTGACTTTGGCCTCGACCAGCAGGGCCGCGACGGTCTCGCGGATTTGTGAAAGTCCCCGGTCCAGCAGTGAAATGGTCTTTTGCGTGACGGGGTCCGGTGTGCCGTGGCGCTTGAACGTGCTGATCGCATTGAGCATGCCGCCGAGCGGGTTGTTGATTTCGTGCGCGATGCTGGCGGTCAGGCGGCCGACGGCGGCCATGCGCTCGCTCTTGACCATTTCTTTTTCGAATTCCGCCTTATCCTGCAGTTCGGTCAGCATCTTCTTGTAGGCCAGGAACAGCAAACCGACTTCATCGTGATAAGGATACAGGCTTGGGTCCAGCGCTTGCAACTGGCCGCTGCCGATGTCGCTGATGCGGTCGGTGACCAGTTGCAGCGGGCGCATCATGCGCCGCCCCCAGTAGGCGGTGATCGGCAGCAACGCGGCCAACACCAGTAGCGTGATCCAGAGCGCGCGGCTTACGAGACGCGAGAAGCGCTGCCAGAGCAGCGATTTGTTGTAGGTGACGATCAGGGAGCCCAGACGCACGCCGTCGTTGGCAATGGGTACGGCGACGAAAAACCGCTGTGCACTGGGCACGGCACTGGCGAAGATGCCGGCATCGGCGGCCATTGGGAGTTCAAGGCTCAGTGCCTGGTAGTCAGGGCCGAGCGCGGCCAAATCACCGAGCACCGGATGTTCATCCGGGCGCGATGACACATAGACTTTCTTGTCGTTGTCGATGACGATCAGACTCTCGTGCAGTGCAGTTTCCGGGTTCGTGGAAAAGGGCAGAGAAACGATCTCAAAAGCACCCCAGACGTTGTTATGCAGCAGCGCGGGAAAAAGAGAAGGCGCCATTGTGCGTCCGATGTCCTGCGCGTTTTGCAGTAAATCCTGGTTCAAGTTGTCCCACGCCTGCACGACGAAAGAGGTGGACACGGCCAGTGCCGTGGCGAGGATCAATCCGCCACCCCAGAGTGGCAGCTTGATACGCAGGCTGAGATCGAACAGGCGCATCAGCGTTCGCCAAAAACCCTCATCATCTCTGCCACGCTGTCGTAGAGCTTGGGCGAACCGGCAATGAAGCCGGTCAGTTTCAGCCTGGCGAGCAGCAGGCGGCCGTGCGTGTCATTCTTCATGTTCATCAACACGTCCTGCATCAGGCGGAAGTCGGCATCGGGCACATTGTTTTGGGCAACCACGGGCGGAAAACCGTATTCCTCGGATTGCCAGGCAACGCGCGTTTTGGCGGTGATCTCCGGGTGCACTTTACTCAGTGCGTCCCAGACGAAGCTATCGACTGCGGCGCCTTGCGCCAGCCCGATGGCCACCGCGTCAATCGCCTTGCGGTGCGACCATGTATAGAACGTCCGCTTGAAAAACCCCTCAGGATTCTGACCGCTTTGCTTGATCTCATAGCGCGGCACCAGATAGCCGGTGTTTGAATGCGGGTCGGCATAGGCAAAGACCGTGCCTTTGAGATCGTTGACGTTGCGCGTTTTCAAGTCGCGCGCCGGAACAATCAGATAGGAGCGATAGGTCGGCTTGCCTTCATTGAGCGCCACCGCCACCACGCGCAGTTCCTTCTTCAGCATCACGTAGGGGTAATCGCAGATCCAGGCGAACTCGACCTTTTGCTGCTGCAACAAATCCATCGTGTCGCGGTAGCGGTCGCGCTGAATGAACTCGACCGGGCGATTCAGCCGGGCTTCGAGATAGTCGCGCCATTCGGCCAGCAGCGCGTGCTGGTCATGCAGAAAGGCCGGCGTCATGGCGAACCGGATGGTGCGCGTATCTGTACTGGCCTGTGCGAGAAAGCCGCTCGCCCATAGCAGGCTTGCAACAAGCAGAAGTTTGAACAGCCTATTCATTCTGGTTTCGTTGTTACCAAACGGTAACTTTGCTCGGTTTGGAAGCCATTTGGGTTACCGGTTTGTAACGTGGTCGTTTTGCCAATTTCAATCAAGCGTCAGCAAGTACTGGATTGACTAGGAGCATGGCAGATTTTACCGGCGGCCAGTCTGTAAGGAAGCGGTTTCCTTGCGCCGGATCAACAGTGAATCAGTGTCTGGGGCCAGCCATCCATGCGGGATTGGCGCACCTCTGTTACCGATGCGTAACGGCCATTTTCGAAGCGCAGGGCTTGATGCAAGGCGCTGATCACGACGACCCTGCCATGGCAGTTCTCCTCTGGGGAACCGCCTTGCTGAGGTGCGCTCGGCACGGAGGATCGGTCCTCATTCAAGCTTTTCGGTCGGTGGCACGAAGTTTGCGGACTGCAAGCTGTTCGTATTGAACGCGGCCATCATTTTTTAGGAGAAGCATCGTGGAACTTGCTCGCAGAGGATTTATAAAGGGCATGGGCGCTTTGGGGGCGGCGGCAGGCATCAGCCTGGACGCGGTAGCCCAGGCGGCCAAGGCCAGCAAGCCGGTGAGCAAGGGCAAGGCGGCCCGTGTTCCCCTGGAGGTCAAACACATCAAGTCAGCCTGCTCGATTTGCCCGAATTTTTGCGGCATTGATGCCACCCTGGTTGGTGGTGTGGTGCGCACCATTTATCCGGACGCGGCGCGTGCCGAGTTCTACAACCATGGCATTTGCCCCAAGGGCGCCTCGGGCATGTACAACACGTATGACCCGTACCGCCTGAAAAAACCACTCAAACGCACGAATCCGAAAAAGGGTCGCAATGAAGACCCGGGCTGGGTTGAGATCAGCTGGAATGAGGCCTTCGACATCGTCGCGGGACGGTTGAGCAAAATCAAGGCCGAAGATCCACGCAAGCTGGTCTGGCAACATGGTCAGGGAAAGTACCTGATCGGTGAAAACTACGCGGTCGGCTTTACCAAGGCTTTTGGTACGCCCAACATGGTCCACCGCACTACCACCTGCGAAGCCGCGCGCCATGTGGCCGACGAGTTGACCTGGGCCGGCGGTGGCATCCTGCCAGATCTCAAACATTCGAAGTATTTTCTGAATTTTGGTTCCAGCTATTTTGAAGGCGAGCAGGCCTCGCGCTGGCTCGACTGGCAGGCTTCCCAGAGCATCGAGAAAGGGCTCAAGATCGTGGTCGTCGAGCCGCGCCTGTCGCAGAACGCCGCCAAGGCCGACGAGTGGGTGCCAGTGCGCCCCGGCAAGGACGTGGCGATGCTGCTGGCCATGGCCAAGGTTCTGATCGACGCGGGCACCATCGACGAGCCCTTCCTGGTGGACTACACCAATGCGCCGCAACTGGTGGACGCAGCCGGCGTCATCTTGATGGACAAGGACGGCAAGACGCCTTTGGTCTGGGATAGCGTGAGCGGCAGCGCCAAGCCTTATGTGGAAGGCGTCAAACCCGCGCTCAAGGGTGCCTACAGCGTCAACGGCAAGCCGGTGCGCACGGCCTTCCAGGTGCTGGTTGATAACCTCAAAGACATGACGCCCGAAGCGGCGCAGGAAATTGCCGATGTGCCGGCAGCCACCATCAAGCGGCTGGCGCAGACCTTTGCCAAAGAGGCGCGCATCGGCGAGTTCATCACACTCGATGGTCAAAAACTGCGCTATCGCCCGTCCGTGCTCTACACCTTCCGTGGCCTGTCGGCCAAGGAGCATGGTGTACAGGGCTGGCGCACCGGCTTGATTCTCAACATGCTGGTCGGCAACATCGATGCGGTGGGCGGCTTGCGTCTGGACGGCGCTTATGGTCGCCCGCAGTATTTTGACGTCAGCGTTTGCGAGTACCCGCCAAAACGGGCTGACTTGGCGCAAAGCGTGTTCTTCCCCTATGCCAACCACCACATTGCGCAAACGCCCAATCTGGTGGTGCAGGACCCGAAAGCCTGGGGCCTGCCCTACAACCCGGAAATGCAGATCTTCTACGGCACCAATCGCCCGGTGGCGGTGCCCAATTCGGATCAGCAGTTCACCGGCTTTGCCATGACATTCAATGTTGTGATCGACATCGTGATGACCGAGAGCGCCTGGTACGCCGACATCGTGTTGCCGGACAAGACCTACCTGGAAAGCTGGCACTGGGCGCCAACGCGCGGTACGCCGGAATCGAGTCATCTCGCGATTCGCCAGCCCATGGCCAACCCCTACAACCTGGAACACGATGCCTTCACCATCATGTGGGAGCTCAGCAAGCGCCTGGGCATGCGCGACAAGTACGCCGACGAATGCAACAAGGCCTGGGGTCTGAACACCACGAAGTTCCAGCCAGGACGCGACTACACCACGCGCGAAGGGGTGGAAGTGCTCTGGGCCGACAAGGCCAAGAAGGAATTCTCGGTCGCGCTGGACAAAGGATTCATCGGTAGCAAGAAGGATGTCAAGGCGCAATACCTCAACGGGGCCGAAGCCAAGTTCAAAGGGGCCGGCAAAGCCAAGATGAAGTTCTATGCCGATCAGTTGATCGACACCTACTACAAGGTCGAGGGCATAGCCAAGAAGAACAACCTTGCCAAGGTGGATCTGGCCAAGATGAAGATCGCCTACTCGCCCTTGCCGACGCTGCAGCACGCCTTCCCGACGCCGCACCTGGAGGCCAAAGCCTATCCGTTCTACGTCGTAACGCACAAGCGCATGTACCGTTACCAGAGCGGCAACACGGTCAACAACGCGATCCTGAACCAGGCGCTGGGCAAGGACGCAGCGACCAACTATGTGCAGATCAACACTGCCACCGCCAAGGAGCTTGGCGTCAAGGACGGCGACACCGTCACGATTGAAACCCGTGTCGGCAAGATCAACGGCGAGGCCCAGGTTGTGCAAGGCATCCGGCCCGACACGATTGCCGTGTCCTACCACTACGGTCAGTGGAGCCCGGGGTTTGCGCCGATGGGGCGCAAGGGGATTGCCATCAATCAGGTGCTGGAGCATCACCCGGACCTGATCTCGGGGCACAACTCCTTCAACGACACCAAGTGCAAGCTGTACAAGGCCTAAAGGAGAAACATCATGAAATTCGGACGATTGATTGACCTGAAACGCTGCATGGGCTGCCGCTCTTGTATCTCGGCCTGCGCCGTTGAAAACCACTTCACGCCGGACGCCGCCTGGAACGCGATGATCGAGTACGAGGTTGGCACCTACCCCGCTGTCAGCAAGGTGTTCAATACCATGGGCTGCATGCACTGCGAGCACCCGTCCTGCAAGGCGGCTTGCGACGCTGTCGGCGCCAAAGCCATCAGCAAGAACGAGTATGGCGTCGTGCTGATTGATTACAACAAGTGCATCGGCTGCGGTTACTGCGCAGCGGTATGCCCGTACGGTGTGCCACAGATGAACAGCAAGACGCTGGCGCCCCTGTATCCGGGCAAGGGCCAGAACGGTGAGGAAACCATTGCCAACGCGGACCGCCATCCAACGCATCAGAAGAAGGCCAACACGGCCGAAAAATGCACCTTCTGCTGGCACAAGTTGGAGAAGGCCATTGCCGACGGAAAGGCCGACCGCATTGGTCTGGACCAGCAATACACGCCATCCTGCGATCTGGTTTGCCCGGTGCAGGCCCGGATGTTTGGCGACATCGAAGACACGGATTCCGAGATTTCCAAGCGCATCGAGGCGACCGGCGCGGTACAGCTGAAGAAGGAGTTCGGCAACATCCCGCAAGTGTTTTATGTACTGGACAAAGGAGCGAAGTCATGAAAAAACTGATTGCATTCATGGCGCTGGGATTGGCTGTGGCACTGACGCCGGCTTTTGCGGTCGATGCCCCGGCACCCAAGCCTGCCAAGGTCGCAAAGATTACCGGGAAACCTTCCATGCTGGTGGAAGGGCGCTTTCACAAAATACACGAAATCCAGGGCAAGCTCGCTTGCAAGGATTGCCATAACAAGGTGCAGAAAGACATTCTGTACTTGCGCAAGGACGACACCATGCCGCCCAAGATGGATGAGGTCGGTCAGGCCGCCCGCAAAGGCTGTCTGGTTTGCCACCTGCCGGGCTATGTGCCCAATCTGGCGCGCTCCTACTGGGGCGTCTAAGGCAGGTTGAATTCGCATCAGTCGTCACACTTACACGCTACTCACTCACTGATTCTTTGGAGAACTCACATGATCCGTCCGTCCCACCACCGCGCCCTGTTCACTGCCATCGCAGCGGCAGCCGCCATGTCCTTCACGCTGCCAGCGCTGGCGCAATTCAATGCCGCCGAGGCCGAGGCCGTCTTTGAAGACAACGATTGCACCAAGTGCCATAGCCCTGATCAGCCCAAGAAAGGACCATCCCTCAAGAAGACGGCGGCCAAGTACAAGGGCAAGGCCGATGCCGAAAAGACACTGGTGACCCACATGTCCAAGGTGCAGAAGGTCAAGCAGGACGACGGCACGATGGTCGACCACAAGCTGATTGACACCAAGGATCCGAAGGTCAAGAAGAACGTTGCGCTCTGGATCCTGTCGCACTAATTGGTGGCTCAACGGCGGCCGCGCTGATCAGGCGGCCGTCAATAATTTGCAGGGAAAGCTCTCATGAAGAACAAGACAGTGCGCGCATCATCGGCGCGGCCCGGTTGGTTGACGGCGATTTTTACCAGCCTGCTGGTCCTCTTGTTCTGGGTGCCGATGGCAGCGTCTGCGGCGCCGACGCAGACGAGCGCAGCGCTACCCAAGCTTGACAACGCGAGCTGCCTGACTTGCCATGATGGCAAGAAAGAGGCGCTGGCTGCGCCTGCAGTTGACGGCATGGCCCGACCACTGCATGCGGTCAGTCCTGACAAGTATGGCAAGAGCGTGCATGCAACGATGCAATGCGTTGCCTGCCACCTGGAGATCACCGACAACGTCAGCCCGCACAAGAAGGACAGCGCGGCGCAAAAACCAGATTGTGTGCAGTGCCACACGTCGCTGTGGGCGACCGCCACCAAGGACAAGCTGACCCAGGAAAAAGAGCGCCTGGGGGTGGTGGCGACGAACATTGAGGCCTACAAAAAATCCTTCCATGCCAAGCTCAACAAAGAAGACAAGACACGCGTCAACGCCACGTGTGAACAGTGTCACGAAACGCACAGCTTTGCCGTGCCGCCGCGCGGAACGACGCGACGTGCCGAATGGCATCAGACGGTACCCAATCTGTGCGGTGACAAATGCCACAAGGAAGAACTCAAGTTCTACTCGGCCTCGGTCCATGGCGAGGCCATCAGCAAGAAGCACAACCTGAAGTCTGCCGTCTGCAGCGATTGCCACAGCTCGCATGCGATTGGCAACACGACGGACGCCGCGACCCGACTCGACGTTACCTGGCGTTGCGGTGGTTGCCATGAAGACAAGAAGAAGACCTATCTTGCCACCTACCATGGCCAGATCAGTGCCCTGGGCTATGCCAATACCGCCAAATGCTTCGACTGCCACGGCGGGCACCGCATCCTCAAGTCCGACAACACCCGGTCCAAAGTCAATTCCAAGAACCTGATCAAGACCTGCCGGCAGTGCCACAACGCCGAGATCCCCGCCATGTACGATGCGCCCGCCGGATTTGCCAGCTTCCAGCCGCATGGTTTTTCCGATCTCAAGCGTTACCCCGAAATCTGGATCGCGACGCAGATCATGACGCAGTTACTGATCGGGACCTTCGCCGTCTTCTGGCTGCATACGATCCTGTGGTTCTTCCGCGAATACAAGGAACGCCAGCAGAGGAATGGCCAGCCGCGCGTGAAACTCGATGGCTTCTCCGAATTGCCGGAACGCCTGCGCGGTAAGCACTTCCAGCGTTTCAGTCGCACCTGGCGCATCGCGCACATCACGTTCGCCATCACCTTGATGCTGCTGACCCTGACCGGCATACCGCTGTTCTACCCGGAAGCGCCGTGGGCGCAGTGGCTCATGACGCTGCTCGGCGGGCCGCGCATTGCCGGCCTCATCCACCGCACCAACGCCGTGATCTTTGCCGGTGTCTTCATCTGGCACCTGTTGTACATGGCTGTGAAGCTGGCGCGCGACTGGAAGAACTTCAAGATCTTCGGCCCCAACTCGATGCTGCCCAGACTGCAGGACGCACGCGACATCATCGCCATGACCAAGTGGTTCTTTGGTAAGGCACCGCGTCCGGTGTTCGAGCGCTGGACTTATTGGGAAAAGTTCGACTACTGGGCGCCGTTCTGGGGGGTCACGATCATCGGCTTCAGCGGTCTGACGATGTGGCTGCCGGAAGTGACAGGCCGCTTGCTGCCGGGCTGGGCCTTTAATGTGGCGGCGATCTTCCACAGCGAAGAAGCGTTTCTGGCGGTGGTGTTCCTCTTCACGGTCCACTTCTTCAACAATCACTTCCGTCCGGACAAGTTCCCGCTCGAACTGGTGATGTTTACAGGTAGCATGTCGCTTGAAGAGTTCAAGCATGACCATGCACTGCAGTATCAGCGTCTGCTGGAAACGGGTCAGTTGGAGCAGCATCTGGTTGATGCGCCGTCGTCTGGCATGACGAGCGCCTCGAAAGTTGTTGGCTTCGTCTTGATCCTGGTTGGCCTGACTTTGTTGACCTTGGTGGGAATCGGCTTCTTTTCGAGTCTGTAACAGGGTCTAAGCCAGCACGTCGCGCCCTAGTGCTGATAGCGCCCGGGTGTGGTGCTATCAGCGTCGGGCCCGGAACAACGGAGAAAATGGAAATGCGCACTTTATTGAAACTGTCCCGCACCCGATGCGGCAACCCATGAGCCTGAGCTTGCCTTCTGATCCCGAACTGGCCGAAGTCGCCGGGCGGCGCAGCCGGGCCTACTGGCTGTTGGCGCGCTGTTTTGCTGAAGTGCCCAGTGCGCAGTTGTTTGCTGAGCTGCAGCAGTCACCCGCACTCGATCCCTTGATTGCCAGCGATGACCCCTTGGCCGTTGAAAGTACGGCGCTATTGAGCGCATTGTTGGCAGCGGCAAACGACGAGACGGCGACGCAGGACCTCGCGATCGAATTCACCCGGCTGTTTGGCGGCATCTCCAAATCCTACGGTGCGGCGCCGCCGTTCGAGTCCGTGGCCCGCGACGCTGCCTGGGGTGGCGACACGGTTGCTGCGGTGCTTGAAGCCTATGCTGATGCCGGCATTTCGCCGCCGCTGCCCGAGGCGGCACCGCCAGATCACCTGAGCGCGGAACTGCGTTTCTTGGCCATTGCCTGTTACCACGAAGGCGAGGCGTGGACCTGTGGCGACCTTGAACTCGCGAGCGACTGGCTCAAGCGCGAACGCGATTTTCTGGATCGGCACATTCTGCCTTGGGTGCCGGACTATTGCGCCCGGCTGGATGGTCTGGCACACACGCCGCTGTACCGGGCCTTGCTGGTTTTGACGCCGTTGGCCTGTCAGAACGATCGCCAGGACATCAATGACATGCTCGACGTGGTGTCATCGAATCCGGATGATGCCTGAATCTGATCAGGCCCGGGTGCCGGCCAACAAGGCCTACCCGGCTGGACTGAGCCGCATCTTTGGGAGCAAGCCCACCCCTTTGGAGGGTGTGATTTTTCATTCGCGTGGCGCCGTGCTGATCAGCGGCCCCAGTGCCATTGCGGCCGCTGACGCGGCGCGGCGACTGCTGGCACGTGCATCCGATCTGCGCGTGGTAGTCCTTGCACCGGGTATTGATGCCGTCGCCGACCTGCCAAGAGCTGTCAGGCGGGTTGGTGGGCGCGTTGTTTCGCTCACGGGACATCTGGGCGCTTTCACGGCCATGGTTCCAGTCGGTGGTGGCAAGCAGGAGGATGCCGGCATCTTCAGCCCGAACGATGATCGTCGGTTTGACCTGGTGCTCGACATGTTCCCGACGCCGCTGCTGAACATGGCGGTGCCACCGCTGGGTTATTTCGCCGTCGGTGACAGCGTGCCTGCGGTGGTGCGCGCGCTGGAGACCTTGCCGACGCTGGTCGGAAGTTTCCACAAGCCCCGATTCGTCAACTACCAGGCGGCGCTGTGCCAGCATCAGGTCAACGGTGTGACCGCTTGCAGCCGCTGCCTGAACGTGTGCGCGGCACAGGCGATCCGATTCAACTCTGGCGCCATCGAGGTCGATCCCTATTTGTGCCAGGGCTGCGCCAGTTGCGCGCTGGTTTGCCCGAGCGGTGCCATGGGTTTTGCGTTGCCTGCGGCATCCGAACTTGCCGTTGGGATGACCCGGTTAGAAGCTAAGGGCAAGAAGGACATTCTGCTTGTGCATGACGCGGCGGCCAGGCAAGCCGTTTGCGCGTTCGAGTCGGCCAGAATCCAGCGTCTTGAGTTCGATCCCTTGCCAGCCTTGGGTGAATGGTTTTGGCTACAGGCTCTGGTGCAGGGGTTTGCCGCCGTGCGACTGGTTCTTTCGCCGACGCTGCCAGCACTGACGCGTGAAGCGCTGCAGGCCAAGGTCGCTGAACTGCGCGCGATACTGGCTGGCATCGGTCGTGATCCGCAGGCTGTGGCGACGCTGGAGGTGCAGGATCTCGCTGCCGCGATCAGGCGCGTTGCTGCAGCGCCCGCATTCATTTCGCCTGCACCGGGTATTACTGGCAAAAGCGATGGCAAACGCGCCCGCCTGCTGGCGGTCATTGACCAGTTGGCGCGAAAGAACTTACGCCAGGATGCCGTGCCTTTGCCGAGCGGCGCGCCCCTTGGCAAGGTGACGGTTGACGTACGATCCTGCACGTTGTGCCTGGCCTGCGCGAACATCTGTCCGACACAGGCGCTCAGCGGTCAGATTGCGCCCTTGCCGCTGCTCGCATTCAAGGAAAGTCTTTGCGTCCAGTGCGGCCTGTGCCGCGCTGCCTGCCCGGAGCAGGCCATCAGTCTGCAAGCGCGCTTTGTGTCAGACCCGGCCCGGCGCGACGAAGTCCGGGTCATCGCCAGCGACGAACAGGTGGGCTGCAGTCGCTGCAACACCCCTTTCATTGGGCGCCATTTCCTGGCGCAGAGCATCAGGATGATGCAGGCCCGCCCGGGCGCACTGCCCGCGGCTGCTGATTTTCTGCGCCTGTGCCCGAGTTGTCGACAGCGTGGCATAGCACAGTCCTGATCTACTTGCCAGCAACAGAAAATGAGGTATTCACCATGAAAATATTCGGCATCGCCGGGCATTCCGGCATGGGCAAGACCACGCTGCTCGAGCGCTTGGTGCCGGAGATCGCCGCAAGCGGTCTGGTGGTGTCGTTGATCAAGCACAGCCACAAGGCCATCGATATCGACCGCCCTGGCAAGGACTCCTACCGCCTGCGCGAATCGGGTTGCAAGGAGGTGCTGCTGCTGGGCAACGACCGTTGGGCCTTGATGCATGAGTTGCGCGGTGCGCCGGAGCCGTCGCTGGACTACCTGCTCGACCGCATGATGGACTGTGATCTGGTTTTGATCGAAGGCTTCAAACACGGCAATTTTCCCAAGCTCGAGGTCTGGCGTGCCTTGGTCGGCACGCAAACCCTGTGGCCGGACTGGCCCGGCATCATGGCCATTGCCAGCGACACGCCGCCGCGGTCGGCTGTGCAGCAGAGCGTGACGCCGGGACTGGCGCAGCTGGATTTGGCCGATACTGCAGGCATTGCAGCCTTTGTGCTGGCGCACGCTGTTGTGCGCTGAAGGCTGCGCCGCCCGTAGGAGCGCCCGATGGAGTCTGCTGCTGAACCCGACCTGCCGGAATTTGCCAAGACCCTGATTCACTCACGCCGGAATATTTCACCCCGGCGCCTGATTGCGCCCGGGCCTTCGGCACAACAACTGCAGGACATCCTGGGCGCGGCCGCCGCAGCGCCGGACCATGGTCAGTTGCTGCCCTGGCGTTTCGTCATTGTGCCGGGCACGCAGCGCCAGCGGCTGGCCGAGGTGTTTTGCCTGGCCTTGCAGGACCGCGACCCGCAGGCAACAGCGGCCCAGATCGAGGGTGCGCGCGAGAAGGCGCACCGCGCGCCGTTTCTGATGCTGGTGATTGCGCGGCTGACGCAGCAGCCGGTGCCGAGTGGCGCCGCGCCGGGTCGAGGTGCCCAACACCCGCAGGCAACGCAGGCCGAGGTGAACGATGCCGAGCGCCTGGTCTCACTCGGCTGCGCCATCCAGAATGTGCTGCTCAGCGCCCATGCCGCCGGCTTTGGCACCGGCCTGACCAGCGGTCAGGCGCTGGCTTCAGTGCGGCTGCGCGCCCTGTTCGACTTGCGTGACAACGAACAGCCGGTTTGCTGCATCAATATCGGCAGTGTGGCGAAGAACAAGCCATCGCCGTTGCGGCCGCAGTTGACGGATTACGTCAGCGAGTTGAGTTGAGGCTCAAGGAATCAGGAGGCGGACGGTTGCGGATTTCGGGTTGGCTTGAGCGGCTCGACGCCGTCTTCCTTGCACATCGCGAGAAATACTTTGAGTGAAATGGCGCCCTCGCGCCGCAGAGACTTTACATCGCCAGCGTAAAAGTCAGCGCCGCCGTTGAGGTCAATGAACTCGCCCCGAAACAGATTGGTGTCGGGGTCAAAAATGATGAGCGCCTTGTAGCCCTCAATTCCCATCACGTTCTTCACGGTTTTACTCCATTGGCTTCAAGCCATTTGCGCGCACTTCTGGCCCGTGCTTCGCGGATCGTTCCAGATTGCACGCCAGCAGACGCTTGAGGATTTCATCGTCGGTCATGCCGGGGCTGTAGTCGGTCCAGCCATAGGCGGCAGCGACGGCAAGGTCGAGTTGCTGATGCGCCATGGTCAGCCAGGCGGGGCACTGGTTGTACAGGTTGGTGAGCGTGCGCTTTTGCAGCGCTTTGAGATCGCCTTCGCTGATGCCGGGTCTGGGCTCGATGCGATCCGGGTAGGGCGACTCACTCATGCCGAGCGGCGTGACCTCGGGCACCTTGTGCGTCCACTCGGGTGGGTTGAGCCAGGCTTCCCGCAGGTCGCTCAGTTTCTTGGCGGCTGTCGCTATCTGGATCGCTTGATGGTGCACGGACGGCGGGGGCGGGGCGGA
>CAIXNB010000145.1 GCA_903920695.1 uncultured beta proteobacterium
ACATGATGCCCAGAAAGGTCAGCGCCAGCGAGATGCTCGAATACAGCAGGTAGTTCCAGGCCACGCGCCGCGCCACGCCGGCGTCGCCCTGCGCCACCAGCGGCGCGGCGCACAGCGTGGTGAGTTCAATGAAGGCCCACAGCAAGAGCAGATTGTTGGCCATCACGCCCAGGTTCATCGCCAGCATAAAGGCCAGCGTCAGCGCGCTGCGCGAGAGCATGTGGTCGGACAGGACTTGCGAGGTCTTGACGCGTGAGGACATGTAGACGCTGATGCCCAGGAATACGCTGTTGATCACGAGCAGGAACAGCATCGAGGTCGCGTCGAGAACGAAGTAGCGCTGCATGAAGTAGCGCGGCATCTCGGAGATTGGCGTCTGCAGGAAGACGTCGACCCACAGCAGCAGCGTGGCCAGCGCCACAGCCACCAGCGTCGGGCCGATCCACAGGTGGCGTGTTGGCACGATGGCTTGCTCGGGGCGGCCCAGCGCGGCGCTCATGAAAGCGCTCTCGTCATTGCGGGGCCGTCAGGCTGTGGCCGCCCATCTTCCTGATTGTCATGCCGGACTTGATCCGGCATCCACTGCCACGTGGCCCATGGATTGCGGATCAGGTCCGCAATGACGAGTCCAGGCTTCATGTTCTCGCTCATGCTGCGTCCTCCACAACCGGCACATCGGGCGTGCCGATGAGCCAGGTGCCGACAAAGATGGTGAGCAGGTAGATGGCGCTCAGGGCCCCGTGCACCGGCAGCGGCCAGGGTTCGGAAAACAGTGATTCAAACAAGGCCAGCGCGTTCTCCATGAACAGCATGGCCACCAGTTGCGCCGGTGCTGCGTCGTTGGTGGCCAGCAGCAGCAGGGCAACCGCCACCGTGGCACCGACGACGCCCAGCGTGACGGCCGGGTAGTCGCCCATGCTCGGCGCGCCGAACTTGAAAGCCAGCACCAGCAACGCACTCGCGATGACCCAGGTGAAGAGGTTGGACGGCATCAGGTCGAGATTCGGCCGGGCACGTTGTTTGATGGCGCGACGCAGCAGCAGCGGGGCTATTGCCGCGCGCAGCAGCAGCAGTTCGAGCAGGGCGATCAGCGCATGCGCTGAGTCCAGGCCGTGATGGCTTGCGGCATTCCAGCCCAGCGCCAGCGCCTGCACGGCGAGCCAGAGTGGCGCCGCGCGGATCTTGCTGAAGAAGACCGGAATCACCACGGCAAGTAGAAAGGCGATCAGCGGCAGTGTCATCAGGACCTCAGCAGCCAGCCGGCGCCGCCCAGGCACAGCGCCGCGAGCAGGCTGGCCAGCATCAGGTAGCGCGGCACCAGGCGCATGCGCAAACGCGCCATCAGGGATTCAACGCAGCCCACCGCCAATGCGACCAAGGCCATGATGAGCACGGCGCTCAGCACGGCGAGCAGCGGTGCCGTTGTGGCATCGAAGGGGTTGAGCAGCGCCGCAATCAGGCCGGCGTAGATCGTCATCTTGAGCCCGGCTGCATATTGCATGGCGGCCAGCTCAGGCCCGCTGTGGTCGAGGATCATGACCTCGTGGACCATGGTCAGTTCCAGGTGCGTTAGCGGGTCATCCACCGGCACGCGCGCGGCCTCGGCCTGCAACAGGATGAAGAGCACGACGACCAGCGGCAGTGCCAACCAGACGAAAGCCTCGCTGCCATGCAGTCGTGCGACCAGTTCGGCAAAGCTGGCGCCGCCGCCCGCCACCATGGCCGAGCCGATCAGCAGGAACAGCGCGGGCTCGATGAAACTCGTGAACGAGGCCTCGCGCGCCGCGCCCATGCCCTCGAAGGAGCTGCCGACGTCGAGCGCTGAGAGCATCAGGAACAGGCGTGCCAGGCCCAGCGTGTAGGCGAAGAAGATGAAGTCGTGGCTGAATTGCAGCGGCGCCAGATTACCCAGAATCGGCGCAATCAGGGCGGCCATCACGCTGCTCGCCAGCACAACCCAGGGCCCGGCGCGAAACAGCGGTGTCGTCACTACGCTGTAGACCGGGCGCTTGTGCAAGAGGCGCAGCAAATCCCAGAGCGGCTGCAGCAGACCCGGCCCCTTGCGCCCAGCCCACAGCGACTTGGTGCGATTGACCAGGCCGGGCAGCAACACCGGCATGGCCAAGGCGACCAGCACATGGGTCAGTAGCAGCGCCAGCATCATGGCAGCGGCCCCGTGCTCAGGACCACCAGAGCCGCAATGGCGACGATGGCGACCAGCGCCACGCCGAAGGCAATGCGCGGGTCGTCTTCGTGCAGCCAGCTCGACCAGGTTTTGGCCGAAGCATCGCCATTGTTGACGACCGAGAAGATGCGCCGCTCGACTGCATCGACGCAATCGGTGATGACGTAGCTGTCGCTCGGGAAGTAGCCCGCCGGTGCCTTTTGCCGTTGCAACATCAGCAGCACGCCGCGAAAGCGCGCACTGAAATCCCAGGAGAAACCCGAACCCGTGTACTGCATGCGCGTGTTCGGTGCGGTGTAGCCGCAGCCCCAGGTCACGTGCTGCGCTGCGGGCATGGCGGGTCCGCGCGAACGCAGCCACCACAGCAGCCCAATCGCGAGCGCCAGCGCAGCAGAGATGAAGCCGACGCGGCCCAGCGTGTCGGTGATCGGCTGCAGTACATCGGTGCCGGATGCCGGCAGTAGCGCCAGCGCGATCCTGGTCGGGCCGCGCACCAGCATGAAACCCAGCACTGGCGCGACGCCGAGCACGATGACGCCGGCTGCGTGCAAGCCCATTGGCAGCAGCATCCAGCGGCTGACCTCACTCGGCGCGTGCACGCTGGCATCGCGCGCCGTGCCGAGAAAGACAACACCAAAGGCGCGCGTGATGCTCAGTGCTGACACCGCGCCGACAAAGGCCAGCAGCGCGCCGGCTACGCACAGAGCGACCTTGGCCCAGGTGCCGATGGCTGCGCCGTTGAAGAGCGCCGAATAGATCACGAACTCGCTGGTGAAACCGTTGAGCGGCGGCAGCGCCGAGATCGCCACACCCCCGAGCAGAAAGCTCAGCGCCGTCCACGGCATCAGGCGCGCCAGGCCCCCCAGGCGCTCCATGTCCACGGTGTGGCTGGCCTGGTAGACGGCGCCGGCGGCGTAGAACAACTGGCACTTGAAGAAGGCGTGGTTGAGCACGTGCATCAGGCCGCCGGCAAAGCCCAGTGCCACCAGCGCTGGCTGGCCCCAGCTCAGGCCCAGACAGCCGACGCCAAAGCCGATGCCGGCAATGCCGACGTTCTCGGTGGATGAGTAGCCGAGCAGGCGCTTCAAGTCGCGCTGGCCGACTGTGTAGAGGGCGCCAACCAGTGCCGACAGCGCGGAGAAGCCGATCAGGAACCAGCCCATCCATTCGTCGGGACGTCCGATCAGGAACATGAAGCGCACCAGCGCGTACAAGCCGGCTTTGTGGATGACGCCCGACATCAGCGCCGAGACATGGGCCGGCGCGGCGGCATGGGCGCGCGGCAGCCAGGAATGAAAGGGGAAGAACGCCGACTTCAGGCCGAAGCTCGCGACCAGCAGCAGAAACACCAGGTTGCGCTCCGATCCCGCATGGGTCTGGAGCCAGTGGCCGAAATTGGCCAGGTCCCAGGACGCCGAATGGGCGTACAGGATCATGAAGGCCGCGACCAGGAAGATCAGCCCCAGGTGTGTTGAGACCAGGTAGTTGAAGCCGGCGAAGCGCACCTTCTGGTTCGTGAAGTCCCAGATGACGAGCAGCCACGCGGCCAGCGCGGCAATTTCCCAGCCCAGCAAAAAGACCAGCGCGTGCTGCGCCGTGTAGACCAACACGAAGGACAGCGATGTGAGGTTCAGCAGCGCGTAGTGCACGCCAAGATGGCGCTTTGAATCGAAGAAGGGCCGCAGGTAGCCGACGGCGTAGACGCTTCCGAGCAGCGTCATTGGCATGGCCCAGGCCAGGAAGAAGGCGCCCAGGGCGTCGAGTTCGATGTGCAGCGTGCCCACCGGATAAGACCAGGCCAGCTCGCCGCTGACCGTGGCGCCGCCAAATAGCACCGGCGCCAGCGTGTGCCAGACCAGACCGGTGGCCACAATTTGCGATAGCACACCGATGGCGGCACGGGTTCGATTGCCAAACGGCGTCAGGCACAGGCCGGCACCGAGCAACAAGACGAGAACAGCCCAAATCAACTCGGTCATGGTCGCGCGACGCTGGCTTTCAGGGTGTTGTGATCGTGTCGGCTGCGCCATCGTCCGGCGCGCTCAGACCGCTGGGAACGAAGTCCACGCCGTAATGCACGAGGTAGTCACGGATCAGGCGCCGCACGACCTGCGACGGCGTCAGGTCCTGGCTCGCGCACAAGCCTTCGAAAGCCTTCTTCTTGGCCGGATCCACCAGCACTGTCAGACGCGCGGTTTTGAGTTCCATGATTTGCTTTTCATGATAATGTTATTGTAATCATAGTTGATTGAAAGACGTGTGTAGGTGCGTGGTTGACATGCCGACTCCTTGGTTGTCATCCCGGACTCGATCCGGGATCCAGGGGCATGCGAACTCTGGATTGCGAGTCAGGCCCGCAATGACAAATTCGAGAATGTTGAAACCCCAGTTTCCATTCGGGGAGACAGTCCGGTCAGAAGTTCTAGCGGCACCAGGCGTAAACGACAGTATCTCTGGGCGCGGGCCCAATGTTCGGACGCTGTGTCGCCTTGAACAGCGTGGTCTCATAGTGCAGACCTATGTGCTCAAGCACCTGCTGCGAGCGGAGGTTTTCGGCATCGACTGTGGCCCAGATGCGAACGATGTCAGTCTGGGCTTTCAGGAAATGAACAACGAGGCAAGCAGCTTCCCGCGCCAGACCCTTGCCCCAGTGCGCACGCGCGAGAAAGTAGCCGATGTCGGCGGCATCATCTTGAATGCGGCATGACACCGTTCCGGCCAGCAGACTCGAAGCGCGCTCTTCGATGATCCACTGGTATTCGCTTCCCTCATCCCAGCGGCGCATGGCCGCTTCGAGATGGGCTCGCGTTTCGTCATCGCTGCTTTGCGCGGCCCACGTCATGTAGTGCATGACCTCCGGGTCGGCCGCCGCCAGAAACAGGGCCGGTGCATCGTCCACCGTGGCGCGCCGCAAGCGCACCCGTTTGCCATCGATGCTCTCGGGTGGACGTTTCATGAGAAAGTCGTAGGCGCATGGCTGCATATGTACATGCAGTCAACTTCGTGCCGCCCAATAGCCAGGCTGACGGCGATGATGGGCGACGGCCAATACCTGGATCTGCCCATTTTTCTCTCGGTAGATCACATCAAAGTGAAAAATCCTGAACATGGCGCAGCGAATGTCGGGGGCAAGAGCGATGCGCGAGCGAGTTGGATCTGCGCAGACAAGGCCTAAGACGTTCAGAAGTTCAGCGTGATAGCGTTTGCCCAATCCCGTCTGAACTTCTTCGTAGTAGGCAACCTGCTTCTTGTGTTCGTCGGCGGCCTCGGGGTGCAGCCATTAGCTCACTTGAAGAGGGCCTGGACCTGACGTTCAAGTTCTTCGCTGCTGACCAATTCGACTTTGCCGCTGTCAATTTCGGTTGCGCGCCGCTCTGCCTCTTGCAGCCAAAGTGCCTGCATTTCGGCGTCGGAAGAATCATCCAGGCTATCGAGCAGCACATGAACCAAATGCGCCCTGTCTGACTTAGGCAGGCGCAGCACGGATTTTTCGATGGCGGTCGGGCTCATGGTGCAATCCTAGCACTGAACATTCATGCATGGGGCGCTTCCCTCAACGCACCCGCAGCCCCGGCTGCGCGCCGTTGGTGGGCTCCAGAATGTAGATGCCGGGGTTGGCTTTTTCGTCGGCGTGGCTGGCGGCCAGCACCATGCCTTCGCTGACGCCAAACTTCATCTTGCGCGGCGCCAGATTTGCCACCAGCACGGTGAGTTTGCCGATCAGGTCGGCCGGTTTGCACGAACTGGCAATGCCGCTGAAGACGTTGCGCGTGCGGCCCTCGCCGGCGTCGAGCGTGAGGCGCAGCAACTTGGTCGAGCCTTCGATCGGCTCGCAGTTCACGATGCGGGCAATGCGCAGGTCGATCTTGCTGAAGTCTTCGATGCCGATCACGGGGGCGATTGCCTCGCCGCCGGGCCGCCCCAAGGCGAGGACGACCCCCTCGGGGGGCAGGGAGGACGCGACCGCGCCGACCGTGGGGGCAACTGTTTTGCCGCCGGGCAGTGCTTTTTCTGGCTCAGGAACGGCGGGTGCCTCGAACAAAGCCTCAAGCTGCTTGACATCCACGCGCTGCATCAGGTGCTGGTAGTTGCCGATGGTGTGTTCCGCACCGAGTGCCTGTTCGACGCTGGCGAAAGTCAGCGGCGCAACGGCCAGGAAGGCTTCCACCTTTGAGGCCAGCAGCGGCAGCACGGGTTTGAGGTAGGCCGTGAGCGTGGCGAAGGCTTCGATGCAGACGGTGCAGACATCGTGCAGGCGCGCCTCCATGCCGGAGAGCTTGGCCAGTTCCCAGGGCTTGTTGGCGTCCACGTATTCGTTGACGCGATCGGCCAGCAGCATGGTCTCGCGCAGTGCTTTGGCGTAATCGCGCTCCTCGTACAGCGTCTCGATGGCTGGGCGTGCGGCGCGCAGCAGCGCCAGCAGCGCGCTGCCGTCGGCCGTGATGGCGCCGAGCTTGCCATCAAAGCGTTTGGCGATGAAGCCGGCGGCGCGCGAGGCGATGTTGATGTACTTGCCGACCAGGTCGCTGTTGACGCGCGCCATGAAGTCTTCGGGGTTGAACTCGACGTCTTCGTTGCGGCCGTTGAGTTTTGCCGCGATGTAGTAGCGCAGCCATTCCGGGTTCATGCCCAGGCTCAGGTATTTGAGCGGGTCCAGACCGGTGCCGCGGCTCTTGCTCATCTTCTCGGCGTTGACGGTCAGAAAGCCGTGCACAAAGATCGCGTCCGGCGTCTTGCGGCCACTGAAATGCAGCGTCGCCGGCCAGAACAGCGTGTGAAAGGTCACGATGTCCTTGCCGATGAAGTGGTACTGCTCGGTCGCCGGGTCGGCCAGAAAAGCCTCGTACTGCTGCGCGCCCAGTACTGCATCTCCCGCAAGTTTGATGAAGCGGTTTTTTAGCGACGCCAAGTAGCCGATCGGCGCGTCGAGCCAGACGTAGAAGTACTTGCCCGGCGCATCCGGAATCTCGATGCCGAAGTAGGGCGCATCACGCGAGATGTCCCAGTCGGCCAGGCCTTCGCTGCTGCTGCCGTCCGGGTTCTTGCGTGTGGTGAACCACTCCTTGACCTTGTTCAGTACTTCGCTTTGCAGGTGAGGCGCGCCGCGTGCGTTCTTGCCTTGGATCCATTCTTCCAGAAAGGCCACGCAGCGCGGGTCGGAGAGCTTGAAGAAGAAGTGCTCGGCGCTCTTGAGCACTGGTGTCGCGCCCGACAGCGCGGAGTAGGGGTTGACCAGATCGGTTGGCGCATAGACCGCGCCGCATTCCTCGCAGTTGTCGCCGTACTGGTCCTTGGCGCCGCATTTGGGGCACTGGCCCTTGATGAAGCGGTCCGGCAGAAACATGCTTTTCTCGGGGTCGAAGAACTGCTCGACCGATTTGCGTTCGATCAGCGAGCCATCGGCGCGGTCGCGCAGGTCGCGGTAGATCTGGCGCGCCAACTCGTGGTTCTCGGGCGCGTCGGTCGAATGCCAGTTGTCAAAGCCAAGGTGAAAACCGTCGAGGTATGGCTTGCGCCCGGCCGCGATGTCGGCCACAAACTGCTGCGGCGTCTTGCCGGCCTTTTCCGCCGCGATCATGATCGGCGCGCCATGGCAGTCGTCGGCGCAGACGAAGTGCACGCTGTTGCCCATCATCCTTTGGTAGCGCACCCAGATATCGGCCTGGATGTACTCCATGATGTGGCCGATGTGGAAGTTACCGTTGGCGTAGGGCAGGGCGGTGGTGACGAAGAGTTGGCGTGGCATGGGGGCAGTGGCTTTCAAGGCGGAGATGGAATTTTAGTCGCCACCCTGTTAGGTTGCCCATCGTCATCCCGTCCTATTGCGTTGTCATCCCGGGCTCGACCCGGGATCCATGCCTCAGGAGCCCTGGATTGCGGAGCAGGTCCGCAATGACAAGTCAGAGGCGCTGCGGTTATAGTGCGACAAAACACCACCGCGCTTACCCGGTCCAGCCGCGCAGGGATCGAGCAGGACAGACGAGTGGCTTTACGGGAGGAGCGGACACAGTGAATCAGGTGATTGGCCGGATGTTTCAGCGGGCTGCCTTGTGCTGGTTGCCATGAGCGGGTCTGCGACATTTCCTTGTATTGCGACCGAGCGACTGCTGCTGCGCGAAATCGTGGAGACCGATGCGTCGCAACTCTTTTCGATTCACGGTGACCCGCAGTTGATGCAATGGTTCGGCGTCGATCCGGTGCCGGATATGCAAGGCGCGCTGGCCCTGGTGGCTTTGTTTGCGAACTGGCGCAAGCTGCCCAACCCCGGCACGCGCTGGGCGATTCAAATGCGCGACGACCCAATCCTGCTCGGCACTTGCGGCCTGTTCGGCTGGAACCGGACGGCGCGCAAATGCGTGATCGGGTTCGAGCTCGCGGCTGCCGCGCAAGGTCAAGGCCTGATGCAGGAGGCCTTACGCGCCATCATGTCATGGGGTTTTGCCAACATGGAACTCAACCGCATCGAGGCGCAAATCCATCCCGACAACCAGCCGTCCCTCAAGCTCGCGCACCGGCTTGGCTTTGTTTTGGAAGGGCGGCTTCGACAGGGCGCTTATTGGGGTGGGCGGTTTCATGACCTGCTGCAGTTCTCATTGCTGCGAAGCGATTGGGATATTTCAAATCAGGAGCCAGCATGAATCCACCGATTCTTCGCGAAGTTGTCGCCGAACTTCAGACCGAACGCCTGTTGCTGCGCTGTCCGCGTGCGGGTGATGGCGTGGCGGTGCATGAAGCGGTGGTGGAGAGCCTCGCGGCACTGCGGGCCTGGCCGGCGTCGCTGCCTTGGGCGATGGCCGAGCCGTCGGTCGCCTTATCCGAGACCTTTTGCCGCGAGAGCCAGGCTGCGTTCATCCAGCGCGCCAGACTCGTCTATTTCGCTTTTGAGCGTGACAGCGGTCGCTTCGTCGCCAGCACTTCATTGCACAACATCAACTGGCAGGTGCCGCGCTTCGAAGTTGGCTACTGGTGCCGCAGCGCTTTGCAAGGTCAGGGTTACACGCGCGAGGCGATCATGGCGCTTATTGGCTACGCGCAGCGTGAGTTGGGCGCGCGCCGGGTCGAGGCTTTGACGGATGAGCGCAACGTCGCCAGCCGCGCACTGTGCGAAAGCCTGGGTCTGCATCTGGAGGGGGTTCTGCGCAACCAGTGCGTGACGCCAACCGGTGTCTTGCGCAACACCTGTGTTTATGCCAGCATCGCCTGAAGCGACACCGGTTTGAATTGACGCCTCATGCGCACGCAGTAACAAGACTTGAAGCAAAGGAGAACCTTCGTGATCGAGCCCCTTTTGACCTATCGCGGTACCGTCTACCCGTGGCATTGCGACCACGTCGGCCACATGAACGTCATGTGGTACGTCGGCAAATTTGACGAAGCGACGTGGCAACTGTTCAACGCGCTGGGCCTGTCGCCGTCTTATTTGCGCACGGCCCAGCGCGGCATGGCGGCGGTCGATCAGCACATCTCCTACATTCAGGAAGTGCATGCCGGTGCTGTGCTATCGGTTCACTCCACGCTGCTTGAGTTCAAGGAAAAAAGCCTGCGCTTTGTCCATGAAATGCGCAATGACGAGACCGGCGACGTGGTGGCGCGCACCACACTCAAGGGCGTTCACATTGACACCGTTGCCCGGAAGTCGTGCGCGTTTGCGCCGGAGATTGCGGACAAGGCCGAAGCGCTACTGCAGCCACCATGCGCAAGCACCTGATTCTCGTTCTGTCAGCCCTGCTCGTGCTGGCCTCTCACGCGCACCTCATGCGCATGCTCGCGCCACTCGATCCGGGCATTCTGGCGCTTCAGTTTGCGTTCACGCCGCAGGCCTATTGGCGCATCATCGACCTGTGGGGCGCGTCCGGTCTGGCCATCTACCGCGCCCATTTTGCGTACGACAACTTTCATCCATTTTTTTACGGCGCCTTCGGCTATCTGCTGATTGCCAGGACCCGCGTGTTCGACGCCAGTCGGCTGCGATGCGCCGCCTTGTTGGCACTGCCGCTGGCCGGCCTGTTCGATCTGTCCGAAAACGCGGCGCAGATCTTCTTGTTGGGCCAGCCGCACGGCATTGAGTCCATCATGATTCCTCTTTCGGCCACTTGTTCCCTGCTCAAGTGGGGTCTGGTTCTTGGCTTCGCGGCCATGCTCAGTATTCAGTGGATGCGTCAACGCCAGCCATGAAGCTTACGCGCATTGCCATCGCCCTGTTTTTTACCGCTGTGGCACTGGCGTTGGTGTGTCTTGTGCTGCCGCTTGGCAGCATGGGCATTGGTATGTTGGGGGTTTGCTATGTGGAAGTTGGCATCAGTAGTAGGGGCAGTGGCGGTTCTGGCCTGCGGCGGCGTGCGGCGTTCTCAGTGGTGACATCGGTATCTTTGAGGTGCCGGCCGCGCAGCAGGCTCAGGCCGAGGCACTCAAGTTCATTCTGATAATTTCCGTGCCTACCGCAAGGAAGGCAGCTTGTTGATCGACAATTCACTTCTCAACTTTTTCAATAAATCCACGATACTCAAGCATGCAAGGCCTGCACCTGACCGCCGATCTTTACGACTGCCGCTGTGCATTGCAGTGGTTGATCGAGCCGGATTTGCTGGGCCGGCATTGCGTGCAGATGGTGCAGACAGCGGGGCTGCAAGCCGTGGCGCATTTGGTCCACGCGTTTCCCGCAACAGCAAACGGCCACTCTGGCGTCACCGCCACCGTTCTACTGGCCGAATCGCATCTGTGCGTGCACACCTGGCCCGAGCAACGCGCCGTAACGCTTGATGTCTATGTCTGCAATTTCGGGGCTGACCACAGTGCCAAGGCCGAGGCCCTGATGTTGGTCCTGCTGGCCTTGTTTGAACCCCTGCACGTCGAGCGCAATCGTATGCGGCGCGGACAGGTCACGCCGCCTTGTGCCCCAGCGTGAACGCTTCTTCAAACACGGAATAGCCGGCCCAGTCGCTGTGGGCAAAGCGCATTCTGGCACTGGACGGGACTGGCGCGTGATTGACCTGGCCAGGTAGTGGAATTGCCATCGCGTGGCCATAACGGCTGATGTCGATGCGTCGCGTCTTGCTTGCCAAATCCGGATGGGCCAATGCGAGCTCGGCCAGGATATCGTCGCGCCAGGTAGCCCAGGGTCGGTTCATCAACAGGCGCCGACCCTGCGCCATATCACCGAGAGCACGGTAATAGCTGAGCACCGTTGCGCCCGGCGTGCTTTGCAGGCTTTGGTGCATGGCGTCCACATAGCCCAGACCGGGCGCACCGTACAGCACGTTGTCCCAGCTTGGCGCCGCGCCCGCTCGATCTGTGAGCCCCGCAGCGATCTGAATATTGGCCACCAGCCAGGGCGCATAAGCGATCCGGGCTGCGGCCTGGCGCAGGAAGTCAGGCGCGTTTTCTGTCACCTGTGCCGCTGCCAGCAGTGGTAGCGCCACAATCGCGCGCCGCGCCTGCCAGCGCTCCAGCGTTTGCGTGGCCACGTTGAAGGCGTCCACTTCCACGCCGTGCTTGACGCTGGCAATGCGCAGCACCACGGTGGCGGTTTGCAGGCGTTCTTTCAGGGGTGCCGCCATGCGCCGGGTCAGCCAGGCGTTGCCCTCGGGCCAGGTCAGCACGGCTTCGCGCTCCTGCGATTCGGTGCCGGGAACATTGAAGCCGTGGCGGCTGGCAAAGTAATGGATGCCGGCCCAGGCTGAGACCCTTGCGCTGCCGGCACCATAGTCATCGCGGCAGCAATAGTCCAGGTACCAGCGCAAGTGTGGATCGGTCAAGCCCTGCTGATCCAGCCAGGCTAAAAAAGTGAGGCTGGCCAACTCGCGCTGCAGCGCATCGAGCGCTCGGCCGCTGCAGGGAATGGTCCAGCGCGAGCGCGTGCGCAGCTGCTCCACCAGGACCGACATCTTGCGGTACTGTGCCAGCGTGTCGGCGCCTACATCCTGCAGGGGCAACAGTCCATCCTGCCAGGCACCGTTGAAGAACAGGCGCTCCTGCGGACTGTGGCACAGGTGGCGCTCGTCGTATTGCCAGCGCCCCGCCACGCGCTGGCGCAGGCCCAGTTCTTCGAGCAAATCCTGCACCTCGGGTGCTGCGTCGCTCGGCAGTGGCAGGTAGTGCGCCGCCAGTGGACAGGCAATGCCGTTGACGGCGCCGCCCCGGCTGTTGCCGCCGGCGGTGTCTTCAAGTTCCAGCAAGGCGAAGTCGTCAATGCCCTGCAGGCGCAAGGCGCGCGCCGCCGCCAGTCCGGCAACGCCGCCGCCGGCGATCAGAATCTTGGTTTTGCGCAGCACGTGCGGTGTCGGCCAGCTGCCGCTGTCGCGCAGCATGTGGCCACGTCCATAGTTGGCGCCGCTGAAGCCGCCGCTGATGTCCTGCGGCTCGACGCAGCCGAGCAGCGGCAGCGCTGTGGCGGCAATTAAGTGACGGCGTTTCATGAACAGCACTGCTCGCGGCGGATGGTTCAGTGGCCGATCCGTCCCCACTCGGCCTCGTAGCTTGTCACCAGTACCTGATTCGACAAGCGATTGACCTCGGTCGGCACACGCGCCATGTCGAGCGGGAAATCAAACAGTGGCGCCAGGTTTTGCAGATTCAGAAAGCGCAGACCGGCGGGCAGGGCGGTCGGCGCCCGGTAAGGCCGCCGGCTCGCCAGCACGTAACCCCATTCGCCAAAGCTCGGTACGTGCGCATGGTAGGGCGTGGCGATCAGTCCGACCGACTCGATGGTGTTGACAACGGTCCAGAAACTCCGGCGCGCCACCAGCGGCGATGTGGTCTGGATCACGGCGTAACCGCTGGCGGCCAGGTGCTGGTCGAGCAGGGCATAAAACGAGTTGGTGTAGAGCTTGCCGATGGAGAAATTGGTCGGGTCCGGAAAGTCGGCCACGATGACGTCAAAGGTTTCGTGGTTTGTCTCCAGCCAACTGAAGGCGTCGGCGTTGACGATCTTGACCTTGGCGGACTGCAGGGCGCCGGCGTTGAGCTGTACCAGCGCCGGCTGCTGTGAGAACAACTGGGTCATGGCGGGGTCGAGATCAACCAGGGTGACGCTTTGCACGCCCGGGTATTTGAGGATTTCGCGCACCGCCATGCCGTCGCCGCCGCCCAGCACAGCCACCCGTTTCGCGCCGCCGTGCGCCGCCATGGCCGGGTGCACCAGCGCTTCATGGTAGCGGTACTCGTCACGCTGGGCGAACTGCAGATTGCCATTGAGGAACAGGCGGTAGCCGGCACGGCCTTCTCCGCCGGCGTGGGTGACCACGATACGCTGGTAGGGCGAGGTGATGGCGAACAGCACCGGGTCTTGGTACATCCTGTCTTCAGCCCAACTCGTGATGTGGTCGGCGCTGGCCATGGCGCCAGTCAGTGCGAGCAGGGTCAGTCCACAGGCCAGGGCATGGGCGCGCATGTGGCGCAGCTCATGGCGAAACAGCCACAGTGCCCACAAGGCCACGGCGGCGTTCATCAAGCCGAACAGCAGGCCGGTGCGAATCAGGCCGAGCTGGGGCACCAGCAGCAGTGGAAAAGCCAGAGACACGGCCAGTGCGCCAAGGTAGTCAAAGGTCAGCACCTGGGATACCAGGTCTTTGAGCGCCACGTTGCGCT